>JBIJBO010000114.1:0-11879 GCA_044345215.1 Prosthecobacter sp. | reverse complement strand
ACCGGTGGATGGCTGGGAGAAGGCGGGCGGGGCGGAAGCCTATCGCTGCCTGCTGTTTTCCAGCGGTGTGGAGATCAGGGACGCGCAGAACGTGAACGTCGTGGAGCACGGTGTCTCGGCCGAGGAGGCAAGGGCCGTGCTGCAGCAGAAAGGCCGGCTGTCGAAGGCGGAACGCGTGCGGCTGCGGGTGCGGTATTTCAGCGAGAGCCTGGTGCTGGGCGGGAAGGCGTTCGTGGAGGCGGTGTATGAGGCAAACCGAGGTCGCTACAGTCCCAAGCGGAAGCAGGGGGCGCGGCCAATCCAGGAGATGACGGGCTGGTATGCGCTCCGACGCTTGCGCAAGGTTTCGACTTCCGAGTGAAGGGGGGTGACCGCTTCCGCGCTGGCAGGTTCCGGATGTCAGGAGCGTTGCACAGCTGCATCGGCTTCACTCGTTTCCCGCTTGAGATTGCGGGCTGGCACGGAGAAGATGCATGCTGATGACGCTGCGGGAAACGCTCTCCACCCTGGCCATCACCACGATCGTGGTGCTGCTGGTCGTGGTTGCCGGTCTCCTGTTCAAGGACTCGCGGCGCGGGGTCGTCCCAGCCATCCCGGTTGGGGTGGCGGCCGTCGCGGATGATCCGGTTGGCCGTCCACGTGAGCCCCTCCCAGACTTTGAGACGCTGGAAGGCGCACGCATGGTCGACAGTCGCGCCAACGAGGCCGACACGCTGCGCATCAGCCACGGCGGCGAGGAGCATCTCTTCGTGCTGTATTTTGTCGACGCCCTCGAAACCACGCTCGGGCATCCGACCCGGGTCGAGGAGCAGCGCCGTTACTTTGGACTCGCTGATGCAACGACGGTGACGAGTTTGGGTCGCGAAGCGGTCGACCATGTCACAGATCTGCTCAAGCACCGACCGTTTCGGGTGCTGACCCGCTGGGAGCGGGTGGAAGGCACGCTGCGTTATTATGCCCTGATTCAGGTCGAAGGCGAGGACAGGCGGATGGAAAATCTCGCCGAGCGACTGCTGCGCTTGGGCTATGCGCGCGTCGGGGGCATGGACACCTTCCTGCCCAACGACCCGCGCGACATGCCAACCTACGGCACCGAGTTGCTGGCCCTGGCGCGCCAAGCGCGCACGCAAAAAATGGGCGCTTGGGCGCAGTCGATGGGCCGCTGAGCAGCGGGCCGGTCAGTGGCTGACCGCCTTTTCCGCCCCGAGGCCGGTATGGGCGCGCACGGTGAGTTCGGCGAACTTCGCCTCTGCTTCGACATCGCGGGCGGTGAGAAGCGTGCCAAGCCAGGCGGCCAGGAAACCGAGCGGGATGCTGATCAAGCCGGGGTTTTCCAGGGGGAAAATGGCGCCCTCCTTGCCGAACAGACCGTTCGGGCTGAGCAGGATCAGGCCGATCGACGAGGCCAGGCCGACGCCCAGACCTGCGACGGCGCCGGTGGTGTTGAAGCGCTTCCAGAAGACGCTCAGGACGATGACAGGGAGGTTGGCGCTGGCGGCAACCGCAAAGGCCAGGCCGACGAGGAAGGCGGCATTGACGCTGGGGCCGAGGTAGATGGCGATGCCAATGCTAACCGCGCCGACGACGAAGGCGGTGATGCGGGCGACCCGAACCTCCTGGCCGGGGCGGTGCTCCTGGCCGTGGTGGAGGACGTTCGTGTAGAAGTCGTGGGCAAAGCTGGCACTGGCGCTCATGGTCAGGCCGGCAACGACGGCGAGAATGGTGGCGAAGGCCACGGCGCTGATGAAGGCAAAGAACAGTTCCCCACCGAGGTGCTGGGCGAGCGCCGGAGCCACCATGTTCGGGTTGGGTTTACCATCCGAAAGGATCTGGGCCTTTTCCAGAATGGTCGCGGCACCGAAGCCGAAGAAGGTGGTCAGAATGTAGAAGAGGCCGATGATGGCCATGGCCCAGACCACGCTCGAGCGGGCGGTTTTGGCATCGGGCACCGTGTAGAAGCGCACCAAAATGTGCGGCAGGCCGGCGGTGCCAAGCACCAGGGCGAGGCTCAGCGAGATGAAGTCGAGGCTGCCCCAGGGACCGGCCACGGCGAGGCCGTATTTCAAGCCGGGTTCGAGCAGGTTTTTTGGCGCCTCCGTGTGGTTGTAGGTGGCGGCGGAGACGGATTCAAAGAAGGCCGTGAGGCTGTAGCCATGGTGCTTGAGCACCAGGACGCTGAGCATGAAGGCGCCGATCATGAGCAGGATGGCCTTGATGATCTGAACCCAGGTGGTGGCGAGCATGCCCCCGAAGACGACGTACACCAGCATGAGCACCCCGACGCCGATCACGGCAGTGTGAAAGCTGGCGCCGATGAGCTTTTCAATGATGACACCGGCGCCCACCATCTGGGCGATCATGTAAAAAGTGGAGACGGTCAGCGTGCTCAGCGAGGCCATGGCACGCACCGGCCGCGGGCTGAGGCGGTAGGCGAGCAGGTCGGCCATCGTGTACTTGCCGGCATTGCGCAGGGGTTCGGCGACGATGAGCAGCACGGTGATGTAGGCGACGAGGAAGCCCACGGAGTACATGAAGCCGTCATAGCCGCTGAGGCAGATCGCACCGGAGATGCCCAGGAAGCTCGCGGCGCTCATGTAGTCGCCGGCGACGGCCAGGCCGTTCTGCCAGCCGGTGATGCTGCGGCCGGCGGCGAAGTAGGCCGAGGCGCCGGTGTTCTTGCGGGCGGCCCAGAAGGTGATGAACAGCGTCAGCGCAACGAAGCCGACGAACATGGTGAGAGCAATGGACATGCGGGAAGAGCGGTGGGGAGGTTTCTGAAGGGGGCGACGGGGCTAGGATCAATGCTGACCCTCGATCACGGCGGCCGCTTCCTTGTCCCAGCGGGAGGCCTTGCGCACGTAGAGGAAGGCAACAGCCCAGGCCATGACGAACTGGGACAGCGCAAAGAGGTAGGCAAGGTTCACCTTGCCGAGCACCGTCTTCTTCATCAGATCCGGGAAATACCCCACCAGGATGGGCAGGGCGAGGTAGTAGCTCATGAAAAAGACCGTCGCTCCAACGATGAAACGCGCCTTGCGGGCCAGCAGAGCGCGAAATTCAGGCTTCGCCTCAAGGGCAGCCCAGTCCACGGTGGAAAGTTTTTCACTCATTGGCCGCCGAGCCTAGGGAGCCGGAAGGGGGATGGCAAGAGGGGAAATATCGGCAAGGCCCCTCTCCCACCGGTGATCCGTCGCCGGCGGGCGGCTAAGGATAGCGCACGTTCACCAAATACAAGCCGCAGGCCGGCGCCATCTGGTTGCTCTGCAGGCCCTCGTGGGTGGCCAGCAGGTCGGCGAACCAGGCCTCGCTGGCCCGGCCGCGGCCGACCTGGACCAGGCTGCCGACGATCAGGCGCACCATGCGATACAAAAAGCCGTCCCCGTCAAACTCAAACTCGACGACGTCGCCCTTCTCGATGAGATCGGCCCGTTGCAGGGTGCGCGTTGTCTTGTCCGGTTGTTGGCGGCGTTCGGTCTCCCACATGTCACCACGGTTGGCGGAAAGGCGGGCGAAGTTGTGGGTGCCAACCAGCAGGTTGGCGCAACGGCGCATGGCGGCGAGGTCGAGCGGGCCGTAGACATGCCAGGCGCGGTCGGATTCGAAGGGGTCGAGCATTTCCGGTCGCCAGAGCCGGTAGCGGTAAGTCTTGCCGCAGGCGTCGAAGCGGGCGTGGAAGTCGGGCGCGGCGTCCTCGACGCGGGTGACGCGGATCGTTGCCGGCAGGCAGGCGTTGAGTGCCTTGCACCAGGCGACGTGGCTCATGCGCAGGTCCTCGGGCACGTCCATGTGGGCGACCTGGGCCAGCGCGTGCACGCCGGCATCGGTGCGGCCGGAGCCGTGCACGACCGTCTGCAGACGTGTGGCCTTGAGCACCGCGGCGGTGAGCTCGTCCTGGATCGTACCGCCGCCGACCAAGCTCTGCCAGCCGCGCCAGCCGCTGCCGCAGTAGGCCACGGTCAGGCGCAGGCGCTTGCGCCCGGGCGGCGCCGGCGGGTGCAGGCCGAGGCTACTTTCGATGCCGTCTTCCCTCATGGAGCCACTCCGGTTCGTCACTGAGTTCGGGCAGGAGAAAGCTCTCCGGACCGCGCCGGGAGTTCAGGTAATCCTGCAGGATGACCGTGGCGGCGAGCTGGTCGACGACCTCGTCGCGGCGCTTCTTGTCGGTGATGCCGGAGCGCGACAGCGAGGCCTCGGCCTCAACCGAGGACAGGCGCTCGTCGACAAACTCGACCGGGACCTCGTGGCGCAGCTCGCGGCCCAGGACTTCGGCAAACTTTTCCACGCGCTCCGCCGCCTCCCCGCGGCCGCCGCCCAGAAGGTAGGGCATGCCAAGGACGATGCGGGTGACGCGTTTGTCGCGGGCGATGCGGGCGATCTCCCGCTCCGGCGCGGCGCGCGCGTCGAGGGTGCGCAGCGGGCTGGCGACGAGTTCCAGCTCATCGCTGAGCGCCAGGCCGATGCGCACGGTGCCGTGGTCGATGCCGAGAATGCGGGGCATGGCGGGAATAGTGCGCGAGACGCGGCGCTTCTCAAGCGCCCGCTGCCTCACTTCAGGGCGTCGGGCAGGCGCTCGGCGAGTTTCTTGATGTTCTCCGCGCAGGCGCGATGGGTGACCAGGAGGGCGTCGGGGGTGGCAACGACGATGAGATCCTGGACCCCGAGCAGGGCGACATGCTGGCGGGTCTGGGTGAAGGTCAGATTGCCGGTGGCATCGAGAACGGACAGCGGGCCGTTGTGCCGGTTGTCGGCGGCATCGAGCTCAAGGTGGCGGCCGACCGAGGTCCAGTTGCCGACGTCGTCCCAGTCGAAGGTGGCCTCAATGTTGAGCACGCGTGAGGCGCGCTCCATGAGCGCGTAGTCGATCGAGAGCTTGGGGAGGCGGTGGTACTGGCCGCGCACGGTTGCCATGAAATCCTTGGAGTTGCGCAGTTCCGAGACAAAGTCGGCCAGGACCGGGCAGTGGCGGGTCAATTCGCTGAAAATGGCGGGGATGCTCCAGACGAACATGCCGGCGTTCCAAGCGAAGCCGCCCTGGGAGAGGAAGTGCTCGGCGAGGTCAGGGTTCGGCTTCTCGCGGAAGCGCAGCACCTCGTACAAGGGAACCGCGTCGGCCCCGGGCAGAGAGGCGCGCTGACCGCGCTCCACGTAGCCGTAGCTCGGGCAGGGCCAGGTCGGGGTGATGCCGACGGTCACGAGGCTGCTGCCAAACTCGGCGGCGCGGGCGGCCTGGGCGAGCACGCGCTGGAATTCAGCCGTGTTCTCGATGAGATGATCGGCCGGCAGCACCAGCATGGTGGCGCCGGGGTCGCGGGCAACCACCCAGCCGACGCCGAGGGCGATGGCCGGGGCGGTGTCACGCTTCTCCGGCTCGGCGAGGATGTTCTCTGCCGGGAGGTCGGGCAGCAGGTCGCGCACCGCCTGCTCCTGCTGGAGGTTGGTGAGGACCAGGATGTTTTCCTTCGGCACCAGACCTTCCAGTCGCTCCACGGTCCTTTCGAGCAGGGTTTTGTCGCCGAACAGGCGCAGCAACTGCTTGGGCAGGCGGTCGCGGCTGAGGGGCCAAAAACGCTGGCCGCTGCCGCCGGCGAGGATGAGAGCATAGCGCGGAGGGTGGCGTGGCGTTTCCATGGGCGTCGGATGATGGAGCAACGCCCCGTGCCCGGCAAATTCCACTTTGGACAATCTGCCGGGATGGGTTATGGAAAGGCGATGACACCCGAGTCCACCGTTGAAAATCGCTACGAGACCTACGCCAGCATGATCGCGCCCGCGGCCGCAGGCTGTGCGCTGGGCATTCTCTTCGGCCGCGGCATGAGCCGTGGCGCGGCCAATGTGGTGGCGCTCAGCCTGCTGGCCGGCAGCGCGGTCGTGGCGGCACCGCTGATCACGGATCTGGTGCAGCGCACCGCCAACCGTCCCTCCAGCGAGCGCGGCAGCCGCAAGCGCCTCGAAGGCATCCGCAACAGCGGTCTGCCGGACGAGCAGCTCAAGGACATGTTCGTCGACAGCCCCGAGGCACTGCTGCCCTGACAGGCGCCGGTCTTAAGCAGCGGGCGGTGGCGGCGCCGGTCGCGCCAGGCTGGCGCGGATCGTCTCTGCGCTGACTTCGCCCTCCCAGCGGCTGATGGCCACCGTGGCAACGCCGTTGCCAATCAGGTTCGTCAGCGCCCGGCCCTCGCTCATGAAGCGGTCGATGCCGACCAGCAGGGCGAGTGATTCGATCGGCACTGCGGGCACCACAGCCAGCGTTGCAGCCAGGGTGATGAAGCCGGCGCCGGTGACGCCGCTGGCACCCTTGGAGGTGACCATGGCGACGAGCAGCAGGGTCAGCTGCTGGCCGAGGTCGAGCGGCGTGTTGGTGGCCTGGGCCAGGAAGACCGCGGCCATCGTCATGTAGATGTTGGTGCCGTCGAGGTTGAAGCTGTAGCCGGTGGGCACGACCAGGCCGACCGTGGCCGGCGCGCAGCCGAGCCCGCGCAGCTTCTGGATCATCAGCGGCAGGGCCGTCTCCGAGGAGCTCGTGCCAAGGACCAGCAGCAGTTCCTCGCGGATGTGGAGCAGGAAGCGCACGATGGAGAAGCCGCACCAGCGGGCGATCAGGCCGAGCACCCCCAGGACGAAGAGCCCGGCGGTGAGGTAAAAGCCAAGCATCAGGGCGAGCAGCTTTTGCAGCGAGCCAAGACCGTAGCTGCCGATGGTGAAGGCCATGGCGCCAAAAGCGCCGACCGGCGCCGACCTGACGAGGATGCGCAGGATGGCGAAGAAGACCTCACCGACCCTTTCAAGTCCATGCAGCAGCGGCTTGCCGCGCTCGCCCATGCCGGCGAGGGCGAAGGCCGTGAGCAGGGCTATCAACAGCACCTGCAGCAGGTCGCCACCGGCGAAGGCGCCGACGAAGGTCGACGGAATGATCTGCAGCAGGAAATCGGCCGTGCGGGTGGCCTGGGCCTTGCCGGCGTACTCGCGCGCCGCGGCGGCATCCTGGGCACGCAGTTCGGCGACGTCGACATCGAAGCCGGCCCCGGGCTGCAGGACATTGACGACCGCGAGGCCGATCAGCAGCGCGAGGGTCGAAACGACCTCAAAGTACAACAGCGTCTTGCCCCCGACCCGGCCGAGCTTTTTCAGGTCGCCCATCGAGGCGACGCCGTGGACGACGGTGCAAAAGATGACCGGCGCGATCATCATCTTGATGAGCTTGATGAAGCCGTCGCCGAGCGGTTTCAACGTCTTGCCGGCCTCGGGCCAGAGCCAGCCGAGGACGATGCCAGCCGCGACAGCGAGCAGGACCTGAACGTAGAGAAGGCGCCACCAGGGCGTGCGGACAGTTTCGGCTTGCATGCGGGAGGCCGGATTCAACGCCGGACTCCGGGGCGGATGCAAGCCTTCTTACTTCGCAGCCTTGGGTTTCACCGGGAAGCGGCCGGGGTTGTTGCGCCAAGTCTCCATGCAGTCGGTGCAGCAGAACGAGACATTGCCCTGCTCGGTGAAGATGCGGTAGATGACGCGGATGGCCTTGCCATCGACCGGGCAGAGATCGTTGATGGGCGGACCTCCCTTGCCGAGAACGGCGGTGAAGCTGAGGGCAGCGAGCAGCAGCGCGGGCAGAAGCGTTTTCATGAGGACAGTGGGGACCGCACGGGCGGCATGCCACGCGCGGTCCTTGTCGCTCTCAACGTGGGTCACCACGGCTTCCTGAGGCCCTGCCAATCCGTGCACAGGAATGCACAAGCGTGGGCGGGTGCCTGGGCGCGGCCCAATCCGCAAGCCGGGTCGGTACCGGTCGTGCTCCAGGAAGCATGTCCCGCGAGGCCGAGCTTGCCGGGTTTTCAGAACGGGATTTCGTCGCCGTCGAGGTCGTCCGTGATCGGTCCTTCGCCAAAGTCCTCCTCGGCGGCCGGACGCTGCGGCGGGCGCTGGGCGGCCTGCTGACGCTGCGGGTAGCCCCCGCCGCCACCAGCACCACCGCCGGCCTGGCGGCGCTGCGGAGCGGGCGCGCCGGCTCCATAGCCACCCCCGGCATCGCCCCCTTCCTCGCCACGACCTCCCTTGCCACCCAGGAACTGCATGTTCTCGGCAACGACGCGGATTTTCGAACGCTTCTGGCCGGTGGCCTTGTCCTCCCACGTGTCCATCTGCAGGCGGCCTTCAAAGAACACCGGGCTGCCCTTGTGCAGGTATTGGCCGGCCAATTCGGCCAGCCGGGCCCAGACAACGACGTCGACGTAGGTCACCTCCTCCATGCGCTCACCGTTGTCGGTCTGATAGCTGCGATTCACCGCGATGGCGAGGTCCGCCACGGCGCTGCCCTTGGGCGTGTAGCGCACTTCCGGGTCGCGGGTGAGGTTGCCGATGAGCATGACTTTGTTGAGGGAGGCCATGCCGGCATCTTATCGGGCAGGCTGGCCGATCGGCAACTTTTTTTGCGGGTTCCCCGGCTTTCCCGGTCACGGGGCCGGGGCCGGTCCAACGGCCGCCGGTTCATCCGCAAACCTCACCTGCACGACGGGATTGGTGACCTGCCGGGCCTCCTGCTGCAGGACCCAGCGTCGGACGAAGGCCGCCACCGAGGCGCGGGCCTTGTCGCGCACGAGGCCGAGATGTCGGGAATCGCCGGCCCGCGCCTCGAGGGCAGGGGTCAGGCCGCGTTCAAGGGCGGCGAGATTGTCCGCGGCATTGAAGCGCAGCCAACCGGCGGTCGAGCGTTTTTCCATGGCCTCGGTGCGCACCGCCGGCGGCAAGGTCGGCCGCAGGGGCGGGGCATGCACGACAAGACGACCGTTCTGCTCCTCCAGCTGCCAGGCATCGGAGAGGCGGATGTGGTAGCGATACACCACCGGCACACGAATCTCGGACACGGTGGTGCCAAGGTCGAGGCTGTCGCCAAGCACCCGCAGGGTGTCGCTCCGGCTCAGCGTCTCGTCGGTCTCCAGCACCGCAACCTCCAGGATTTCGCCATCGTTTGAGACAATGGCGACGACCGACTCGCGGAAACTCTCGGTAAGCTGGGTCGTGCTCAGGCGGCCTGGCAGAAGGCTCAGCCAGCGCAGGCCGTCGCGTGCCAGATCGGCGCATGACCAGACCAGCAGACCGCCCATCAGCAGCACGGCCAAGCCAGCCCAGAGCATCAGTCGGCCGCAGCCGTTCCGGTAAGGCAATGTGGCGGGCGAGGCCTCGTCCATGCCAGCAATCTGCCGCACCCCTCACCGCTTGGCCAGAGGCTTTTCCGAGCGGCTTGCCCAGAGTCAGGTCTTTCCCGTCCGTGACGTTCGGACCGGGCCGGAGGAGACCGTCAGCCCTTCCCTCTCGGCCCGTCGCGCTTGGCTCGGTCTCTGGCCCTGATCTTGCGCGTCGGCTGCAAGAATCCCGGTTTTGCCGGGTTGAACTGCAAGCCGCCCATGTCCTGGCTGTTCCCACTCTACCTGCTCGGCGCGGGGGCAATCCTTGCGCCGATCCTGATGCACCTGCATCGACGACCGCCGCAGGAGCGGGTGGAATTCAGCTCGCTGATGTTCCTGCAGGCGCGGACGCCGGAGCCGACCCGCAAGCGTCGGATCGAGCACTGGTTGCTGCTGTTGCTGCGCTGCCTGGCCCTGCTGCTGCTGGCCCTGATGTTCTCCCGACCCTGGCTGCAGGACGATGCCCGCGCAGCCGCCGGCGCCGGCCGGGCGGTGCTGATCCTGGTCGATCGCAGCGCCTCGATGCGTCGGGCCGACCTCATGGCCCAGGCGGTGGCAAGGGCGCGCGCCGAGGTGCAGGCGGCCACCCCGCAGGACCGGGTCGCTCTGGCCGCCTTCGACGCCACCCTGCAGCCGCTCTGGACCTTCGAGCAGGACGCCGGCGCCAATGGTCGCGCGGGTCTGGTCCAGCAGCTCGACGCCCTGCGCCCCGGCTGGCAGGCCACCGACCTCGGCCGCAGCCTGGTCGACGCCCTCGGCCTGCTGGCCGGCAGTTCCGGGCTCGCCGGCCGGGAGCAGCGGCTCGTCATCATCACCGACCTCCAGGAGGGCACCCGGCTCGATGCCCTGCGCGGGGTGGCCTGGCCGGAGCAAGTGCGCGTCCAACTGCTGCGCATCGAAGCCCCTGAAGCCGGCAACTTCAGTCTCAGCCTCGCCGCCGCCGAGCCCGAGGCCGGGTCGGCCCAACCCTCGCTGCGGGTGCGGGTGACCAACACCCGCGAGGCGGCGACGGGCGATTTCACCCTGCGCTGGGAGAAGGCTGGAGGCGAGGTTGTCACCGGCCAGGTGCCGCCCGGCACCACCCGCCTGCTGCGCATGCCCCTGCCGGACAGGCTCACCCCGGAGGGCGACACCCTGCGGCTGGAGGGCGACGGCAGCGATTTCGACAACCGCGTGTTCTTTGCCCCCGCCCCGGCACGGCCGGTGCGGGTCGCCTGGCTTGGGCCGACGACCGGGGCCGACGAGGCGGCCTCGCCGCTCTACTACCTGCGCCGGGCCCTGCAGCCGACCCCGGCCCTGCAGCCGGAGGTCGTGCAGAACGGGGCCTCCGGACTGGCCGGAGCCCGGCTGGCGGTCTTGCACGGCGCGCCGCCGCCGGCGGAGCTGGGCGACTGGCTGCGCGCCGGCGGATTTGGCGTCTGGTTGCTTGAGCCCGGCACGGCCGCCGCCGCCATCGAGACCCTGACCGGCGTGCCGGGTTGGTCCGTGACCGAGGCGCAGAGCGATGACTACCGCATGCTCGGCGGAGTGAAGGAAGAGCACCCCCTGCTGCAACCCTTTGCCGATCCGCGATTGCGCGATTTCACCAAGCTGCGGTTCTGGAAGCATCGGCGCCTGACCCTGGGCGACGAGGCCGCTCGGCGGGTGGAGGTGCTGGCGCGCTTCGACAACGGCGATCCCGCCCTGCTGGCGCTGCCCGTCGGGGCCGGCACCCTTGTGTTGCTGACCAGCGGCTGGCAGCCGGCCGACAGCCAGCTCGCCCTGTCGACCAAGTTCGTGCCGCTGCTTTTTGGCTGGCTCGAAGCGGCCGGCTTTGCCCACGCCGAGGCATCGGGGCTCAGTGTCGGCGACACCCTGCCGCCGGTCGAGACCGCGACCATCGTGGTGACACCGGAAGGACGGGAAATCGCGCGGGCCCCGGGAGCGGCGCAGCGCACGGAGAGCGTCGGCTTGTATCAGCTGAAAACCGGCGCCGGGAGCCGCTGGCACGCGGTCCAGCTCGCACCCGCCGAGGGTCGCACCTCGCCGATGGCGGCCGAGCGGCTCGCCGACTTCGGCGTACGCCTGGAGACGGCCGGCACGGCGACGGAAGCGGCCTCGGCCGCCCAGGTGCAGGAGCGGCTGGCCGCCGGCGAGGCCGAGGAACGCCAGCAGGCCTGGTGGTGGATCTTGGTCGCCCTGCTCGCCGTGCTGGGCGCGGAAACCCTGCTCGCCTCCCGCAGCGCGCGACCCGAGCGAAGCACCGTGGTTCCAACGTAATTCCAGGGGGACCCCATGATCGAAGCCCGCATCCTTCACCACAAGCTCGACGAGGTGCGCGCGCTGCTGCGCGAGCAGTGCCGGCGTCGGTTGACGGCGCGGCTGCTGCTGGTGGCCGCCTTGGCCGCCGCCGTCCTGGCGCTGGCCCTGCCCCACCTCGGACCGCAGGCCAGGCCGCTGGTGCCCGGTCTGGCCGCCGCCCTGGCCCTGGTCGCCCTCGGCCTGCAGCTGTGGATCCGCCGGCGGCGCTGGAGCGACACCGAGATCGCCCGCCTGATCGAGGCCCGGCACCCCGACCTCAACGCCCTGCTGCTCACCGCGGTCGAGCATCGCGAGAGCGAGTTGCCCGAGTTCCTGCGCCAGCGCCTGCTGGCTGAAGCCGCGGCCAAGGCGGCCGTGCAGGCCTGGCCGACCACGGTCGTCCGGCCCGGCCTGCGCCGC
>JBIJBO010000018.1:0-37210 GCA_044345215.1 Prosthecobacter sp. | reverse complement strand
ACGAATGACGAATGACGAATGACGAATGACGAATGACGAATGACGAATGACGAATGACGAATGACGAATGACGAATGACGAATGACGAATGACGAATGAACACGTGCCCCAACTTTGCCGCTCTGTTTGCTCTGCGGACCCTTTTTCTGCTGCTGCCGGCGTTGCCGGTGCTGGCGGCGCCGATGCATGTGAACCTGCCGACGGTGATGAAGCTGGCCGGCGCCAACAACGACGAGATCGAGCTTGCGCGCGCCCGCCACACTGAGACGATCGCCGAGTCGAAGCTGGCCTGGCAGCGGTTCTGGCCGGCCCTGACCCTCGGTGCCGGCTACCGGCGCACGGATGGCAACACCCAGGACATTGCCGGTGCGGTGTTCGATGTCAGCAAGCAGCAGTACACCGTCGGTCCGAACCTGCTCATCGACTGGTCGCCAGGCGACCTCTATTACGCCGCACTGGCTGCCAAGCAGCAGGCGCTGGCGGCCGAGCAACTTGCCGAAAAGGCGCGGCGCGACATCGTCACCCAGGCGACGGGCCGCTACTACGGCCTGCTGGCTGCGGAGGCTGAGCTGGCCATCCTCGAGGACGACCTGCGCCTGACCCAAGACTATGAAAAGCAGATTGGCGGGGCGGTCGAGGCGGGCACCGCCTTTCGGGCCGACCTGCTGCGCGTCAAGACCCAGGTGAGCCGGGAGAAGCTGGCAATCCGTCAGTTTGAAGAGAAGCGCGACCTTGCCGCCGCCGCGCTGGCGGAAATCCTGCGGCTGCCGGCGGAGACCGAACTGCGGCCCGCGAAGGCGGACCTGGTGCCGGTGCGTCTGCTCGACCACAAGACTGGCGTCGCGTCGCTCATTTCCCAGGCCAACCAGCATCGCCCCGAGGTGAAGGCCGCGACCGCGTTCAGCACCGCCGCCGCCTGGGAGCGCCAGCGCGCGCGGGTGGCGCCCCTGTTTCCGAATGTGCAGGCCAGCTACATCTACGGTGGCCTCGGCGGTGGCTTCAACGGCGATCTGGGCAACTTCGCCGATTCGCAGAATGTCTTCGTCGGTCTCGGCTGGAAGATCGGCCCCGGAGGCCTCTTTGACAGGCAACGCAAGGTCATCGCCAACGCCCGCGAGGAGGCGGCGCAGTTGCAGTCCGCGCAGGTCAAGGCGGCCATCGGTCGCGAGGTTGTCGAGGCGGCCGCACGGGCGCAGAGCGCACACGACCAGATTGCCATCAATGACGAGGCGGTGGGTGCTGCCGAGGAGATGGTCAAACTCGCCAGGGAGCGCCAGGCCAGCCAACTCGGGGTTGTGCTCGAATACCTGCTGGCCCGCGAGGAACTGACCCGCGCCCGCCAGAGCCGGGTGCATGCCGTCACCGGCTTCAACCTGGCCCAGCACGAATTGAAGCGGGCGGTTGGGCGCTGAGATCAGGGGCGCCGGACCTCGGCGGCCCAGGCCTTCATCTGACCGTCCATCAGGAAGGGCACGACCGGCACCAGGCTGGCGAGGAAGACCGCCACTGCACGGCGCAGCGGCCAGTCGGTCTGCTGCAGCACGCGCAGCAACGCGTAACAGAAGACGAGAAAGAGGCCGCCGTGGATGGAGCCGGCGATGCGCACGGCGAGCGGCAGGTCCCAGACATGCTTTAGTGGCATGGCGATGCCGAACAGGATCAGGGTTGAGACCGCCTCGATCAGGACTACGAGGCGCAGGAAGACGACGGGGTTTTGCAGCACGCCACGTCTCTGCCACGCACGATGACGGCTGCAACGGAAATCGCCCCATGCCGGGTCTGGCAATCTCCCCTTGCGGAGGGCGCGGGAGCGGTTAACTTCAAGTTCTCATGCCTTCCGTTCCGGCCATCCGAATTAGCTGCGGGCTCCAGGGCGCCTGACGCAGGCGCTGGAGTCCGTGATGGCCCCTGTTGGCGCCGCGCAGGCGGCTGAGCATGGCGCTTGTGCGTCTCCCGGACCCTGTTCCGGCCGTTCCCACCCCCTTCAACGTCCACCCCTCCTTTTCTTTTTACCATGTCCGTGACCATCTATGACACCACCCTGCGCGATGGCACGCAGGGGACCGGCATCTCCTTCAGCACCCTCGACAAGCTCCGCGTTGCCGAAAGACTCGATGACTTCGGCGTCCACTACATCGAGGGCGGCTGGCCGGGTTCCAATCCCAAGGACGCCGCCTTCTTCCAGGAGGCGGCCAAACGCTCCTGGAAAAACGCCAGGATCACCGCCTTCGGCATGACCCGCCGCGGCAAGATGAAGGTTGAGGATGATCCGCAGGTGCAGATGCTGCTCGATGCGCAGACGCCCGCGGTCACCGTCGTCGGCAAGACCTGGCCGCTGCACGTCACCGAGGTCTTCCAGGTCAGCCTGGAGGAAAACCTGGCGATGATCGCCGACACGGTGGCCTACTTGAAAAAGCATGGTCGCGAGGTGCTGTATGATGCCGAGCACTTCTTCGACAGCTTCCGCGAGGATCCGGACTACTCGCTGCGCACGGTCAAGGCCGCGCAGGAGGCCGGCGCCGACCTCGTGGTGCTTTGTGAAACCAACGGTGGCGCCCTGCCGGAGTTCGTTGAGGAGGTTACCCGCAAGGTCATCGCCCACCTCGGCCGGCCGGTTGGCATCCACACCCACAACGACGGCGGCGTCGGCGTCGCCAACGCCCTGGCCGCTGTGCGCGCGGGCGCCAACCAGGTGCAGGGCACGATCAACGGCTACGGCGAACGCGTCGGCAACTGCAACCTGACCACGGTCATGCCCAACCTGCAGTTGAAGATGGGCATCCCGCTCGGGCTCGACCTCACCCGCCTGCGCGAGCTGGCCTTCTTTGTCGACGAACTCGCCAACGTGCCGCACGACATCCGCGCGCCCTACGTCGGCCTGGCCGCCTTCACCCACAAGGGCGGGTTGCACGTGCACGCCGTGCAGAAGCTGGCGCGCACCTACGAGCACGTCGATCCGGCCCTCGTCGGCAACGAGCGCGTCATCACCATCTCCGACATGTCCGGCCAGTCGAACGTGCTCATCAAGGCCGAAGCCATGGGTCTGCCCCTCGCCAAGGGCTCGCCCGAGGTGCAAAAGGTGCTCGCCGAGGTCAAGCGGCTGGAGAGCGAGGGCTTTGAGTTCGAGGCGGCCGAGGCGAGCTTTGAGCTGCTGATCCGTCGCCTGCTCGGACAGCAGACTCGCTGCTTTGAGCTGCTGGAGTTTCACACCACCCACCGCTTTCGCAGCGGCATGGCCACCGAGACCAACGAGGCCACGGTTAAGTTGCTCGTCCACGGCCGGCCCGAATACACGGTCGACGAAGGTGACGGTCCGGTGAACGCCCTCGACAACGCCCTGCGCAAGGCCCTGCTGCCGCACTTCCCGCAGATCGCGGCGATGCGGCTGGAGGACTACAAGGTGCGCATCATCGACAGCGGCACCGGCACGGCCGCGAAGACCCGCGTGCTCGTGGTCAGCACCGACGGCTCCCGTACCTGGGGTACGGTCGGTGTGTCGACCAACATCATTGATGCCAGCTGGCAGGCGCTTGTTGACAGCATCGAGTTCTTCCTGCTCGGCCGCAAGTGAGTCCGGCGACGCGGCTGCCGCTTGCGGGCGCCGCCCGTTCAGTCGAGTCCGAACTGAATTTCGCCGGATCGGAGTTCCGTGGTGCCGGCCTCCGGAGCGGGCGGCAGCAGGAAATGGCCGCGGCCCAGCAGGGCATAGGGCTCCGTGCTGTGCGGGCGTTGCAGGACACCGGTGAAATTCACCGTGCGGGTCTTGCCGTCGCGCAGGGTGAATTTGCCCTGGAAGGTGCCATTGGCGGTGTTCAGGCTGATCTGCCAGCCGGAGGGATTCCCGGCCGGATCAAGCACGATGAACTTGCCGCTTGCGGCGAGGCGAACGCTGCCTGGCAGCCCTGCGGCTGCAAGGCCCGGCAGGTCACTGTGGGCCACGCCGACGGTGTTGCCCTCGACCAGGCCCAGCTCGCCGAGCAGGGTGATTTCCTCGGAGTTGCGGGTGGCCTTGGCGGGCTTGCGCCACGGGGTCAGACGCAGGTTGCAGGCGAGCAGGTCGAGACCTGCTCGGTGGGTTTGATCCTTGTCCGAGGCTGTCTTCACCCAAAACATTACCTCTCCGGCACTGTCGGGGATGTGGCCGAGTCCCGGCAGGTCGGGGTGTTCGCTCACCGTCATGTTTGCCGCCACCCAGCTTTGGAGGCGTTTGTAGGGGGTGGCGAACAGTCGGTAGCGGCCGCCGGCATCGGGCAGCAGGGTGGCTGTCAGGGCCATGCCGTCGGCGAGGCGGCCGGCCAGGGTGAGTTGGCCACTTGGACTGATGACGCCCGTGGCGTGGCCGGCACCGGCGGGCAGTTCGCGATCGCCACCCGCAAAGCGTGCACCGGGTGCAACAACCAGCGTGTGGGCGCCTAGCGAGGGCGGGGGATTGTTTTTGCCAAAGACCTGCAGCCTGCGGCCGTCGCTGCCGGCACTGTGCAGCGAACCATTCAGGTCAAGCTCGGCGCTGAGGTCGCCGTCGAGGTCGAGCTCCAGGCGGAGCGCGTAGCTGTTGGCGCCGCGGCTGAACGCCAGGGTTGTCCGCGCCTGTTCGCCTTCGGCATCGAGCGTCAGGTCGCCCTTCAGGGGCAGCGGCTGGAGTTCGGTGGGCGTCCAGAGCCGGCCGGTGAAGGGCAGACTCCCGTTCTTCGGGGTTTTGCCGGGGATCAGCTCCACCTTGGCGGTGATGTGGGCGGAGTTCGCGGCGGTCAGCAGAATCTCATGGCGCCCCTCGAAGCCCTCGACGGTCAGGTTGGCGGACACGAACTGGAACAGATAGTTGGCCGCCGCGCCGCCGCTGAGACGGATCGGATAGGTCCCGGCGGGGCTGGTGTCCTTGGCGGTGGTGCTGGCAACGGGTGCCGCTGCCGTCTTTGTGGCGGGGGATTGGAAGACGTTTTCGGCGCGGTCCTCCCCGACGAAACCACTGTAGGCAAAGTCTAGCTCCGGGTTGGGCTGGCCGATCATGCGGCGTTGCGAGGCGGCCGTTACCCTCAGGGGAGCCTTGGCAATGACCAGCTTGGCGGTTTTGCGAGTGGCTCCACGGCTTGCCACCACCGTGTAGGTGCCGGCATTGACAGGTGGGTTGGCGCTGTCGTTGTAGGTGACTGTCACCTCGTTCAAGGGCGCGCCGACGATGCTGACGTTCAGGGGAATGCCCCGGTAGCTCTGATTCAGGCTGCCGATGGCGAAGGCGCCTTCCGCCGGCACGACGTGGATGACCCGCTCTGCGCTGACGGCGGCGTATTGATCGTTGCCGTTTTGCAAGGCGCGCACCAGCAGGGTGCCGGTGCTGCCGCTCAGGGTCAGCGTCGACCCCTCCAGTGTGGCCGGCCCGCTCAGGAGCTGGAAGCTGACCGGCAGTCCGGAGGAGGCGGTCGCAGTCAGGGCCAGGGGCGGAGCATCGCTGTCAACCTGGGAGGGCAGGGTGAAGGTCAGGGTCTGGGCCAGCAGGCCACCCGTTTGAATCTGGATCGACACGCTCGCATTGGCGGAGTCGGCGATCCCGTCGCTGGCTTTGAAGGTGAAACTGTCCTGCCCCGTCTGTTCCGCCCCGGCTGTGTAGGTGAAACTGCCATCCGCATTGAAGATCAACTCCCCCTTGCCGGGATCACTCACCTTGAGAAACTCCAAGGGCTGCAGATCGGCATCGGTCGCAGCCACCTGACCGTTGAAGGGGACGCCGGCGAGAACCTGAACGTCCAGGTTCTGGGCGACAGGCGGATTGTTGGGGGTGCCACCGGGCGACTCCAGGCGCAGGGTCGCCAGGGCTCCGCTGCCCAGGCCGTAGTCGTGAGTCCCGTTCACGCTGCCGGAGTAGAGCACGTCGATGGTGTCCGGGCGCACCGCGAGGCTGGCAAAGGCGGGGGGCGCTTCCTCGGCATCTGTCGGCAAGCTGGCTTTCAGCTTCACCAGTAAATACTGGTTTGCGGTCACGCGGTTCGTGCCGAGATAAATCCAGAGGAACACCGGACTGCCTCCGAGGGAATTCGCGGAAGCGCGGGTGTCACCCGTGACGCTCTTCTCGAAGGCGCCGTCAGGTCCGGCATCGCTCAAGGCGATTGCGAAATCGCCGCCCAGGGCCTGAAAAGCAGTGTCGAGCGCGGCGAGATTGCCGGCGGCCACATGTTGCTCGATGGCGGTGTCATCCAGGGTCATGCGCCCAATCACTCCGCGCGCCTGGCCGGGGGCCAGCAACTGGCCGGCCTGGTTGGCCACGCCATGGAAGCCGTTGCCGCCCGTGCTGAGGTTGGAAACCGTCAGGGTGGCGCCCGGCATGGCGGTCGTTAGGCCCAACAGCAGGCAGAGAAGAGGAAGGTGTTTCATCGCGATCCGATTCAGAAGTCGCCTTGATGGAGAACAAGGGGCGTGGGCGCGCCGCGGCGCAAAATGACATAGGCCCCATCGGGCAGCGCGACGCCGGCCTGATCGGTCTTGCCCGCCCCGATCTTGCGCCAGCCGCTTTCCAGTGCTCCGCCCGTTGAATGAAAGTAGGCGTCGTAGCCGCCGCCATTCCAAAGCAGAACGAGGTCGGCCTGCTCCGAAGCGGTTGCTCCCTGCAGGCCGGCGGCAAGACCGGAGTTTTCCAGGGTCCTTCCCTTCGCGGAGGCGTTTGCGCCGGCGGCATTCACCGGGCAGAGATTGGCCACGTAGTTGTGACCGGTTTGCAACTGCACGCGGCTGTGCCCGGGTTTGACCTGGCCCGTCAGGACCACGGCCTTGGCGGAGCGGGCAAACAGGGCGACACCGCCGGTGAGCGGCAGTGGCGCCTGCGCCTGGTCGGTCGTGCCAGCTCCCTCGCGCCGCCAGCCACGTCCCAGTGCCCCGCCGGTGCTGAAGAAGTAGCGATCGAACCCTTCGCCGTTGGGCAGCAGCACGAGATCGGCGCTCCCAGGACTTTCCGCGCCGGTCAGGCCGGCCTCGTTGTCTGTGCCAAAGACGCTGGCAAGCGTCCACAGGCGCCAGACCTTGAGTGTGGCGCCATCCGCCACTTCGGCCGGTACGGCTTCGGCCAGGTTCAGTTGGAGACCCGTTGCAAGGGTTCCGGTGATGACGCTGGTGAAGCCCTGACCAGGGCCGGCTGTGATGATCTCAATGGCATGCGATGGCAGCGGTCCGCTGTTGAACTGGTCATCGATCAGCACCAGGCCGTTGCCCTGCAGGAAAATCTGCTGGCGGTTGCCGGCGGCCACGGTGAAGGCAGTCTGAAGTTCCAGTCCCGGCAGCAGGGCGAAGCCGAGGAAGTTGGTGCCCTCCTGCAGGTGCAGGGTGATGAAGCCGACAATCGGCGAGGTCACCTGGGCCGGACAGGCGACCGTGAGCAGGCCGCACAGCAGCGTCAGCAGAAAGCGTTTCATGGAGAGTGTGACGGAATCGACCAACAGATTATCCAAAAAGATGGAGCTTGGCGATGTTGTTTTTGCAAACTTGTGGGACAACCCCAGTCTGGCACAGTCCGGCTGAAGAGGGGATGAAGGACCAGGGAAATCCTGGCAGCGACCTTTCCATGGATCACAACCCCGGGGGTGACGTGTGTTCCGTCTTTTTTCAAATGACAGCCTCGACACGCCCGCCATGGTCGTGCAGCCCGCCCCGGGAAAGAAACCGCGGCAGGGTTTCGTCTCCACTAGACCCCGTCTCCCCATGTCCGACACCGCATCCGCCGCCGCCCTCGTCGAAGGTTATCACAAGCTCAAAGCCGCCCTGAGCAAGCGCATTGTCGGTCAGGAGGCCGTGATTGAGCAGGTCTTCATTGCCATCGCCGCAGGCGGTCACAGCCTTCTGGAAGGGGTGCCCGGTCTGGCCAAAACCCTTCTGGTCAAATCTCTGGCTGACGCCATGCATCTCGGGTTTCGGCGCATCCAGTTCACCCCCGACCTGATGCCGGCCGACATCACCGGCACCGAAATCATCCAGGAGGATGCCGAGACCGGGCGCCGCAAGCTGGTGTTCCAGCCCGGGCCGATTTTCTCGCAGATCCTGCTCGCCGACGAAATCAACCGCACGCCGCCGAAGACCCAGGCCGCGCTGCTCGAGGCGATGCAGGAGAAATGCGTCACCGTCGGACAGGAGACTTTTCCGCTGCCCAAACCCTTTTTTGTGCTCGCCACCCAGAACCCGATCGAGCAGGAGGGGACCTATCCGCTGCCCGAGGCGCAGAAGGACCGTTTCCTATTCCTGATCAAGGTCGATTATCCGAGCCGCGAGGAGGAGCGTGAGGTCGTGGCCCGCACCACCGGAGGCGTGCAGGAGGAGATCCATCCGGTCATCACCGCGGAGGAACTTCAGGCCGCCCAGGCGCTGGCCCGCAAGGTGCCGGTGCCCGACCATGTCACTGACTTCGTGCTCGACCTCGTGCGTGCCACCCGTCCAAACGAGCCCGACGCGCTGCCCTACGTGAAGGAGATGCTCAGCTGGGGGGCCGGCCCTCGCGCCAGCCAGATGCTGGTGCTCGCAGGCAAGGTGCGTGCCCTGCTGCAGGGGCGGACCCACGTCACGCTCGAGGACATCGAGGCCCTGGCCGCACCCGCCCTGCGCCACCGCCTCGTGCCCACCTTCCATGCAGAGGCCGAGGGCGTCACGGTCGATCAGATCGTCGCCGAACTCATCCGCCGGGTGAAGAAGACCGAGGCGAAGGTGCTGTGAGGGGCGCGGGTGGGGGAGTGTTGAGTGTTTGTTTTGGTGTTTGGTGGTGACGCGAAAAAAGTTCTGAATGAATCAGGAAGACAAGCTGCCGTATGCCAAGGTTTTCTGGGAGCTTCGTGTCTGTGAACGGGCTCGTGAACTTCAGCCCATGATCCGCCGCGCGGACGAATTCTGTCCCGACTCCTCCAACACCCAACTTCGCGACCCCGCCATCGAGTTCTTCCTCCCCAATCCCCTCTGCAACGAAACATTAAACATTAAACTTTAAACACGCAGACTCACTCACCCACGTGGCCTCCCTCTCCGACATCCTTCACGCCGAGGACATCACCAGCCTGCAGAACCTGCAGCTGTTCGCGCGCACGGTCGTCGAGGGCTTCACCACCGGCCAGCACGCTTCGCCGCACAAGGGCTTCAGCGTCGAGTTCCGCCAGCACCGGCCCTACGTGCAGGGCGATGACATCCGCCGGCTTGACTGGAAGATCTTCGGCCGGGCCGACCGTTTCTACATTCGCGAGTATGACGAGGAGACGAACCTCCGCGCCACCCTTGTGCTCGATGCCAGTGGCAGCATGGGCTACCGCGGCCGTGGCGGGGTGCTCAAGTTTGACTACGCGCGCAAGCTGGCCGCCGCCATGGCCTACCTGCTCATGAGCCAGCAGGACGCGGTCGGGCTGATCACCTTCGACACCCGTCTGCGCGAGGTCATCCCAAATCGCACGCGCATCACCCACCTGCATCATCTGCTCGACACCATGATCCGCACCGAGCCCGGACGCGACACGGCGCTCGCGCCTGTGCTGGAGTCGCTCGCCCAGCGCCTCAAGCGCCGCGGGTTGGTCATCCTCATCAGCGATTTCTTCGATGACCCCGCCGCCATCCTCAAGGCGGTCGGTGTGCTGCGCCGGCAGGGACACGAAATCATCGCGATCCAGCTCTGGGACCGCGACGAGATCGACTTTCCCTTCGGTCAGTGGTCGCGCTTTGAGAATCTGGAGGACGTCGAGGAGGCCCTGTTGCTCGATCCCGCGGCCGTTCGCCTGCGGTACCTGGAGGTGCAGCGGCACTTTCAGGAGCAGCTCAAGGAGGGCTTCCGCAAACACCAGGTCGACTTCCTGCCACTGCCGACCGATCAATCCCATGCGGCCGCGTTGCGCAGTTACCTGGCGCTGAGAATGCGATGACCTTCCTCAATGCCATCCTGCTCGCGGGCGCCTCGGCCTTCCTGATCCCGCTGCTCATCCACCTCTTCAACCGGCGGCGGGTCGTGACCGTGCGCTGGGGTGCCATGCACCTGCTGCACGAGGTGATTCGCCAGCGCAAGCGGCGCATGAAGGTCGAGCAGTGGCTGCTGCTGGCGGTGCGCATCGCCATCCCGGTCGTGCTGGCTTTTTGCCTGGCCCGACCGGTGCTGACTGCTCTGCGCTCCCTCGGTCTCGGCAAAACCTCGCTCGTGGTTTTGCTCGACGATTCGTTTTCGATGCGCGCGCCGGCGACCGGTGGTTCACCCGCCGAGCGCGCCCGCCAGGACCTCACCCAGATCCTCGGCGAATTGCCCGGCGGTTCCGATGCGCAGGTCATTCTGGCCGGAGGGACGCCGTCGTCGTTGCTCGACGGGCCGACCACAGTTCCGGAGGAAATCGGCACCCGGCTGGAGGCGGTGAATGGTCTGGCCGGTCCGGTCCGCGTCAGCGATGCCCTGCAGGCCGCCACCGCGGCCCTCGGCCGCGCCCAGAACGGGGCGCGCGAGATTGCCGTGCTCTCCGACTTCCAGGCCGGCGACTGGCAGGCCGCCGCCGATGGTGCCGCGCTGCCGGCCCTCGAGGCCCTTCTCAAGCTCGAACCTGCTCCGCAGCTCACCTTGTACCGCCTGGCCGCCGACAGTGCGGAAAACCTCAGCCTTGCCGGCGCCGACCTTTCCGCGCTTGTGCTAGCCCAGGGCCAGCCCGTGGGCCTGCGCGCCCGCCTGCGCAACCACGGGGCGAAGCCCTGGCAGGACGTCGTGGTGCATCTGGAGGCCGACGGAGCTCGGCTGCGCAGCACGCGCGTCTCCCTGCCTGCCAATGGTGAGTCCATCGTGAACTTCAGCCACGCCTTTGACACCACGGGGGATCATTCCCTGGCCGTGCGTCTGGAGGGCGACAGCTTTGCCGAGGACAATGCCTTCTATGCCGTCGTGCAGGTGCGCGCCCAGCTCAACGTCCTGCTGGTGGAGGGTGATCCAAGTGCGACTCCGCTCGGTGGGGCGGCCGACTTCCTGGAGCTGGCCCTGGCGCCCTACCAATCGGCCAGCGCCAGCCTCAAGGATCTGGTGCAAGCCACCAAGGTCGAGGCGCGTCGCTTCCGCGAGGAGGACCTGCGCGGCAAGGAGGTGGTGGTGCTTGCCGATGTCGAGCGACTGCAGGGCAACCGTCTCGCGGATCTCGACAAATTTGTCCGCGCCGGCGGCGGGCTCATCGTGTTTGCCGGTCCGCACTGCGATCTCGAGTGGTACAACCGCGAGTTCCATCGCAAGGGCGAGGGTTTGTATCCCGCCCCCGTGGTCGGTTTGCAGCGGGCTCAGGGGGTGGCTGCGCGCATTCTGCAGCAGCGCCTGACGCATCCGGCCGTGCTCTACTTCAACGACGCCCGCGGTGGGCGGCTGCAGGATGCCGAATTCCAGTCCTGGTTGGAATTCGGCCCCGCCGAGGGCGCCCAGCCGGTGCTGCAGCTCGACCGCGGCGTGCCGCTTCTGCTGGAAAAGGCCGTCGGTCTCGGCCGCGTGCTCGCCTTTGCCGCCACCGCCGACGCGGAGTGGACGAACCTGCCGCTGCAGCCCTTCTACGTGCCGCTCATGCAGCGACTGGCGGCTCACCTGGCCACCCAGAGTGCCGGTGCCGCCTGGTCAATCACCGGCTCCCCGCTGCGGCTGGTCCTGCCGGTGGAACAGGCCGGCACCGCCCACGAGCTGCGCGATCCCACCGGTCAGGTGCAAACCTTGCAGCCGCGTGTCGACGCCGGCGCCGCCCTGTTAGAAACCCCGCCGTTGCGGGCACCCGGAGTTTATCAGCTCAGCGCCGCCGGTCGCACCCGGATGTTTGCCCTCAACCTCGACGGCACCGAGTCCGATCTCAAGACCCTGCCGGCGGAGGCGGTCCGCCGCATCGCCGAGCGCCACCAGGCGGCCTTCGTGGAATCGCTTGACGCCTGGCGCCAGCTCGACCGCACGCGCCGCTTTGGCAGCGAGTTCTGGCAGCCGCTGCTGCTCGCCCTGCTGGCGCTGCTGTTCTTTGAGGTGCTGCTGCAGCAGCGCATCGCGCGCGGCTGAACGCGGACTTTCTTGAAATCCGCCGCGCGCCCCGGCGTTGTGACTCCGCCATGAAGTTCCTCCTTCCGCTCTGCCTGCTCATCCTGGTCCTGCCGGCCGCCGCCGACAAACCCAACATCCTCTGGCTGACCAGCGAGGACCACAGCCCGCACATGGGCTGCTATGGCGACAAGGTGGCGCGCACGCCCAACATCGATGCGCTGGCGGCCAGGGGCATGCGCTTCCGGCGCGCCTGGTCGGTGGCGCCGGTGTGTGCGCCGGCGCGCACGGCGATCATTTCCGGTCTCTACCCGTCGAGCAGCGGCGGCCTGCACATGCGCTCCATGGTTTCGCTGCCGGAGGGCTTCAAGATGTACCCGCAGTTCCTGCGCGAGGCGGGCTATTACTGCACCAACAACAGCAAGACCGATTACAATCTGCGCGAGCCCGGCAAGGTCTGGGACGAATCGTCCGGTCAGGCGCACTGGCGCAAGCGCGCTGACGGCCAGCCGTTCTTCGCCATCTTCAACTCGACGAAGAGCCACGAGAGCCAGATCC
This sequence comes from Prosthecobacter sp., assembly GCA_044345215.1. GTDB lineage: Bacteria > Verrucomicrobiota > Verrucomicrobiia > Verrucomicrobiales > Verrucomicrobiaceae > Prosthecobacter. The sequence goes on along the minus strand of JBIJBO010000018.1, from coordinate 24,681 downwards.
GCACCCGCCCGCATGTCCAGATCACACGGCCCGGGGACGTGCGCGTGCCGGCCTACCATCCGGACACGCCCGAGGTGCGCCAGGATTGGGCGCAGTATTACGACCAGGTCAGCGAGGCCGATGCCGACGCCGGTCGCCATCTGAAGGAGCTGGAGGAGGCGGGTCTCGCCGGTGACACCATCGTCTTCTACTACGCCGACCACGGCAGCGGCATGCCGCGCAGCAAGCGCTGGCCCTCGAACAGCGGCCTGCACGTGCCGTTTGTGGTGTATTTCCCCGCGAAGTGGCGGCACCTTGCACCGAAGGAATACCAGGCCGGCGGAGCTTCGGATCGCCTGATCAGCTTTGTCGACCTCGCGCCCACCGTGCTCAGCCTCGCCGGCATCGAGCCGCCCGCCTGGCTTCAGGGTCGCGCCTTTGCCGGTCCGCACCAGGCCGAGCCGCCGCCCTTCCTGTTTGGCGAGCGCGGCCGCATGGACGAGCGCCTGGATCTCGTGCGCAGCACCACCGACGGTCGCTACGTCTACCTGCGCAACTACTACCCGCATGTCTCCCAGGCCCAGCGGGTGGCCTATCAGTTCGAGACACCGACGACGCGCCTCTGGCACGAGCTTTACGTTCAGGGCCGCACCAACGAGGCGCAGTCACGCTTCTGGCGCGAGCCCAAGGACGTCGAGGAACTGTACGACCTAGAGACCGACCCCGACGAGGTGCGCAACCTGGCTCAGTCGCCCGAACACCGCGCCGTGCTTGAAAAACTGCGCGCCGCCCAGCGCGCCCACCTGCTTGAGGTGCGCGACGTCTGCTTCCTGCCCGAGCGTGAGATCCATGCCCGGGCCGAGGGCTCGACCCCGCATGCCATGGCGCGCGACGAGGCGAAGTATCCGCTGGCGAAGATCCTTGCCGCCGCCGAGTTGGCTTCCGGCCTGGATTCCACGGCGACCGCCGAACTGGCCCGTCTGCTGCGCGCGGACCCGGACAGCGCCGTTCGTCACTGGGGGGCGCTTGGCCTGCTCATGCGCGGTGAATCAGCGGTGCGCGACCAGGTGGACGCCCTGCGTGCCGCGCTGGGCGATGCCTCGGCCGATGTGCGCATCACCGCCGCCCAGAGCCTGGGCCGGCATGGCGGGGCCGAGGACCTGAAGGCCGCTCTCGACACCCTGGCCACCCTGGCCACGCCGAGGAACAACGGCGTGCTCACCGCCATGCCGGCCCTGGCTGCCATCGAAGCGCTCGGCGAGCGAGCGAAACCCCTGCACGCGGCCATTGCCACCATGGCGGTGGAGGGACCCTCGCCCGACGGTCGCTACAACAGCTACGTGCCACGCCTGGTGGCCAACCTCGTGCCCGAGGCCAAGCCAGCCTCACCGGCCAAGGCCAAGCGCAAGAAAAAGTGAGCGAAATCAGGCACCCGGGCCCTGCAGGGTCATCACGCACTCCAGGTGCTTGGTCTGTGGAAAGAGGTCAAAGGGCTGCACCTTGAGCAGGGTGAAGCCCGCCCCGGTGAAACGCACGAGGTCACGCATCTGAGTGGCCGGATTGCAGGAGATGTACACGACCCGCTTTGGAGCAAAGGCGAAGAGCTGGTCGAGGAAGGCCTCGCTGCAGCCGGCGCGCGGCGGATCGACGAGTACCACGGTCTCGGCGCCGGGACGCGGCACCTCGGCAAAGATGGCACCCGCGTCGGCGGCCAGAAAGCGGCAGTTGCCGAAGCCGTTGAGTTCGGCGTTGTGTGCCGCCTTGCGCACCGCGCTCTCGGAGATTTCGACGCCGAGGACCTCCTCGAACTCGCGGGCCGCGCTCAGGCCGAAAAGGCCGCTGCCGCAGTAGGCGTCGAGCAGGCAGCGGGCGTCGGTCTGGGCGCGCGCCTCGCGCACCGCGTGGGCGACGAATTCCGGCAGGATGAAGGGATTGTTCTGGAAGAAATCGCCAGCCTGGAACTCGAAGCGCACGCCATTGACCTCCTCAAGGGCGATGGCGTCGGAACGGGTGAGCACGCCGTTGGCGGCGGTGCGCAGCAATAGGGTGGCGCCGTTCTTGTAGGTCCCTGGCACGGCGCGCGCCTGGTCGCGGGCGGCGGCCAGGGCGGTGTTCAGTTCCGGCATGGCGATTGGACATTCGGCGACGTCGACCATGGCGTTGCGCGTGCCCGCACGCAGGAAGCCAATGGCGCCAATCTCTCCATCCTTCGGCCGCTGGAAGTGCGGCGTGATCTTCGAGCGGTAGCCGTATTGGCGGGGGGAGGCGACCACCGGCAGCACGGGGTACTTGAGCCGCGCCATGTGCCAGAGCAGTTCCTCGACCTGCCGGCGTTTCCACTCGAGCTGGCGTTCGTAGGCGAGGTGCTGGTACTGGCAGCCACCGCACTGGCCGAAGACGCTGCAGATCGGCTTCACACGGTCGGGCGAAGACTCCAGAACTTCGACGACGTCGGCTTCGCTGAAGTTCTTGTGGTTGCGGTAGACGCGCGCCCGCACCTTCTCCCCCGGCAGGGCAAAGGAAACAAAGACCACCCAGCCGTCGACGCGGGCGACACCGCGACCTTCGTTGCTGAGGGTGTCGATCTGGAGTTCCAGTTCCTGATGGTAGGCGAAGGGATGAGGATGGAATCGTCGCGGTGGCAGCATGGGCACACCTTCATAGCGCGGGAGCGGCGCGGGGCCAAGGCCGGATTCCGGTGCAATCCCTCCCGGGCCTGAGGGGAAGGGGGCGGAAACGCCTGCCCGGGCGCTGTTTTTTTTTCTGGCACCCCCGCGCGGCCACGCTTATCTCGGCGGGTGGAAGACAAGGATTACAAGGTCAAACTGGAAATTTTCGAGGGCCCCCTCGACCTGCTGCTGTATCTCATCAAGAAGGACGAGATCGACATCTATGATGTCTCTCTTGAGCGCATCACCAAGCAGTATCTCGAGTACATTGACACCTTCAAGATGCTCAACGTCGAGCTCGCCAGCGAGTTCATCGTCATGGCGGCCAACCTGATGTACATCAAGAGCCGCGAGTTGCTGCCGCAGTCCCAGCAACCGCCCGAGGAGGATGCTGACGAGGAGGATCCGCGCTGGGAACTCATCCGCCAGCTGGTCGAGTACAAGAAGTTCAAGGACGCCGCCCAGTTCCTCGGCACCCAGGAGGCGAAGGCCGATGAATTTTTTGCCACCAATCCCGAGCTGCCCGACCTCGAGGCCCCGGTGGCGCCGAGCATCGGCCAAGTCGGCATCTTCGATCTCATCCGCGCCTTCCAGCGCGTGCTCAAGCGCTTCGAGAACACGACGGACATCCGCGAGATTGTCAGCGACCGTTACACGGTGGCCGACAAGATCGAGCACTTGCTCGAGGCCATCCCGGTGGGGGGGCGTGTGAGGTTCGAGTCGCTGTTCAGCGACGCCGCCAGCCGCGTCGAGGTCATTGTCACCTTCCTCGCCATGCTCGAGCTGATGAAGCTCAACCACCTGCAGGTTGAGCAGGAGCAGATGCTCGGCGAGATCATCGTGCTGCGCCCGGTGATCTGAGCGGCCGCGCCGGCTCTGCAGCCGGTTGAAAAACTCCGCCGCCGTCAAGTCCGGATGGAGTTTTTCAACGGTCTGCTAGAGCTCGAGCTGGATGCCCAGCTCGCAGACTTGGCGCGGCGGCAGCTCGAAGTAGCCGGTGGCGGGGCGCGACAGGCGCGACAGCATGACGAAAAGCTTCTTGCGCCAGGCCGCCATGCGGCCGTCGCCGGTGGTCAGCAGCACTTCGCGGCTCTGGTAGAAGGTCAGGCCGCCGCGCTTCAGGCGCACGCGCGACTCGAGCGCGTTGCAGAGGTCGTCAAAGACATTCGGCGACTCGGCAAAGCCGTAGTGCAGGACGACCCGCCAAAAGCGGTCGTGATACTCGTGGATCTCGAAGCGCCCGCCCCCGGCGGCGTGGGGCACGGACTCAAACCGGACCGTCAGCAGCACCACCTGCTCGTGCAGGGCCTTGTTGTGTTTGAGGTGGTGCAGCAGGGCCAGTGGCAGGCCGTCGGCGCTGGCTGACATGAATACCGCGGTGCCTGGGACGCGGATGACGCGCCCCTTCTGGATCTCCTCGACCAGATGCTGCACCGGCAGGCGACCGCGCTGCATGGCCCGGAACAGGATGGCGCGGCCGTCGGTCCAGGTCTTCATGACCAGCCACATCAGGGCTGCCACGGCGAGCGGGAACCAGGCGCCATGGAAAAACTTCAGCAGGCTGCCGGCGACAAAGCCGAGCTCGACGAGGGCAAAGATCGCGGCCGGCACCAGGGCCTTCCAGACCGGCCAGTGCCAGATTCGCCGGGCGACCAGACCAAAGAGCAGGCTCGTCAGCAGCATGTCGAGCGAGACCGAAAGCCCGTAGGCCGAGGCAAGGGCGCTGGAGCTTTCAAAGCCGATGACCAGAGCGATGCAGGCGGCCATGAGCAGGAAATTGACCTGCGGCATGTAAATCTGGCCGCGCACATCCGGGTTCGTGTGGACGATGCGCAGGCGCGGCAGGTGGCCGAGCTGGACCGCCTGCTGCGTCAGCGAGAAAACGCCGGTGATCATGGCCTGTGACGCGATGATGGTGGCAAGGGTGGCGAGCAGGATCATCGGTACCAGCAGGGCTTCCGGCACAAGCCGGTAGAAGGGATGCTGGACCGCTGTCGGATCACTCACCACCAGGGCGCCCTGGCCGAGGTAATTCAGGGTCAGCGCCGGCCACACAAGGCTGAACCAGGCAAGGCGCAGTGGCTGGCGTCCAAAGTGACCGATGTCGGCGTAGAGCGCCTCGCAGCCGGTCACCGCCAGCAGCACCATGCCCATGATGACCACCCCGTGCGCGCCGTGATGGAGCAGGTAGGACAAGCCCCAGTGCGGAGACAGCGCGGTGATCACCTCGGGATGTTCGAGGAAGCGGTACAGGCCAAGCCCTCCCAGGGCAAGAAACCACACCACCATCACTGGTCCGAAAAAGACGCCGATGCGCGCGGTGCCGTGGCGCTGGACGAGGAAGAGGCCGAACAGGATGACCACGGCGATGGGCACCACCCAGCCGGAAAAGGCGGGATTGATCTGGCTCAGGCCTTCGACTGCCGACAGCACTGAGATGGCCGGTGTGATCATGCCGTCACCATAGAGCAGCGCGGCGCCGAACAGCACGATCAGCACCGTCACGGCCAACGGGCGCGGAGACAGGGCCTCGCGCTTGGAGCGGAGCAGGGAGAGCAGGGCGAAGATGCCGCCCTCTCCCTGGGCAGTCGCCAAGCTGACCAAGCTGAGATACTTGAGCGCCACCATGACGGTGAGCGACCAGAACATCAGCGAGATCGGACCGTAGACCATTTCATGGCCGTTGCCCGGATTGTATCCGGCGTGGGCGAGGCACTCGCGCAAGGCGTACAGCGGGCTCGTGCCGATGTCGCCAAAAACGACCCCCAGAGCCGCCAGGGCGAGCGACCCGTTGCTGATGGGCTTGGCATGGGACATGGGAGCGTCCGCACCCTCGGGCGGGTCTCGAACAGCGGTTCCGTAATCGCAAAGGCCCTCAAAGCAAGAGCCTTCTGAGCGTCGCGCGCCGCGAATCCGGTTGCCGCCGCAGTTGAACGGCACTAGATTGAACTCGGTCCAAGTGCAAAGCCGGGTTAGCTCAGTGGTAGAGCAGTTGATTTGTAATCATCAGGTCGTCGGTTCAAATCCGACACTCGGCTCCATTGAGATCAACGGTTGGTGAATATTTCCCAAGGTGGAGAACATTTTGAGTTCTGCACTTTCCGTGCAGCTTTGAGCTCGCTGCACCTGCACCTCCTTCAGGTCATAAAACAGCTGCCGGTCCACCAGTTCTGGGCGAAAGTTGATGCGGAAGCTTTGCAAATCGCCCTTTTGCCACGGCACTCCTGGCTCGACGTAGGCGGCCAGCACTCCGGCCTGCCGCGGCCGCCCTTTGACCGCCGCCGCCATGAGCTCGGGCCCATTGTCTCTGCGCAGATGCGTCGGCCTCCGTCAAGTGGTCATCAGCAGCCATTCCAAGCTGTCGATGTCCCGCGTGGCTGGAAAACTGTGAGCAGCCTGTCAATTCTGGATTCCAGGGTGTTCTCATCCAGGATGGGGAACAGCCGAACTTTGCGGCCATTGGCCGTGGCGTTTTCCGTGAAATCGTAGCTCCACACCTGATCGGCCCGCCGCGCGTGGTCACGCACGCAGCAAATCTGCGCTGGCCTGTTGCCGGGTCGCAGCGTTGCGGAGGCTGCCTGGGAAGGGGAGCTGCTCTGTTTCAGGCAATCATGCCGACCAGCATCACCAGCTTCATTGGGTTCATGCCGATCGTCATGGAATCCAGCCTCCAGGCCAAGCTCCTGATCCTTTGCGCCATCTCCATGGCCTTTGGCTGCCTGAGCAACCTCGGCAACACGCTCGTCCTGGTCTCTTGGTGTATGCCGTCCTAGAGGATTTCAAAACCCTCTGCTTCACGCCCGAAAAACGCTCCCACTGGCAGGCCGAGGAAATCGAAGAAGCCGATGAGCACGGGTTGGAAGGAATGGAACCGGTGGGCGACACCCCGCTAACGAGCAAGTCCTGAGGTGGGCGTTGCAGGCGAATTTGGTCAGTGTCAGGCCTTGTTTGAAGTTCTTATGAACAATGTCAATCAGGTGATGAAAATTGCGCGTCTACCCCTGCGAATGTCCGACCCCTGGGGCGATAATGCGGCGCGTTTGTCCTGCCGGAGGTTCCGGCGGCGGGCACATGTTCCCAACAACCTCTCCCCTGCAACAATCCCATGTGGCTCTGCACCCAGCTCGGTTTTTATTCCATCGCCCGCAAACCCGATGGTTTTTTTCACATCAGCGCCCGCTGTCTGGGTGATCTCGACGCCCTTGCCGATGCCATCGGCCTGCCGGAACCGGTGCCTTCGTCCCCGGGTTCCGAGCATCCTTGGCGCATCCTTTGTGACGCGACCGACCTCACCCGTTTTTTTGCGCTGATGGCTGCCAGCATCACCTACGACGATTTCCCGGCCGCCATTGGCCGGCATCCTGTTCAGCAGCGCAAACTCGCTGTCTACCACGAATTCGATCAGCGCCTCCGGGAGTGGCAGCAGAACCAGGGCTGAGTTTTCTGCCACGCCGCGCCGCACCGGCTTGGACCACGCGCCGTTGCCGTGGTGGGCGGCGGAGGGGCACGCCGGCGGTTTTTCGCCTTGCGCCCCGGCGGGCTCCGCGCCAATTCAGGGGAACCCGCCCGAACGCCTTGGCCGCCACTGAAACTCCCCGCACGCTCGTTGCCATCCCCGCCCGCTGGGGGGCATCGCGCTTCCCGGGCAAGCCGCTGCACGTGATTGCCGGCAAGCCCCTGGTTCAGCACGTCTGGGAACGCTGCCAGTCCTGCCGTGAGGTCGACGACGTGGTCATTGCCACCGATGACGCCCGCATCGCTGAGGCCGCAGCCGGGTTTGGCGCGCGCGCAGTGCTGACCTCGCCCGACCATCCGAGCGGCACGGACCGGGTTGCCGAGGCCGCGCAAGCCTTTCCCGGCCACGGCATCGTCATCAATGTCCAGGGCGACGAGCCGCTCATCTCGCCGATGTTGATCGACCGGCTTGCCGCCACCCTGCGCGAGGAGACGGCGGTGCGCATGATCACCGCCGCCGCGCCCATCCACGACCCGTCGCAGGTGGCCGATGCGAACGTCGTCAAGGTGGTTTTCGACCACCGTGGCGACTCGCTCTATTTCTCGCGTTCGCCGCTGCCCTTCGTGCGCGATGCATCCGCCGGCGCCATTCACCACCGCCACCTCGGCGTGTACGGCTTCCGCCGGGACTTTCTCTTTGAATTCGTCGCCTGGCCCCCCTCGCTGCTGGAGCGCAGTGAGTGTCTGGAGCAGTTGCGTGCCCTCGAAAACGGTGTGCGCCTGCGCGTGGTGCTCACCGAGGAGCTGTCGCCCGGCGTTGACACCCCCGAGCAGGCGGCCGCAGTCGAGCGCCTGCTGATAGCCTCCTGAACCTCCGATTTCCCTTCCCATGAAATACATCTTTGTCACCGGCGGCGTCGTCAGTTCCCTCGGCAAGGGACTGGCCGCCTCCTCGCTCGGCACCCTGCTCGAACTGCGCGGCCTGCGGGTCATCATGCAGAAGTTCGATCCGTACCTGAACATCGACCCGGGCACGATGAACCCCTACGAGCACGGCGAGGTGTACGTGCTCAACGACGGCGCCGAGACCGACCTCGACCTCGGGCACTACGAGCGCTTCACTCACACCAACCTGTCGCGCCTCAACAACCTGACGAGCGGCCAGGTGTACCAAAGTGTGCTCGACAAGGAGCGCGCCGGCAAGTACCAGGGGCGCACGGTGCAGGTCATCCCGCACGTCACCAACGAGATCAAGGACCGCATCAAGGAGGTGGCCGACAAGATGAACGGCGACATCATCATCACCGAGATCGGCGGCACGGTGGGTGACATCGAGGGCCTGCCGTTCCTGGAGGCGATCCGCCAGTTCGCCCAGGAGGCTGGTCCGGGCAACGTGTTGTTCATCCACGCCACCCTGGTGCCCTACATCAAGGCCGCGCAGGAGCTGAAAACCAAGCCCACCCAGCAGTCGCTGGCCAAGCTGCGCGAAATCGGCATCGCGCCGCAGATCATCCTCTGCCGCACCGAGCAGCCGCTTGACCTCGATGTCCGCGAAAAGATCTCACTGTTCGGCAATGTGCCGATCGAGGACGTGATTGAGGTGCGCGACGTCAAGCACAGCATTTACGAGGTGCCGCTCAAGCTGCACGAGCAGCGGCTGGACGACCGCGTCTGCAAGATCCTCCATCTCGACACCCCGCAGCCGGACCTCTCAAAGTGGCGGCACTTCGTCCAGCGCATCATCCATCCGACCCATCACGTGCGCATCGGTGTGGTCGGCAAGTACATCGAGCTGCAGGACGCCTACAAGAGCATCTATGAGGCGCTCACGCACGCCGGCGCCGCCAACGACTGCAAGGTCGACATCGTCAAGGTGGACGCCGAAGCGATCGAGAAGGGCGGTCCCGACCTGTACCTGAACGGCCTGCAGGGCATTCTCATTCCCGGCGGCTTCGGCGACCGCGGCACCGAGGGCAAGATCGCCGCGGCCGGGTACGCCCGCGAAAACGGCATCCCGTTTTTCGGCATCTGTCTGGGCATGCAGATTGCGGTCATCGAGTTCGCACGCCGTGTCTGCGAGCTTACGGGCGCCAGCAGCACCGAGTTCGACAAGGGCACGCCGCACCCCGTCATCAGCATGATGGAGGAGCAGAAGAAGATCAAGCAGCTCGGCGGCACCATGCGCCTCGGCAACTGGCTTACCCGCCTGCTGCCGGGCAGCAAGGCGAGCGCCATCTACCAGTCGGAAACCACCGAGGAACGCCACCGCCACCGTTACGAGGTGAACGACGACTACAAGGAGCGCCTGGAGACCAAGGGCATGCTCATCAGCGGCATCTCCGACAAGGGCGGGTTTGCCGAGATGATCGAGATCCCGGGTCATCCGCACTTTGTCGCCTGCCAGTTCCATCCGGAATTCCTCAGCAAGCCGAATCATCCGCATCCGCTGTTCCACAGCTTTGTGCAGGCGGCGATGACCCATCGCGCCCAGCCCGACCCGCATTGCTGAGGCTTGCCCTGAGCAAGCCCGGATTTTTTTCCTGTCCAAAATCCGCACGCCGGCGACTGTGTTCGGCGATGGAAGATGCCACGACCGCGTTTTTGGACATGCTGACCCGCCACGAGCGGTCGCTCTCGCTCTATGTCCACGGCCTGGTTCCGGACGACAGCTCGGCCGAGGACATTCTGCAGCAGACGAAGATGCTGCTCTGGCGGCACTTTGCGGATTTCGAGCCGGGCACGAACTTCCTGGCCTGGGCGCGGAAGATCGCCTTTCACCAGATCCTCGGTCACCGGCGCCAGAAAAAGCGCGCGCACCTGCCGCTCGACGAGGAGGCTCTGGAGGCGCTCGGCCATGCGGTCTCGAGCCTGGCAGAGCAGGGGTCCGCGCGGCACGACGCGTTGCGCGTCTGCCTGGCGAGGCTGCCCGAGGAGCATCGCCGGCTGGTCATCCTGCGCTATTTCGATGACCTGGAGATCGGCCAGGTGGCCGAACGCATCCGCCGCACCGAGGCGGCCGTGTACCGCGCTCTCAGCCGCGTGCGTCTGGCTCTCATGCAGTGCATTGAAAGGCAACTGGAGGTGAACCCATGAAGGCGGACGAAACCTGGCGCTGGATTGAGCTCTGGGAGCGCGCCCGCGAGAACGCCCTGACGGAGGAGGAAGAGGCGCGCCTGAATGCCGCCGTGCGCAACCATCCGGAGGTGCGCTCGCTGCTGGCGCAGGCGGCCTTGCTCGACGCCGAACTCAATGCCCTGGAGACGCTGGCCGAAGAGCCGGTTGCTGTCGTCGGTGTTCGCCCGCCGCTGTGGCGCCGTCTGGTCCTGCCTGCCGCGGCGGCGCTGGTTTCCGCCGGACTTGTATGGCACTGGGAAAAGCCGCCGGCACCGGTGGCCGTGCTGGCCAAGGCCTCGGCCTGCCGGTGGGGCAACAGTGCGCTGCCGACCCTGGAGGGCTCCGACCTGCAGCCCGGCCTGCTGGAGCTCGTCGATGGCATTGCCAAGCTGCAGTTTCGCAGCGGCGCGGAGGTGACCCTGGAGGCGCCCGTGACGCTGGAGGTGCTTTCGGCGATGGAATGTCGTGTGCGCAAGGGCACGGTCATGGCCGAGGTGCCTCCGCAGGCCAAGGGGTTCACCATTCACACGCCCGAAACCAAGGTGGTTGACTACGGCACCCGTTTCGGCGTCAGCGCCGGAGAGGATGGCAAGTGCCTGGTGCACGTCATGGAGGGGCTGGTCGAGGTCGAGCGCACGGGCGAGCCGGGTCGACGCGAGCTGCGCACCGGCCAGCGTGTCGATTACGGCGGGTTCACCCGCCAGGCGCTCAATCCCGATGGCGACGAGCAGCCCGAGTCGCGCCGGTGGCTGCCCGGGCCGATCAACCAGCTGGGCGATGGCTGGCAGGTGGTCACCACCGCCTACGGCCGTGGCAAGGATTCCTGGATCCAGTCGAGCGAGCAGAAGATCAGCGGTCGCGAGTCCTTCCTGCGCGTCAAGTTCACCAGCCTGAACGACGCCCTGCAGCGGAAGGCCTACGTCGCCTTCGACCTAGCCGCCTTTGCCGGCCGGCGCGTTGCCGAGGCGGAGTTCGTCCTGCAGGTCGAGCCGAGCGACCTCGGCTTCGCCTCGCTCGTGCCCGATGCCGTCTTTCGCGTGCACGCGCTGACCGACGAGGCGGGCGACGCCTGGGTGGAGTCGGAATTGAACTGGGCCAACGCGCCCGCCCACAGTCAGGCACCCGAGCATCGCAATGCTCCGGTGGCGGCGGCCACACGCCTGCTCGGTGAGTTTACCGTTCCACAGGGCACCACCGGCGGGGCGGTTGTCATTCGCGGTGATGCCCTTGTCGATTGCCTGAACTTGGACCGCAACGGCCTGCTGACCCTCATCATCACCCGCATGACCGACGAGACGGCGACCAGTGGTCTGGCGCATGCCTTTGCCAGCAAGGAAAACACCCGCAATGCACCGCCCCAGCTCAAGGTGCGGCTGGAGTGAGCCTGGCGTGGCGGGTGAGGGCAACAAAAAGCCGCCGGGCCTTGCGGCCGCGGCGGCGTTGAAGTCTGGCGGTCTCAGAGAGCCTTGGCGTAGAGCTCGGCGACGGCGCTCCAGTTCACCACGTTCCACCAGGCGCCGATGTAGTCGGGGCGCTTGTTCTGGTACTTGAGGTAGTAGGCGTGCTCCCAGACGTCGCAGCCTAGGATCGGCGTGCCGCTGCCGTCCATGAGCGGGTTGTCCTGGTTCGGCGTCGACGTGATGGCGAGCTTGCCATCCTTGACGACCAGCCAGGCCCAGCCTGAGCCGAAACGGGTGATGCCGGCCTTGGCGAAGGCTTCCTTGAAGGCGTCGAAGCTTCCGAAGGCGGCGTCGATGGCTTCGGCGAGCTTGCCGGTCGGCGCACCTCCCGCATTCGGCGCCATGAGGTTCCAGAAGAGCGTGTGGTTGTAATGACCACCGCCGTTGTTGCGCACCGCCGTCTGGATGTCGGCCGGCACCTTGGAGAGGTTCTTGCAGAGATCCTCGATGGACAGTGCCTCAAGATCGGCCTTGCCGGCGAGGGCGGCGTTGAGGTTGGTCACATAGGCGTTGTGATGACGACCGTGGTGGATCTCCATCGTGGCGGCGTCGATGTGGGGTTCGAGGGCCGCTTTGTCGTAAGGCAGGGGGGGCAGGGTGTGGGCCATGGGTCGGAAGGGTGGTTCGGAGTCGCTAGGTAGACGTTTCTACGCCGGCCGGCAAGGGGAAGGTGCCGCAATCGCGGTTGCAAAGCGGGCCGCGCCCCGTTTGATGGAGCCAGCGCCCCGAGCGCGTGTCGACGCCATCATGCCATTTCAACGCCGAGCCGAGGAAGCGGCCGCCCCCCCGGGGAGCGGGCCGGGCGACCGCCTGCCCGCGCGGTTTCGTGTGACGGCGTGGGTGAGGCGCACGGACCGCCTCATGCACGCTCTCATCGTTTTTGGCGGCATTGCCGTCATTGCCGTCGTGTTTGGCATGCTGCTTTTCATCCTGATGGAGGTGGCGCCTCTTTTTCGAGGTGCCCGGCTTGCGCCGCTGGGCAGTGTGCGGGTGCCTGCCGGGGCCGAGGTCTGGCTTGGCGATTTGGGTCAGCGGGTTGGTTGGTGGGATGCTGCGACGGGGCAGCTCAGGTTTTGCACGGTCAATGGCCGCGAGCAATTTCTGCGCCTGCCGGCTGACCTCCCCGTGAAGCACCTAGTTCGCCAGGCGGATGGCAGCGGTTTTCTCGCCCTGCTCAACGATGGCACGGTGGCCCTGCTCAAGCCGTTGCTGTCGGTCCCGGAGGGTTTAGGCAGCCGCATCGGGGTGGAGCGACTGCCAGCTTTGCCCAGCCTGCCGTCCCGAGTGCGACAGCTGGTGTGCACAAGCTTTGGCGGGCAACGTCGGCTCGCGGTTCTGGGGGAGCAGGGGCAGGGGCGAAGCCTGCAGGTGCTCGTGCTGCGCCAGCGCCGCAGCCTGATGGGCGATGGGGCGCTGGTGGCGGAGTCCGCCGAGGATCTGACGTCGCGACTGGAGGGCGCCGTGCCCGAGCAGGTGGTGGCCCTGGCTGAGGGGCTCGCGGTTCGGGTGGCCGATGGCCGGGTGCTGTTTCTGCATCATTCACCGGAAGGCTGGCAGTTGCGCCAGGCCTGGCGGCCCTTTGAGGCGGGCGAACTGGCGGGGATTGAATTTCTCGGCGGAGGAGTCAGCCTGGTCTGTCATGACCGCGAGGGCCGGATCCGGATCTTCAGCCTGTTTGTGCCCGAGGGTGGCCATCAGCGGGAGTTCGGCCTGACCCGGGAACTGCGTCCATTGGAGGGGCCGCTGCAGGCCTACGCGGCTTCGCCGTCGGGGCGCAGCTTTGTCGTCGCCGACGCCGGGGGGCTGGCGCTCTGCCAGGCGACGACGGCCAGCGTGCGCCGGCGTGTGGCGCTGCCGGGCGGTGCCGCGTCGCTGACTTTGGATTCCCGCGGCGAGCACTTGGGGGCGGTGGCCGGGGACGGCCGCGTTCACCTGTTCCAGATCGATGATCCCCACCCCGAAGCAGGCTGGCGCGCCTTTTTCGGCAAGCTCTGGTACGAGGGCTTCGCCCGGCCGGCCCATGCCTGGCAGTCGACGAGTGGTTCTGACGATTTCGAGCCCAAGCTGTCGCTGGTGCCACTGCTCCTGGGATCGTTCAAGGGCACCGCCTATGCCATGCTGTTCGCTGTGCCGGTGGCCCTGCTCGCGGCGCTGTACACGGCGCAGTTTGCACGCCCGCGACTGCGCGCGGTGGTCAAGCCGGCGATGGAGATCATGGCCTCGCTGCCCTCGGTCGTTCTCGGGTTTGTGGCCGCCCTCTGGCTGGCGCCGCTCATCGAGACGCGGGTTCCCTCGGCGCTGCTGCTTTGTCTTGCCCTGCCGCTGGCAGCTTTGCTGGCCGCCGCCGGCTGGCGTTTGGTGGCGCGCGGCCGCAGGCTTTGGCGATGGGAGGGGTGGGAATCACTGCTGCTGGCACCGCTGCTGCTGGTGGCCGGCTGGGCAGCCTGGGAACTCGGACCGGTGCTCGAGCGAGCCTGCTGCGTGGTGCTGCTGCCCGACGGCACCCGCGTCGCCGACTTCCGTCTCTGGTGGCCTCAGTTCACCGGCCTGCCCTTCGACCAGCGCAACGGCCTGGTGGTGGGGTTCATGATGGGGTTTGCGGTCATTCCGGTGATGTTCACTCTGGCCGAGGAGGCACTGGCGAATGTACCGCGCGACCTGGTCGCCGCGGCGGAGGCGTTGGGAGCCTCCCGCTGGCAGGTGGCGAGCACCATCGTGCTGCCGATGGCTTCGGCGGGCCTGTTCTCCGCGCTGATGATCGGCTTTGGCCGTGCGGTAGGCGAGACGATGATCGTGGTCATGGCGACCGGCAACACACCGGTGATGGATGCGAGCGGGCGGTTGTTTCTGGGGGAAGGGAGTTTCCCTCTGGCGGCGCATTGGAATCCTTTTGACGGCATGCGCACCCTTTCGGCCAATCTCGCGGTGGAGTTGCCCGAGGCCTCGCAGGGATCGACCCATTACCGCACGCTGTTCCTCGGCGCCCTGGCGCTGTTCGTGGTGACGTTTGCCCTCAACACGGTTGCCGAGCTGCTGCGACAACGGCTGCGCGCACGTTACCGAAGCCCGTCATGAAGGCCGAGCCTCCAACGCCGCGCTCGCGCGCTGAGCCTGCCGTCTGGCTGAGTGCTGCCGGCTTGATGGTCGGCCTCTTCATGATCAGCGGCCTGCTGCTGCTGGTTGCCTTCAAGGGGCTTGCCGTGTTCTGGCCGCGCGATGTCTGGCTCGTCAGCGTACTCGCCGAAAACGGCGGCACGGAGCGTTTTGCTGGCAGCGTCGTGCGCGTGATGGTCCAGCGCGGGCCGGAGCATCCCGGGGCCGTTGAGCAGCACTACTTCACTGGAAACAAGGAGGTTTACCGGCTTGCCTTTCGCCGCGTCGAACAGGCGCATCTCCTGGAGCGGGAACTGGCCCGCGGCTACTGGGTGGCTCGCCGGACCGAGCATGGCGATGCCATCTTCCGGCCAGTGTCCCTGCATCTCGGGGATGGTCGACGCGTCGGCGCGGAGGCGGCGTCCTTTGCGGCCCTGCTTCAGCAGGAGATGGCGGCCGGTCAGGGCCGGCGCGCCGCGATTCTCGATTTGGAAAAACGCCGCATCCCTGCCCTCGCGAAGGTTTCGCGCGCGGGCACCGATGGGCAGCGTGAGTTTCAGAGGCTGGCCGCTGAGGCTCGCCTTTTGCGCGAGGCGCAGGAGTCGGTGCGGCTTGAGGCTCTTCTCGCTTCGGGTGAGACGCGTTTCTACCGCCTCGCCGACCTGCTGCGACTGCACCCGGCTGCTGGGCTCGACATCTGGGGCCGCCTGCGCGTGTTCACCGTCGGACTGATGGAGTTTCTCAGTGCCGAACCGCGTGAGGCGAATACCGAGGGCGGTGTGTTTCCCGCCCTGTTCGGCACCTTCGTCATGACGCTCCTCATGGCCATGCTGGTGACTCCCCTGGGGGTTTTGGCCGCAGTCTATCTGCGCGAGTATGCACGCCAGGGCTGGGTCGTGCGCATAGTGCGCATCTGCGTCAACAACCTCGCCGGCGTGCCCTCCATCGTTTTTGGCGTCTTCGGGCTCGGGTTCTTTGTGTACGGCGCCGGCGGTTTCATCGACGGTGGATCGAGTCAGCCGATGCCGCCCATGGCATGGTCGCTCTGTGCACTCGGCGCACTGGCCTGCCTGGGTTATGCCTCCTGGCTGGCCATGGCCCAGTCGGCGCCTGTGCCGGGGCAGGCTCGCCGTGCCGTGCATCGCCGCCTGGAGGGGGCGCTGTGGGTCGGTGGCGTGCTTCTGCTTTTCCTGGCCCTCGTGCGCTGTCCGTACTTCACCGGTTTCTTTCGCGAACGCCTGCCGGCGCCGACCTACGGCACCGGAGGTCTGCTCTGGGCTTCCCTGACTCTGGCCCTGATGACCCTGCCGGTGGTGATTGTGGCCACCGAGGAGGCGCTGGCGGCGGTTCCCCATGGCATCCGTGAGGCGGCGCTGGCGGCTGGAGCATCGCGCTGGCAGATGCTCCACCGCGTGGTTTTGCCCGGTGCCCTGCCGGGCATGATGACCGGTGTCATTCTGGCCATGGCGCGCGGCGCGGGCGAGGTGGCACCCCTCATGATCACCGGGGTCGTCAAGCTGGCGCCGGCGCTGCCGGTCGATGCCACCTGGCCCTTTTTGCACCCCGAGCGCAAGTTCATGCATCTTGGCTTTCACATCTACGATCTCGGCTTTCAGTCGCCCGATTCCGAGGCGGCGATCCCAATGGTCTTTGCCACCACCCTGCTACTGCTCCTGCTGGTGCTGCTGCTCAATCTCGCGGCCATCCGGGTCCGCACGCGGTTGCGTCGCCGCCACCAGACCGCTTTTTTCTGATCTGCCATGACTGTGGGTGCGCCTCTCCAGGTTGATCAATTTTCCTTCTGGTACGGCCCGAAGCAGGTGCTTGACGGCATCAGCCTGGCGGTGGACGAGGGACAGATCACGGCTTTCATCGGGCCTTCCGGCTGCGGCAAAACCACGCTTCTGCGCAACTTCAACCGCCTGCATGATCTCAATGACGAGGTCCGCCACACCGGCGACATCCGCGTCGGCGGCCGCAGTGTCTTCGATCCTTCGCTTGAGGTCATCGGCCTGCGCCGTCGCGTCGGCATGGTGTTCCAGAAGAATCACCCGTTTCCCGCCAGCCTGTACGAAAACGTCGCCTTCCCGCTGCGCGTCGCTGGTTGTCGCGACCGGAACCTGTTGGATGAGGCCGTCGAACGCAGCCTGCGCGAGGCCTTCCTGTGGGACGAGGTGAAGGACCGGCTGCATGACGGGGCTCTGGGGCTGTCCGGCGGGCAGCAGCAGCGTCTCTGCATCGCCCGCGCGATCGTCCATCGGCCGGAGATCCTGCTCATGGACGAACCCTGTGCCTCGCTTGATCCGGTGGCCACCCTGAAGATCGAGGAACTGCTCTGCCGTTTGCGAGAGAGCTACACGATGGTCATCGTCACCCACAACCTGGAGCAGGCGCGACGGGTGGCCGACCGGGTCGCCTTCTTTTATCAGGGGCGGTTGATTGAGGCCGGGCCGACGCTTGAGTTGTTCGCCACCCCGCGCGACACGCGCACCGAGGCATACGTTCGCGGCCGCATCGGTTAGCCGGGCATCAGGTCCGGGTGCGGTCGCCCGAGCGTTTTTGCAGGGCGCCTCTCATCGCCTTTACAGGGAAGCGGACAATTCAGGAACTGCCCAAATAGGTCGGGACGACGAGGATCCTGATCCGGTCTTGTGCAAGAACCTGAGGGGAAGGTGGACTGTGGCGCGGACGAGATGGAAGACGTGACGAGTGCTTCAGGGGGCGCGCCGGCCGAACTTGCGCTCAAGCTCCGCGAGCGACATCTGAATGAGCGTGGGCCGGCCGTGCGGGCAGCAGTAGGGCATTTCGCAGGCGAGCAGGTCGCTCAGCAGGGCCTGGATCTCCGCGGGGGCGAGTCGGTCATTGGCCTTGACGGAATGCCGGCAGACCGTCGTGGCAATCATGTCCTCGCCCAGCCGCAGGCTCGAGGTGCGCGAACTGGCACTGCGCAACTCCTCGATGACCTGATCGAGCCAGCCGATTGGGTCGTCGGTCTTCACGAAGGTCGGCAGGGCCTCTATCTTGAAGGTGTTTGGCCCAAAGGCCTCGGCCTCAATGCCCAGACGTGCCAGGGCGCTCAGGTTGCGGGCCAGTAGATCGGCATCGCGCGGACTGGCCTGCAGGGTGAGCGGCATGAGCAGACGCTGGCTAGGCACACCTCCCTGTTCCATGGCGCGGCGCATGCGCTCGAAGTTGACGCGTTCGTGCGCGGCATGCTGGTCCATGAGCACCAGGCCCTCCGGACTTTCGAGCAGCACATAGAGGCGGTGCAGCACGCCAATGACCCGAAACTCCGGTGGTGCCTCGCGCGCAGGCCCTGCCGCAGTCTCGGCCCCGGCAACCGCTGGCTCCGGTTCTGCTGATCCGACAGGTCCGACCGATCCGACCGATCCGACCGATCCGACTGATCCGACTGATCCGACTGATCCGACTGATCCGACAGGTCCGACCGCAGTTGGCGTCACGGGCAGTGGCAGCACCGGCTGCGCGTTGCTGGCGGCGGTTGCGGCGCGGGGCGTGCGCGTGAAGCTGTCGGCGGCGGGCAGGCGGTTGGAGCTCTCCAGGCTTTGTCCCACCGCGCGTGCCACGGCCTCGCGCACGGCGATGCCGTCGTGGAAACGCACCTCCTTCTTGGCGGGATGGACGTTGATGTCGAAGCTCTCGGGTTCCATCTCCAGGAACAGGAAGGTCACCGGATACTGGCCCTTCATGAGCAGTGTGTGGAATCCCTCGCGCAGGCCATAGTTGATCGACGCACTCTCGATGGGCCGGCCGTTGAGGAAGGTCAGCTGCTGCTGCCGGCTCGAACGACTCAGACCAGGGCCACCGATGTGGCCGTGGATTCGGATGCCTTGGTGGCTGAAGGAGCGCACCTCGATGAGGCGCGACGCAAGCTCATCGCCCACCAGGCCGCGGATGCGTTCCAGGCGGTCGGCGGTCGCTGGCAGGTGGAAGGCGGGGCTCCCGTCGCGTACCAGGGTGAAGGCGACCCCCGGATGAGCGATCGCATGCAGGCGGAACTGCTGCTCGACGTGGGCGTACTCGGTGGCCTCCGTGCGCAGGAACTTGCGGCGTGCCGGAACGTTGAAAAACAGCGATCGTGCCTCGATCACCGTGCCCGGGGCGCCGCCGTGATCGCGCACGTGCACGAGCTTGCCGCCGTGGATCTCGACCTCCGTGCCGGCGAGGGCACTGGCCTCGCGTGTGGCCAGACGGAAGCGAGCGACGCTGGCGATGCTCGGCAGAGCCTCGCCGCGGAAGCCGAAACTGCGGATGGCCGCAAGGTCCTCCTTGGTGCGGATCTTGCTCGTCGCATGGCGCTCGATGCAAAGCAGGGCGTCCTCACGGCCCATGCCGCAGCCGTCATCGGTGACCCGGATCAGGGCCGCGCCACCGCGCTGGATTTCCACAGTGATGTGCGTGGCTCCGGCATCCAGGCTGTTCTCGACCAGTTCGCGCACCACGGCGGCCGGTCTCTCGACCACCTCGCCGGCGGCCACCTGGCTTGCCAGTGCGTCAGGGAGAATGCGGATTTTTGACATAAAAGCTGCAATTTGAGCGGTGCGTCATCGCGTAACACTTGCAACGGAAAGTCTGCTGTGGAAAGCAGACATGGTCATCCACTCCCATTTCCCGTTCATGATCCAGCTCACCGACTCTGCCGTCTGTCAACTCCGGCGTCTGCTGGAGGAAAAGGGTGCCTCGGCGGGTAGCGGCCTGAGGCTGGCCGTTGAACGCGGAGGTTGTGCCGGACTGCAATACTCCATGCGGGTGGCCGAGCCTGCCGAGGGCGACCGTGTGTTTCCCCATGAAGACGTCTCGGTCATTGTCGCCGCTGACAGCCTGGATCTGCTCGACGGCTGCCGGATTGACTACGTCGATGCGCTCCACGATGCCGGATTCAAGATTGAAAATCCCCACGCCGCCCGTAGTTGTGGTTGTGGGACTTCGTTCGAACCCAAACATGTTGGCTAAGTCCCTCGAAAACAAGCGATTGTCGCATTTGATCCTTTCCTACTTCTCCTTCAGATTTTATGCTGAAGGCACTTATTTACCAAATTTCATCTTTTTAAGAAAACCATCATGCATGTGAGATTTCTCAGCGATGGCAGTGAATTCCGGTCGTATGGCGGTGGCAGCATGTCGCCGAAAAAGGAGGGAGGAGGCATCTTTTGGTGGGCGGTGCTGATCACCCTGCTCATGGGAGTGGCCACCTTTTGCTGGTTTTTCAGCATCATGGTCTTTTCGCAGCCGGAAAAGCCTTTCAACTACCAGCTGCTCGCCAAGTGCGGCAAGCTCACCCCGCTGCGTCCCTATTCTCTTTACACCGCGCCCGCCGGCAAGGCTCTCGGTGCACGGGATCTGATGGCGGAATTTCTCGCTTACAGCGACGCCCAGCTCGGCCTCCGCAATGATTTGCTCAAGCGTTCCTACCTGAAGAACCATCAGCATGAACAGCCGGCCTACCTGATCGGCTCTTACCGTGTGCTGGAAGTGCGGCCGCTTGCGGAAACGGAAGTCTTCGCCAAGGGCTGGGTGCTACGCGCCCGTGCCACGGACTTCGAGGATGTTGACATGGAGTTCGTCATGCCCGGACTGGCCGCCGCCGAGCCGCCTTGCGCCAAGGGCGACGTCATCAAGCTCGAGAAGCGCACCTACGCCGCCCTGCTGCATGTCCAGCGCCACGGCGAGGACCGTGTCTGTGCGACGGTGGTGCCTCTGGCTTACCAGACCGTGGTGTTTGGCGATGGCAAATCGCGCGGCCTCGAGCCACCGGACCAGCTCAACATCGGCGCTGCCTGGCCGCTCACCCGGGATCCCGGTCCCAGTGGTGAGGAGACAGCGGAGAAGGCCGGCTTGGCCGTAATGCAGCCTTGAGCCGCGGCTGCTCCTGCCATCCGCTGGTCTGCCAAGCGGGCCGGCGACGCCCTGCCGAACGTCTGGCACGCCTGCGGCTGGGCGCACGCAAAGCGGCCCACACCACCTCCGAGCTCAGGAGCGGGCAGCAACCGTCAACCCACGCGAAGTGTTCGGCCCGAGGTCGGGTGTGCCTCAGGCGAGCAGTTCGTTGACCACGCACGCCTGCGGGTTTTCCACCAGCACCTGGGCGGTGCCATTGCGCTTGTAGCTCAGCTTCTTCGGGTCGAGCCCAAGCAGGTGCAGTACCGTGGCGTGGTAGTCATAATGATGGACCACCTTGTCGACCGCATGATGGCCGAACTCGTCGGTGGCGCCGTGCGCGTAGCCGGCCTTGAAGCCGCCGCCGGCGACCCACATGCTGAAGCCGTAGGTGTTGTGGTCGCGGCCGACCCCGTCACGGCCCTTGGCGCCGGCGCGATTCTGGATCACCGGCAGACGACCCATCTCGCCGCCCCAGTGGACGATCGTGGTGTCGAGCAGACCGCGCTGCTTGAGGTCAAGGACAAGGGCGGCGGCCGGCTGGTCGACCTGCTTGCAGGCCGTAGGCAGGCTCTTCAGGATGTTGCTGTGATGGTCCCAAGTCTGGTTGCCTGTGAAGAGGGAGACGAAGCGCACCCCGCGCTCGACCAGGCGGCGCGCCAGCAGACAGCGGGTGCCGAACTCCTGGGTCTCGGGCCGGTCGATGCCATAGAGCTTCCTGGTCGCCTCGCTCTCCCCGCTCAGGTCGAGCGCCTCCTTGGCGGCGGTTTGCATGCGCGCCGCCAGTTCGAAGCTCTGGATGCGCGCTTCAAGGTCGCTCTCGCCCGGACGCGCATCGGCGTGGCTTCGGTTGAGGCGCTGGACGAAGTCAAGGTAGCGCGCCTGCGCCTCTCCCTTGAGCGACATTGGGGCGTCGAGGTTGAGGATGCGCGGCTCCTTGGGCCGGATGACCGTGCCCTGGTAGACCGAGGGCAGCCAGCCGTTGCTGAAATTGTCGACGCCCAGCACAGGAAGGCCGCGCGGGTCAGTCAGGGCAACATAGGCTGGCAAATCCTGGTTTTCCGAGCCGAGACCGTAGGTGATCCAGCTGCCGAGTGTGGGGCGACCACCGACAATCTGGCCGTTCATCAGCGCGTAGATCGACTGGCCGTGGTTGTTCACGCCCGTGTGCATCGATCGGATCAGGGTCATCTCGTCGGCGATGGCCCCCATGTGGGGCACCAATTCACTCATCTCGATGCCGCTTTGGCCATGTGGTTTGAACCTCCACTGCGGCCCCATGACCTCCCGGCTGGCGCCTGCGGCATCGTCGTACTTCACCTCGCCGGGGAAGTCCTTGCCATCCAGCTTCATCAGCTCGGGCTTGGGTTCGAACAGGTCGATGTGACTCGGTCCGCCCTGCATGAACATTGAGATCATCGCCTTGGCGCGACCAAAACCATGTGCAGGTTTGGGCGTCAGGTCATGGTGCTGCGGGCCGGCGCCGGCGAGGGCGGGATTGGCAAGCAAGCCCTGCTCCTGAAGCAGCGTGGCGAGGGCGATGGTGCCCATGCCGTAGGCACCCGTGAGAAACTGGCGGCGGTTGAAGGGTGAGGCGGTCACGACAGGCCAGAATACGCTGCCTGCTGGCGGGTTCTAGCGGCTCAGGCCTTGCGCGCAAGTTGCCAGCCTTCCTTGCCGTCCTTGAGCAGCCAGCCGGCCGCCTCAATCTCCTTGCGGAGGACGTCGGCGGCGGCCCAGTCACGCGCCTGCTTCGCCTGCCAGCGCCGCTCGGCGAGGGCGACGACTTCCGCGGGCGCGGTTTCGGCCCCCTCCTCACGCAGTTCCGGCAATTGCAGGCCGAGGCCGGTGAGAAGAAAATGCAGGCCGGCCAGTGCGGCCGCCGCCTCGTCCGCGGCCAGCGTCGCCGGCTTCAGTCGGTTGAGGGTGGCGAAGATTTCGCCGAGCGCTCCGGGAACATTGAGGTCGTCTTCGAGAAGCGCCCACGCGGCTGCAAAGGGGCCCGGGGTCGGGGCGGCGGTTTCGTTCCCTGCCGCGGCGCGCAGGGCCTGCTCGTTTTTCGCCAGCTTGTGCAGGGCCTGGCGGGCGGCGTCGAGCGAGTGGAAGGTGAAATTGAGCGGAGCGCGGTAGTGGCCGTTGATCAGCACGTAGCGCGTCTCCGCCGGCGTGTAGCCGCGCTGCTGCAGGTCGTCGATCGTGTACAGATTGCCCAGGCTCTTGCTCATCTTGCCGCCGTCGACCATGAGGTGGGCGATGTGGAACCAGTGGCGGGCAAACTGGCCGTGGGTGGCGCAACAGCTCTGGGCGATCTCATTCTCGTGATGAGGGAAGACCAGGTCGACGCCGCCGCTGTGCACATCAAAGTCCTCGCCGAGGTATTCCAGCGCCATGGCGCTGCACTCGAGATGCCAGCCGGGCCGGCCCTCGCCCCACGGACTCGGCCAGAAGTTCGGGCCATCCTCGGGTTTGCGCGCTTTCCACAGCGCGAAATCGGCGACCGCATCCTTGCCGTATTCATCGCTGTCGGTGGCTGCGGCGGCCGGCTTCAGCTCGCGTTCATCGAGGTGCGAGAGCCGGCCGTAGGCGGGGAAGGACGCCACCTTGAAATAGACGCTGCCATCCGCCGATGCGTAGGCGTGCCCGCGCGCGACCAGCGCCTCGATCATGCGGACCTGATGGGGAATGTGGTCGACCGCGCCGGGTTCGACATGCGGTGGCAGGAGATTGAGCGCCGCGCAGTCGGCGTGAAATTTGCCGGTCCAGTGCCGGGTGAAGTCGGTCAGCGCCTGGCCAGCCTTCTGCGAGTCGCGGATCGTCTTGTCGTCAACATCCGTCAGGTTGCGAACATGCAGGGTGTCAAGGCCGCCTTGTTCAACCACGCGCCGGAACACGTCCTGCAGGACAAAGGTGCGGAAGTTGCCGATGTGGGCCGGGCCATAGACGGTCGGGCCGCAGCAGTAGAGCTTGAGGGTTCGGCCGTCCAGCGGCTGCAGGGGGCGCTCGGCGCGCGTCAGGGTGTCGTGAAGCTTCAGGGACATCAGGTCTTCAGGACTCGCGAGTCACGCCTTCATCGGCGCGGTCCTGCGCGCCGTAGGTGGCTCCGGCACCCCCGTCATCACGGACACTGCCGATCTTCAGGCTGATCTTGATGCCGTGGCGCTCGGCGGCGGTTTGCAGCAGGGAACGGATGGCGCTGGCTGTCATGCCGTTGCGCCCTTGAACCGGGCCCACGTCCTCGGGGGCCAGCATGACCCGAAAGACGAGCCCGCCAGTGGCATTGCGCCCGCTGGCGATGGTCGCTTCCCTTGGGTGATCGATCAGGTTGGCGACCACGTAAGAAAGGAATTCGCGCAGGGCTTCTGGGGCATCCATGGCGGGCGGAACTACGCAAAAAAGCCGCCTCAAAACCGGGCGGCATCGGTGCAGGGGAGTCTGCTTCAGGCCTTTTGAGCCGCCGCGCGCGCCTTCTTGATCAGGCTGCGGACGGTTTCCGTGGGCTGGGCACCGTTGGCAATCCAGGCGTTGACGCGCTCGAGGTTGACGTCCGCGTTCGCACCCTTGAGGGAGGGATCGTAGGTGCCGAGGATTTCGAGGAAGCGACCGTCTCGGCGGTAGCGCTGGTCGGCGGCGACGATGCGGTAGAACGGACGGCCTTTGGAGCCTTCTTGACGGAGACGGATAGCGACTGCCATGGGATTGAGAAAATACGGTCTGAGGGGTTGGCAAGGTGCCGGAGGTGCGAGCGAAAGCAACCGGTTTTTTCCGGTGATACCGCCCGCGGCGGAAATCAGGCCTCGGCGGCGGGAGCCTGGGCTTCGACGACCGCTTCCGGGGTTTCCGCAGCCGGAGAGGCTTTGGCAACCTTCTTGGCGGCCGGCTTTTTCGTTGCCGGTTTCTTGGCGGCCGGCTTCGCGGCCGGCTTGGCGGCCGGAGTCTTGCGCAACGACTGACCGGACTTGGCCAGCGCCTTCTTGCGGGCGAGGTAGAGTTTGCGGCGACGGCGTTTGATGATT
>JBIJBO010000112.1:0-11992 GCA_044345215.1 Prosthecobacter sp. | reverse complement strand
TCGTCCATCCAGCGACGCAACTCGTCGGCGTTGGCAAAGGGCTTGCCTTGGCGCTGGGAGACCTTGTCGAGTTCCTCCAGCGGAAAGGCCGTGCGACCGGCACGGAAGCGCGAGGCCACCCAGCCGGCGAGGGAAACCTGCTCCTTCTCGTTGAGGTTCTGCTGAGTCCACTGCTTGATCCACTCGTCGAGCTTCTCGCCGCGCAGGCGCGGGCTGAGCGACAGGCGCGCCGCCTCGAGCTTCTCGCGCAGCTCCGGCGAGGTGCCGCGATGGTTGAGTTGCTGCATGACCTCGGTGTCGATCTCGCGCGACTCGGAGGGCACACGCTCGTGCCAGACCACGGAAAGATAGACCCGCTCGCCCACCACCACCGGACTGCCGTGGCCGCCGTAGTGGTCACTCGGGATGAAGCCGCTCTCCCAGACCTTCTTCAGGCCGGCCTCGGGAAAGGTCTCGGCGATCGGTGTGGTGTCCGTGGAGACCCCGTCGCGCGCCGGCCCACGCCACTGCGGCCAGTCGGCCAAAACGGGACTGCTGAACAGGGCGAGACAGAGGCCGAGGGAGCGGGACGGATTCATGGGTGTGCGACAGGAACGCCCCGGCCACCTGCAGCCTTTCGCCGGGTCGCCACCCCGCCCTTCATCACCCGTCTGAAAGAGCCTTTTGCGGGCGCTCGTTAGCCTTCGGATCCCATGCCGAAAGCCACCTCCCTGCACGCCACCTGCCTGGCTTTGCTGACCGCCCCCGTGCTGGGCGCGGCCGAGGCGGACTTTTTCGAAAAGCGGATCCGGCCTCTGCTCGCCGAGCACTGCACGGAATGCCATGGGGCCGACAAACAGAAGGGCGGCCTGCGTCTTGACCACCGCGCCGGCTGGCAGCAGGGGGGCGATTCCGGCCCGAGTCTCGTGCCAGGTGATCCCGACACCAGCCTGATCTGGAAGGTGGTCAGCTACGAGGATCGCGACCTGAAGATGCCGCCCAAGCAAAAGCTCAGCGACCGCGATCTCGCCGATCTGCGCACCTGGATCGCCAGCGGCGCCCACGACCCGCGCGACACGGCGCCCGGCGCCAGCTCGCTGGCCGGCTCGCCCAAGGCTGACGCCAGCTTCTGGTCCTTCCAGCCGCCCGTGGCTCAGCCGCCGCCTGCCGTCCGCCAAACCGACTGGCCGGCGCGATCCATCGACCCCTTCATCCTCGCCAAGCTCGAGGAAAACGGTCTCAAGCCCGCGCCCGACGCCGACCCGCGCATCCTGACCCGCCGCCTCAGCTTTGATCTCACCGGCCTGCCGCCCCGCGAGGAGCAGGTGGAAGCCTTCGCCGGCGGCAAACTCCGCTACGAGGCCCTGGTCGAAAACCTGCTCGCCAGCCCGGCCTTCGCCGAGCGCTGGGCCTCGCACTTCATGGACCTGACCCGCTTCGCCGAATCCTCCGGCGGCGGCCGCTCCCTGCCCTTCAAGGACGCCTGGCGCTTCCGCGACTATCTGCTCGAAAGCCTGCGCGACAACGCCCCGGTCGACCGCATGATCCGCGAAATGGTCGCCGGCGACCTGTTGCCAGCCCGCAACAGCGCCGAGCGCCGTCGCCAGCTGACTGCCACCGGCTTCCTCGCCCTCGGGCCCACCAACTACGAGGAACAGGACAAGCAGATGCTGCGCATGGACATCGTCGACGAGCAGCTCGACACGATCGGCAAGTCCTTCCTCGGCATGACGATTGGCTGCGCCCGCTGCCACGACCACAAGTTCGACCCGATCTCAACCCGCGACTACTACGCCCTGGCGGGCATTCTGCGCAGCACACAGACCCTGAAGAACTACACGGACAACGTCGCCCACTGGATCGACACCCCGCTGCCCTACGAGGGAGAACAAGAAGCGCAGTTGCAGGCCAAGGAAATGCAACTGGCGTCGCTCAAGGCAGAGCAGACCCAGCTCAAGAATGAGCTGCGCGACCTCAGCGGTGCCAGCCTGCGCCAGCAGACCCGCATCGCCATCGACGACCTGCCCGGTCTCGTCATCGACGACAGCCAGGCCGCGAAGGTTGGCGACTGGAAGGCTTCGGTCCTGGTGAAACCCTTCATTGGCGAGGGCTATGTGCACGACAAGACCGGCAGCAGAGCCGAGCGCACCATCACTTTCACGCCTAAAATCACCTCGGCCGGCCGCTACGAGGTGCGCGTCGCCTTCATCGGCGGTCCCGATCGTGCCGGGCGGGTGAAGGCCGACCTCCTGCACGCCGACGGCGAGGAAACGGTCTTCTTCTCCGAAACCAGCGAGCAGATGGAGGGACTGCAGTTCGCCAGCCTCGGCACCTGGCGCTTCGAGGCCAACGGCCAGGGCTTCGTGCAAATCACCACAGCCGATGCCGACGGCGTCGTGACGATCGATGCCGTGCAGTTCCTGCCCGAGGGCGTCGGCGCCACGCCGGCCCTCGCCACCGGCAGGTCCGGCAAAGCCGAAAAACACCTCAAGGCGCGCCTGGCCGAGGTACAAAAGCAAATCACAGAGACCGAAAAAAGCGGCCCCAGCCGCGCGGAAGTGATGTCGGTCAGCGAAGACAGCAAGCCCGAGGATGCGCGCGTGCACATCCGCGGCAGCATCCGCAACCTCGGCGCGCCGGTGCCGCGCGGCTTCATCCAGGCCGCCCTCAAGGGACCAGCCCCGGTCATCCCCGCCGATCAAAGCGGGCGCCTGCAGCTCGCCGACTGGCTGACGGCGCGCGATCAGCCGCTCACCGCCCGCGTTTTCGTCAACCGCGTCTGGCAATGGCTCTTCGGCACCGGCCTCGTGCGCAGCAGCGACAACTTCGGCGTCACCGGTGAGCCCCCCTCTCATCCACAACTGCTCGACGACCTCGCCGTGCGCTTCATGGAGGAGGGCTGGAACCTCAAGCGCCTG
Organism: Prosthecobacter sp.; assembly: GCA_044345215.1. Classification (GTDB taxonomy): domain Bacteria; phylum Verrucomicrobiota; class Verrucomicrobiia; order Verrucomicrobiales; family Verrucomicrobiaceae; genus Prosthecobacter. Next base: position 9,095 of record JBIJBO010000112.1, on the reverse strand, counting down.
GTCAAGGAACTCGTCATGAGCCGCACCTACCGGATGAGCAGTGAGGGCTCCGCCGTGGAATCGGATCCCGACAACCGGCTGCTCGCGCGCATGAACCGCAAGCGACTCGACGCCGAATGCCTGCGCGACGCCATGCTCGCCGGTGCCGGCACTCTGGATACGCCCTGGGGCGGTCCCAACATCGCCGACGCCAAAGCGGTCGACTCGAACGACACCGGCGTGCAGAATCTCGAATACAACCATCCTTTCAACGACCGCCGCCGCAGTGTCTACACCGCCGCCTTCCGCAACGTCCGCCACCCGCTGTTTGAGGTCTTCGACTTTGCCGACATCAACCAGCCGGTTGCCCAGCGGACGACCAGCACCATCGCCCCGCAGGCCCTGTACCTGATGAATCACCCGCAGGTCATCGAGCTGGCACGGACCGCCGCGGGTCGCCTGCCTTTGGACGGCCCGCGCGACGCCGCCCTGCGCGAGGCCTGGCGGCTCGCCCTCAGTCGCGATCCGGACGCGCAGGAACGGGCCCTGGCCCGCGATTACCTGGAAGGCGCCGTGTCAGGCAACGGTGGCCCCGGGCAGGTGCGCGACGCCTGGGCGCAGCTCATCCAGACCCTTTGGGCGACCCCCGAGTTCCGCTTCCTGCACTGACGGCAGGATCGATGCGGCGGGATTTGCGGGCGCCTGAAAGGTCGTCCATGCTGGCGGCGATTTCCTCTCTTCCTATGTCCCAGTTTTCCATGAACCGCCGTGACTTCTCCCGCACCGCCGGCAGTGCCGCCGTGATCACCGCCGCCACCACCCTGCGTGCCCAGCAAAAGGCGGATTCCCAGGAAACCCTGCGCATCGGCCTGGTCGGCTGCGGCGGCCGCGGCACCGGTGCCGCCGCCCAGGCGCTCGGCGCGGAATACAACGGCAAGCTTGTCGCCATGGCCGACGTCGACGCCGGCCAGATCGAGCGCAGCATCAGCAGCCTCTCGCAGAAGTTCCCCGACCGTGTCGATGTCAAGCCGGACAAGCAGTTCATCGGCCTCGACGCCTACCAGAAGCTGATCGACTGCGGCGTCGATGTCGTGCTGCTCGCCAGCCCGCCCGGCTTCCGCCCGATGCACCTCATGGCCGCGGTCGACGCCGGCAAGCACATCTTCGCCGAGAAGCCCATGGCCGTCGACACCATCGGCTACCACCTCGCCATGGCGGCGGTCAAGAAGGCCAAGGAGAAAAAGCTCAACCTCGTCGCCGGTTTCTGCTGGCGCTACAGCCCCTCGCGGAAGGAGGCCTTTGACCGCGCGCTCGGTGGTGACATCGGCAAGATCACCAGCGTCTATGCCACCTACCACACCGGCCCGGTCAAGCCGATGCCGCCGGCCAGCGCCCGGACGCCGGGCATGAGCGACGTCGAATGGCAGGTGCGCAACTGGTACAACTTTTCCTGGCTCAGCGGCGACAGCCTCGTCGAGCAGGCCGTGCACAGCGTCGACAAGATCTGCTGGGCCATGGGCGACAAGCCGCCGCAGTCCTGCATCGGCACCGGCGGCCGCCAGATCCCGGCCGAGGGCGGCAACATCTTCGACCACTTCCACGCCGCCTACGAGTGGGAGAACGGCGTCGTCTGCAACATGGCCTCGCGCCAGATCAAGGGCTGCCAGGGCAACAACCAGGACATCATCCGCGGTGAAAAGGGCGTGCTTGTCATCGGCAAGGGCGGCGCCCCCTTCATCGACAGCCCCAAGCGCTGGCGCTTCCGCGGCGAGGAAAAGAACATGTACGATCTCGAGCACGAGGCCCTGTTCAACGCCATCCGCAAGGGCGAGGTCATCAACGACGGCGACCGCATGATGCTTTCCACCCTGGTCGGCATCATGGGCCGCGAAGCCGCCTACACCGGCCAACTCATCACCTGGCAGCAGATGCTCGACTGCAAGCAGGACCTCGCCCCCGACACCCTGAAGTGGGGCGACAGCTTCCAGCCCACCCCGATGCCGATGCCCGGCGTCACCAAGTTCCTGCTCTAACCCTTCTTCCTTTTCCCTACCCTTCTTCCATGAGCAAAAAATACAACGTCGGCATCATCGGTTACGGTTGGGCGGCCACCGCCCACATTGAAGCCATCAACGCCACCCGGCAGGCCCAGGTCACCGCCATCTACTCCTCGCGTCCCCTCGACAGCGCCGAGCTCAGCGCCAAGCACGGCGGCACCATCAAGGCCTATCAGGACGTCGATGCCATGCTTGCCGACCCGGACATCCACGTCGTCGACATCACCAGCTACCCGAGCCAGCACCGCAACCAGGCGGTCGCCGCCGCCAATGCCAAGAAGCACATCATCCTCGAGAAGCCGATGGCCAACTCGCTGCAGGAGGTGCGCGAAATCGTCGCGGCCGCCGCCGCCAACGGCGTCAAGGGCTGCGTCTGCTTCGAGTGCCGCTTCTCCGGCCAGTTCCAGTCGACCAAGGCCATCATCGACCAGGGCCTGCTCGGCGACCTGCATTACGGCGAGGTCGACTACTACCACGGCATCGGCCCGTGGTACGGCCAGTTCCGCTGGAACATCGGCAAGAAGGACGGCGGCAGCGCCCTGCTGACCGCCGGCTGCCACGCGCTCGACGCCCTGCTCATGGTCATGGGCGGCGAGGTCGAAAGCGTCACCAGCTTCAGCACGAAGTCGAAGAGCGAGATCTTCGCCCCCTACGAGTACGACACCACCAGCGTCACCCTGGTGAAGTTCAAGAACGGCGCCGTCGGCAAGACCGCGGCCGTCGTCGACTGCCTGCAGCCCTACTACTTCCACACCCATCTGGTCGGCAGCCAGGGCAGCCTGCTCGACAACAAGCTGCACTCGAACAAGATCAAAACCGACAAAAAAGCCTGGGGCAGTCTGTCGATGTCGATGCTCGACTCGGGCGACGTCAGCGACCATCCGTATCAGCATCAGTTCCAGGCCTTCTTCGACGCGCTCGACGAGGGCAAGGACATGCCGCTGACCAGCTTCCCCGAGTCGCTGCGCAGCTTCGAGGTCATCTTCGCCTCCGACCGCAGCGCCGAACTCGGCGGCCAGCCGGTGCGCATCAGCGACCTCGGTTGAGTGCCCTCCCTCTTCAAGCCCGGGCCGGTTCGCTGGTCCGGGCTTTTTTGGTGCCCGGTCAGTCCACCCTCAGCCGTTCGACGGCGCGGCGGTTCGATTCAAAGGCGAAGTCGAGCGCCAGCGCCTGATCGGGCGCCAGCCAGACGATCTCCGCCACTTCCGCAGGATCCGCCCGGGTGGAGGGCGCGCCCTCCACCTGCGCGGTGTAAAAGAGGTCGAGCGTCGGCCAGAGGTAGTCCTGAAACGCGTACTCGTTCGGCAGTGTGGCCAGATGCCGAAAGGCCGTCGGCGGCAGTTCCAGCCCGGTCTCCTCGGCGACCTCGCGCGCCGCGGCCTGTTCGCCGGTTTCACCCGGTTCAATCACCCCGCCGGGCAGGCTCCAGCGACCCAGCCCCGGTTCGTGGGCGCGGCGACAGACCAGCAGGCGCCCCGCCTCATCCAGCACCAGCGCCACCGCCGCCGGGAACGGCGTGATGAAGTGCCGATACCCGCAGGCGCGGCAAACGAACTCGCGCGGGCCCGCCGCCGGCAGGTCCGAACCGCCGCAGCGGCTGCAATGCCGGTAGGGATTCGTCATGCCGTGCCCAGTCAGGATTGCGGAACCCGAAACCGCGCCTGTGCTCAGCCCGCCGCCTCGAGTTCAGCCTCGATGCGCTTGCGCTCGCGCAGGCGGACGTTGGAATCGAGGATGCGCTTGCGCAGGCGGATGCTCTTCGGCGTCGCCTCGACGAGTTCATCATTGGCGATGTACTCGATGGCGCGCTCAAGGCTGAACAGGATCGGTGGAGTGAGCTGGATGCCCTTGTCGCTGCCGGAGGCACGGAAGTTGGTGAGCTGCTTGCTGCGGGTCGGATTGACCGGCAGGTCGTCGGTGCGCGGGTTTTCCCCGACGATCATGCCTTCATAGACCTGGTCGCCGGCGGTGACGAAGAGCTTGCCGCGCTCCTGGATCGTGTCGAGCGCGTAGGCCGTGGCCTCGCCGCCTTCGCTGCTGACCAGGGTGCCGGTGCTGCGGGTCTGCATGTGGCCGGCATGCGGCGCGTACTCGCGGAACAGGTGGCTGTGGATGCCGTGACCGCTCGTCAGGTTCATCAACTCGAACTCGAAGCCGATCAAGCCGCGGGTTGGCACATAGGCCTGCAAGCTGGTGCGGCCATTGTGGGCGTTCATGTCCTCGATCTTGCCCTTGCGCTCGGAGATGCTCTTCATGACACCGCCGAGGTAGTCGTCCGGCACGTCAACGTAGAGGGTCTCGTACGGCTCGCAGAGCACGTCGTCGATTTTCTGGGTGATGACCATCGGGCGCGACAGCAGGACCTCAAAGCCCTCGCGGCGCATCTGCTCGACCAGGACGGCGATCTGCATGGCGCCGCGGGCGCTGACATTGAAGATGCCGGCGGTGTCGGTGTCGGACACGCTGATGGTGACGTTCATCTTCTGCTCGCGGTCGAGGCGGTCCCTGATCTTGCGCGAGGTGACGTGATCACCCTCGCGGCCGGCGAGCGGTCCGTCGTTGACGGCGAATTGCATGACAATGGTCGGCGGGTCGATGGCAACGAACGGCAGGGCCGGCGCGTCCGGGGCACCGGTGACGGTCTGGCCGATGTCGACATCCTCAAAGCCGCTGATGCCAACGATGTCTCCGGCGCCGCCCTCGATGCTGTCGCTGGTGGTGAGTGTGGTGTACTGGAACACCTTGGTGACCTTGACCGGCTTCGGCTTCTCGTCGGGGGTCTTGCCGAGCAGCCAGACACGGTCGCCCATCTTGACCGAGCCGCGGGTGACCTTGCCGATGGCGACGCGGCCGACGAAGTTGTCCCAATCGATGTTGGAGACCAGCATCTCGAAGCTTCCATTCGGGTCGGCGACCGGCGCCGGAATATGCTTGACGATCTGCTCGAGCAGGAAGGTCATCTCCTGCGGCTCGCCGCCCGCATGGTCGGTGACCCAGCCGGCACGGGCGCTGCCGTAGACGAAGGTGGCGTTGAACTGGTCCTCGGTGGCTTCCAACTCAAGGAAGAGCTCGAGCACCTTGTCGTGCACCGCGTGCGGCTCGATGTGCGGACGATCCATCTTGTTGATGAGCACGATCGGCTTCAGCCCCTGCTGCAGCGCCTTCTTCAGGACGAAACGCGTCTGCGCCTGCGGCCCCTCGTAGGCGTCCACCACCAGCATGACCCCGTCGACCATCTTCATGACACGCTCCACCTCGCCGCCGAAGTCGGCGTGACCGGGGGTGTCGACGATGTTGATGATGTGGTCGTTCCAGTGCACCGAGGTGTTCTTGGCCTTGATGGTGATCCCCTTCTCGCGCTCGAGGTCCATGCTGTCCATGGCACGCTCGGCGATCGCCTGGTTTTCGCGGAAGTTGCCGCTGGCGCGCAGCAGCGAGTCGACAAGCGTGGTCTTGCCATGGTCGACGTGCGCGATGATGGCGATGTTGCGGATCTTGGAGGGAGGCGTCATGAGGGGAACAGGGGGGAGGGGGGCGCAGAGACTAGCAGCTTTCCCCCCGATGGCAAACGGGCGTTTTGTCACAGGCCCGCCCGCTGGCCATGCCAGCGAAACACCCTTCATCAATCCCAGAAATGCCCGCCGAATCGCAGGAAGTCGCTTTCATCAGACAGCGACAATCCCCGATCTGCCAGGTCGAAAAGCGCAGGCCAAACAATCCCTGCCCTGGCTCGCCATTTCAACCCTTGCAACCGGGGCCCCGTGACAGGGTTGAACGCTGGCATGAAAACCCTGCTGCCCGCCCTCGTGCTCGCCACTTCCCTGTCCGCCGCCGACTGGCCGCGCTTTCTCGGACCGGAGGGCACGGCGGTGTCGGACACGGCAAAGGTGCCGCTGATCTGGTCGGACGACGAGAACCTGCGCTGGAAGGTGGCCACCCCGGGGCCGGGCTCGTCGAGCCCGATCGTGCAGGGCGACAAGGTTTTCCTGACCTGCTGGTCGGGCTACGGCGACCGCGAGGGCGCCCATGATCCGGCGAAACTGCAGCGCCACCTGCTCTGCTACGAGCTGGCCACGGGCAAAAAACTCTGGGAGCAGGTCGTGCCCTCAAAGGCCGAGGAGGACCCCTGGCAGGGTTTCCTGACCGAGCACGGCTACGCCACGCACACGCCGGTGGCCGACCGCGAGCAGGTCTATGTTTTCTTCGGCAAGACCGGCGCCCTCGCCTTTGATCACGCGGGCAAGCAAGTCTGGCACACGCCGCTCGGCACCGGCTCGGGCCGCAACCGCTGGGGGTCCGGCGCCAGCCCGATCCTCTGGGGCGACCTGCTCATCATCAATGCCGCCGACGAGAGCCGCGCGCTGGTCGCCCTCGACAAGAAGACCGGCAGGCAGGTCTGGAAGGCCGATGGCGATGCCATCGGCATGGCCTACGGCACGCCCTCGGTGATCACCACCGACGGTCGCACCGACCTGGTTTTCGCCCTCGCCGAGGAGGTCTGGGGCCTGAACCCGGAGACCGGCAAGCTGCGCTGGTTCGCCACCCACAAGCTGCCCGGCAACGTCTCGCCCGGCATCGTCACCGACGGCCGCACGGCCTACCTGTTCGGCGGCTATCCCACCCAGGGCAGCGTCGCCGTGAAACTTGGCGGCAAGGGCGACGTCACCGCCAGCCACGTCCTGTGGTCGACCAACTCCAGCAGCTACGTGCCAACCCCGGTGCTGCATCAGGGCCGACTGCACGTCGTCAACGACGCCGGCTTCGCCCTCTGCCTCGATGCCGCGACCGGCAAAGAGATCTACCGGGAGCGTGTCATCGACAGCGGCGGCGGCCGCGGTCGCGGCAAACCTTTTTATGCCTCGACGGTGCGCGTCGGCGACCGCCTCTACTGCGTCTCGCGCCGCGGTGGCACCTACGTCCTGGCCGCCAGTGCCACCTTCGAAAAACTCGCCCACAACATCTTCGCCTCCGACGACTCGCAGTTCCACGGCACCCCGGCCATCCTGCCAGACGGTCTGCTGCTGCGAAGCGACAAGGCTCTGTATCGGGTGGGGCCGTGAGGGGATTGCGGACTCTGAAAATCCGCGTCGCAACCCAGGCCCCCAGGCCGCTTCCCGCTTGCGCGCGGGCGGTGGCGCGGGAATCTGGCGTTCATGCCAATGCCTGACACCGAGGGTCCCGCCTCCGATCTGTTCGGAGCGACGCCGGATGCCCCGGCGCCGCTCGGCCGGATCGCGCGGGTGCAGGTGGAGACGGCGGCGGCGCTGGAGCTCGACTACCGCATTCCCGACAAGCTCGCCGCGCAGATCCGGGTGGGATCGCGGGTGACGGTACCGATGCAGCACCAGCGGGTCACCGCCGTGGTCATCGAGTTACCCGAGGCCAGCGAACACGCCGGCCGCCTCAAGGAGATCGCCGGCCTGGTCACCTCGCGGCCCATGTTCACCCCCGGCCTGCTGCGCCTGGCGCACTGGATCGCCGGTTACTACGTCGTGCCGCTCAACCGCGTGCTGCGCGCCATGCTGCCGCAGGCGGTGCGCAGCAAGCCCGAGAGCTTTTTGACCGACAGCCATCTGAAGCTGGCGCGGGAGCCCTCGCCGGAAGCCTTCGACAAACTGCACCGCACCGCGCCGATGCAGGCCCGCCTGCTGGAAAAACTGCGTGCCTCCGGCGGCGAAGCCACCCTCAGCGAACTGCGCCGCGAACTGCCGCGGGCAACCGCCATCCTCAAGCCGCTGCTGGCGGCCGGCTGGGTGACCCGCAGCGAGGTGCGGGTCGAGCGCGACCCCTTCCAGACCGAGGAGTTTCTGCCCAGCAAGGCCCTGACGCTGACCGAGGAGCAGCAGGTGGTCCTGGCGGGCGTGCTGGAGGCCGTGCAGGCCGGCCCGGAGAGCGCGCCGAAGCCCATGCTCCTGCACGGGGTCACCGGCAGCGGCAAAACCGAGGTCTACCTGCAGGCCATCGCCGAGGTCCTCAAGCTCGGCCGCACGGCGCTCGTGCTGGTGCCGGAGATCAGCCTGACTCCGCAGACGATCGAGCGCTTCAAGGCGCGTTTCTCCGACAAGAAGAACGCCGTGGCCGTGCTGCACAGCCACCTCAGCGACGGCGAACGCCACGACGAATGGTTCAAGATCCACGAGGGCCGGGCGGAGATCGTCATCGGCGCGCGCAGCGCGGTGTTCGCACCGCTGGAGAACCTCGGCCTGATCATCGTCGACGAGGAGCACGAGCCCTCCTACAAGCAGGAGGACGCGCCGCGCTACCAGGCGCGTGATGTCGCCGTCGTGCGCGGCCGCCTCGAGGGCTGCCCGGTCCTGCTCGGCTCGGCCACTCCCTGCCTGGAATCCTGGCACAATGCCCGCACCGGCAAGTACCGGCTGCTGTCGATGACCCGCCGCACCGACGGCAAATCGATGCCACTGATCCGCGTCGTCGACATGCGCCTGGAGCGCCGGCGCGGCACGGAGGTCTCAGCCGCCAACGCCGCCATCCTGTCGCAACGCCTGCGCACCGCCATCGCCGACCGCCTGGAAAAGCGCGAGCAGACCATCCTTTTCCTCAACCGGCGCGGCTACAACACCAGCCTGTCCTGCCTGGCCTGCGGCGAGGTCGTGCAATGCCAGGACTGCGCGATCCCGATGACCCTGCACAAGAAGGATCACCGCCTCGTCTGCCACATCTGCGGGGCGCGCCGCCTGCCGCCGACGAAGTGCCCAGCCTGCAAGGAACCGGGCCTGAAGTACGCCGGCTTTGGCACCGAGCGGGTCGAGGCTGCCGTGCGCGAAGTGTTTCCGCAGGCGCGCACGGCGCGGGTCGACACCGACACGATGCAGCGCAAGAACCAGCTGCGTGACATCCTGCGCGACTTCCGCGCCCAGAAGCTCGACCTGCTGATCGGCACGCAGATGATCGCCAAGGGTCTCGACTTCCCCAACGTCACCCTGGTCGGCGTGCTCAATGCCGACACGGCGCTCAACCTCCCCGATTTCCGCGCCGCCGAGCGCACCTTCCAACTGCTCGTCCAGGTGGCCGGCCGCGCCGGTCGCGGCGAGGTCAAGG
>JBIJBO010000247.1:0-3636 GCA_044345215.1 Prosthecobacter sp. | reverse complement strand
GCGCGGAGCCTTTTCACCTGGCGAATCCGGCGAGCCGCGACGATGCACGGGCGAATCAAACCCAGTGCCCTCCGCCACGATGGCCGAGGCACGCTGGAAACGCGGCACAGCGGATTCGCGCGCTCGATACTGCTCCGCGAGCTTTTGCACATCGCCGGGCAGTTGGGCCAACTGATTGCGCAGAGCGCCGTGTTGCAGCAGCCAGTTCAGCAACTCCACATCGTCGGCTTTCGCCGCATCGCGGCTCCAGCGATCCAGCGCGGCGAGGCATTCCTGCCGCCAGTGTACCGCAAGAGTTTCTGCGTTCCACTCTGGACTCGCAGGCGCTAGGCGAAGGGTCAGCCGCAGGTCATTCTCGGGTGCTCCAGGCGCATCGTGCTCCACGATCTGATCAACACCGAACCATGAGCGACCAGTCGCGTCATTGACCACGAGTTGATAAGGTTTGTTGCCTTCATCGGATCGCCGGAAGTGGGCCGCATCATCCTTGGTCAGGATTTCCAAATACGAGCGCCGTCCTTGCCAGCTCGCCTGATGCCCCACAGGTACCGTGACCCAGGTGGGAAAGCGTGAATCAAAGTGCCGCACTTTGTTCGCGTGAGCGATGTTCTCCATCTGCTGGAAGTTGTTTTGAATCAGTCGCACATGCGCCGATGAACCACCCGTGACTCGCAGGCTGACGAACTGCGTGCCGAGCGAAAAATCCGCCGAGCGTGCGATGGCTCCATGCTTGCGGGTCAACCGATCCGAGCTGAGGCCCGGAGACACGAATCGATCGACCAACTCCTTGCCCTCCGGCATCAAAGTGAAATCGCTGCCGCCGCTCCAGACCGTGCTCGGCTGCACACCCGAGAGGAACCATCCCGCATCGCTCTGGCGAAAATCCGCCGTGGTCCTGAACTTGTTCCGGTTCCGCTCCTCGCGGGTTGCGGACTCACGCCGCTGCTCGTCGAGCCATAAAGCGGCTGCTTTTTCCCAACGCTCGCCCGCGGGCATTCGGGTGATGCTGGTGAAAAGGTGTCCCGGGTCAGCACGATCCACTTTCTCCCGCAGCAATACGCGGCCCCAAAACGTCGTCTTGTCTGGCTTGTTGCCAGGCCCGGCTTGCAGCCATGTATGCAATGCTGCGCTCTGATTTTGCACATCATCTTTCCATAGCGTGAGCATGCGGTCCTTCATCTGCTGCTTGGCGGATTGCATCGCGGCCATCCCGTTGTCCTTCACCTCCGGGGCATCAATGATCACCTGGCTTTGCCGCGAGCTGGCGAGTGTCCCAAAGAGCGCATAGTAATCCGCCGTCGAGATCGCATCGAACTTATGGTCATGGCATCGAGCGCAGGAAACGGTGAGGCCCTGAAAAGCCTTTGCCAGCGTGTCGATCTGGTTTTCCACGATTTGCGCCTCCTCCAGCGCCACGTCCGAAGCCGTCGATGAAACCTCCATCAGCCGCATGAAGCCCGTGCCGAGCGGTGACTCATTGATCTTCATCGCGGTATTGAGACGCGGTGGCAGCAGATCGCCCGCCACATGCTCCTGCACGAAACGGTCATACGGCACATCCGCATTGAAGGCGCGGATCACATAGTCGCGATAACGCCAGGCCTGCGGGATCGGGTAATCGCGCACATAGCCGCCCGTCTCGCCAAATCGCATCAAATCCAGCCAGTATGCAGCCCAGTGCTCACCAAACTGCGGGCTCTGGAGAAGGCGGTCAATGAGAGCTTCGGTTTGAGACTTTCCGGCGGTGCCTTCGGCCATATCTCGAACAAAACTCTCCATCTCCACCTCCGTCGGCGGCAGGCCCACGAGAGCGAACTTCAGCCTGCGCAACAAGGCGGCGGACGATGCCGGAGCTGCGGGTTCCAGTCCTTTCTCCTGCATCTTCGCTATGAGAAAGCTGTCCACCGGATGCGCCGCCAGCGACGGCACGGTTGGCTTTTTCACCGGCTGCCAGGCCCAGTGAGCGCGACGCTTGGCCAATTTGGCCTGCCATTCTTCGGTAGCAGCAGCATGCGCGCTCGGCGGATTCTCGGACAACCCCGGCATGCCCATGCTCACCCAGCGAGTGAGATCAGCTATGACACCATCGGGCAGCTTGTCGGCCCCTTTCGGCATCTTCAGGTCCGCATTCTCATGGCGGATGGCTTGCAGCAGCAGACTCTTGTCAGGCGCACTCGCATTCACCAGCGCACCACTCTCGCCGCCCTGTCTAAAACCGCCACGATAGTCCAACCGCAGGCCGCCCTTGGTCTTCTCCGCGCTATGGCATTCGTAGCAATGCATCACGAGCACAGGCCGGATGCGTGATTCAAAGAACGCCGCGCCATCGGGCTCCGCCGCCGTGGCAAGGATGGGAATTGCCAGAAGCGGGCAAGAAATCGAACGAATCAGTGATTTCATGCTTTTGCGTGGGCAGGGTTGAGTGCGGTCGAGGCCAGCGCGCCCGCTTTTTTCACCACGGGAGCGAGCTTCACCAGCCGCTCCTCGGACAGCCGCTGGCTTGGTCCCGAGATCCACAGGCTGGCGATGGCGTTGCCTTCCGCGTCGAGAATGGGAGCGCCGAGGCAGTGATGTCCCTCCAAGTGCTCGCCAGCATCCACGGCCCAGCCCTTCTTCCGCACGTCGTCGAGGCATTTGAGGAAGTCCCTGCGATTCGAGATCGTCCACGGCTGGAAACGCTCAAACTTCATGCCTGCGATAATTTCATCCCGCTCCGCCTCAGACATGAAGGCCAGCATTGCCTTCCCCGGGCCGCTCGTGTGCAGCGGAAAGCGGGTGCCACGCTCCACGTAAAATTTGATCAGCGCCTTCCCGATCACGCGCTCCAGCACGATGCCCTCATGGCCGCTGATGATGCCCAGATGCGCCGCCTCGCCCGTCTGCTCGCTCAGCCAACGCATCGCCGGCAGGGCGGCCTCCGCCAGAGGCACATCATCCACCACCGGCTGGCACAGCGACAGCATCTGCGCCCCGATGCTGAAGCGCTTCTCCGCATCCCGCACCACATAGCCATGCGCCACCAGCGACTGAGTGACCCGATACACAAAGTTCACCGACAGTCCCAGCCGCTCTGCGATCTCCGAGAGCGTCAACCCGCTCGAAGCCCCGCCAAGGCAGCGCAGCACCGCGAGTGCACGATCCAGGCTTGGCGTGCTGAAACCCGAATCTTGAACATGAGAGGCTGCTTTGCGTGGGGATGTGGCTTTGGATGACATTTTCTATATTTGCTTGTCATTACAAATATAGAAAAATGAGGGGTTTCTTTCACCAAATCGCGGGAATCTTCGCCGCCCTCGACAATCATTCCCAGCAGCAGGACCTGCCCTGACTTGATGCCCTAGTGAAACGGTCGACACACGCCTTGACTCCGAGACATGTTGAGGCCCCTAATCCATCCCGGTCGGCGTATCGGAAACAACGGACATTTGACTGCCTGGGCCGACAACCAGACAGGTGCCGTTGAAAAGACGGAATCCCGATCCAGAGACCCACCGAAGGCGTTTGCCTTCCTTCGGGGTGGAATTTACTTGAAATTGTCCAACGGCATTGGATGATTTCAAGTATGATTGCTCGCGCGACCTACCTGAAGCAGATCCGCACAGGCCTGAACCGCGCCCCCATTGTGGCTTTGATCGG
>JBIJBO010000111.1:0-12106 GCA_044345215.1 Prosthecobacter sp. | reverse complement strand
GTCTTCGCCGAGGCAAAGGCCGCGGCGGCTTCGGCATTGCGCGTCGTGCTCAGATGGTTCAACACGCCATAGACCACCACGAGGACGGCCGCAGCGGTGAAACCGAGCAGAAGCTTCTTGAAGTTCTTTTCGAGAAACTCCTCCATCGGAGTCGAGGTCTCGAGGGGGGCAGTCGGGGCGGGATGATCGGACATGAACCAGTTGCAGGGGGTGAAGGGAAATCTCAGGCACCGACCTTGGCACGCGCCTCATCCGCGAGCGCGGTGGACAGGTAGCGTTCACCGGTCGAGCAAGCGATGGTGACGATCAGCTTGCCGGCGTTTTCCGGGCGGGCGGCAATACGCAGGGCGGCGACCACATTGGCGCCGGTGCTGATGCCGACAAGGATGCCCTCCTCGGCCGCCAGACGGCGAGCCATCGCGAAGGCCTCGTCGTTGGAGACTTTGAGGCACTCGACGATCTGCGGATTGCCGGAGCTGTCCTTGAGGTGGAGGTTCTTCGGCACGAAACCGGCACCGGTGCCCTGGATTTTGTGCGGACCCGGCTGCACGGGCTCACCGGCCAGCGTCTGGTTGATGACCGGGGAGGCTTCGGGCTCGACAGCAATGGCCTGGAAGGACGGCTTGCGCGGCTTGAGCACCTCGGTGCAGCCGGTGATGGTGCCGCCGGTGCCGACCGCCGCAACGAGGATGTCGACCGCGCCGTCGGTGTCTTCCCAGATCTCCTCGGCGGTGGTCTTCATGTGAACGGCCGGGTTGGCCGGGTTTTCGAACTGCTGCGGCATCCAGGCGTTCGGGGTCTCCTTGAGGATTTCCTCGGCCTTGGCGATGGCGCCCTTCATGCCCTGCGGGCCGGGCGTCAGCACGAGGTCGGCGCCGAGCAGGGCAAGCAGGGTGCGGCGCTCCACGCTCATCGTCTCGGGCATGGTCAGGATCAGCTTGTACCCCTTGGCGGCCGCCACGAAGGCGAGCGCGATGCCGGTGTTGCCGCTGGTCGGCTCGACAATGACGGTGTCCCGGGTGATCAGGCCGCGCTTTTCCGCATCCTCAATCATCGCCATGCCAATGCGGTCCTTGACGCTGCCCAGCGGGTTGAAGAACTCGCACTTGAGGGCGACGGTCGCGCCGAGACCCTCGGTGACCTTGTTCAGCTTGACCAGCGGGGTGCGGCCCACGGTTTCGACGATGTTGTTGTAGATGCGGCCCATGGTTTCGGTGTCGTTGGGGGTTCCAGTGGCGGGTGGCGCGACGCGTCAGCCTCAGTGCTGGGCGCAGAATTCCTCGAAGCGGTCCATGCCGGCGTTGATGACGTCCAGGCCGGTGGCGTAGCTGAAGCGGATCGTGTTCTCGGTGCCAAAGGCGACGCCCGGAACGGCGGCCACCTTGGCCTTGCTGAGCAGCTTCTCGCAGAAGTTGATCGACTTGATGCCCATGGGCTCAACATTAACCAGGAAATAGAAAGCGCCCTGCGGCTCGACCACGCGGACGTTCTTGATCGCCTGCAGGCGGCTGAGCATGTATTGGCGGCGAACGTCGAACTCGTCGCGCATGTCGGCAACAATCTGCTGGTCGCCCTGCAGCGCGGCGATGGCGCCATACTGGGCGAAGGTCGTCGGATTGCTGGTCGTGTGGCTCTGGATCGTGTCGATGGCGTCGGCGATCTTCTTCGGCGCGGCGGTGTAACCGAGGCGCCAGCCGGTCATGGCATAGGCCTTGGAGAAGCCGTTGATGGTGATCGTCAGGTCGAAGATTTCCTTGCTCAGGCTGGCGATGCTGATGTGCTTCTGCTCGCCGTAGACCAGCTTCTCGTAAATTTCGTCGGACAGGATGAGGATGTCCTCGCCGGCGGCGATCTCGCCGATGGCTTCCAGCTCTTCGCGGGTGTAGACCGAGCCGGTCGGGTTGCCCGGGCTGTTGAGGATGATCATCTTGGTGAGCGGGGACATGGCGTCCTGGAACTCGTCGGCAGTCAGCTTCCAGCCGTTCTCGGCCTTGGTCTCGACAATGACCGGCACGCCGCCCACCAGCTTCACCATTTCCGGGTAGCTGGTCCAGTAGGGGGCGGGAATGATGACTTCGTCGCCCGGATTGACGACGGCAGCGATGGCGTTGTAGCAGGAGTGCTTGGCGCCGCAGTTGACGCTGATCTGCGAGGGATCGTACTGCAGGTTGTTGTCGATCAGCAGCTTGGCGGCAATCGCCTCGCGCAGTTCAAGCAGACCGGCGCTCTCGGTGTAACGGGTCTGGCCGTTGTTGAGGGCATCAATCGCCGCCTGGGTGATGTGGGCCGGGGTGTTGAAGTCGGGTTCACCCGCACCGAAGCTCAGCACGTCCACACCCTGCTTCTTGAGCGCCTTGGCCTGGCTGGTGATCGACAGGGTCATGGAAGGCGACAGCTCGGCGACGGTTTTGGCGATGAAGTCCATAAGGAGGGATGCGGGAAGTGGGTTGGGCGAAAGTTCGTGAAGGGGAGTTAAAAAGGAGCGCAGCGGGGGTTTGTCAACGAAAGGCCATCCGGACCCCCGGTTTATTCCAGCAGGTCCGCCAGCCCCTGCCGGAGAGCCGGTCCGAGGTCGGCCCGGGCGAGGCCAAAGCGTGCGTTGGCCAGGATGAAGTCGAGCTTGTTGCCGATGTCGTGGCGCTGCCCGCGGTAACGCAACCCGTGCAGGGCCTCCTCCCGCATCAGCGCCGCCATGGCGTCGGTCAGCTGCACTTCCCCGCCCCGGCCGCGCGGGGTCTGCTCCAGATGGCGGAAAATCCCGGGCGAAAGCACGTAGCGGGCGCTGACCGCCAGCCGCGAGGGCGCCTCGGCTGGCGCCGGCTTTTCGACAAACACCTCCGCCCGGAACAGGTCCGGGGCGACCTCCGGCCCGCCGAGGATGCCGTAGCGACTCACCTTCTCCGCCGCCACCTCCTGCAGCGCCACGGCACTGCCGCCATGCGCCTCGACGACGTCGGCCAACTGCCGGGTCAGCGGCACTCCCTCGGTGGTGACCACAGTGTCGCCCAGGAGCACGGCAAAGGGTTCGTGGCCCACATGCTCGCGCGCCTGCAGGACGGCATCGCCCAGGCCGCCCATGCGCGGCTGCCAGACATAATGGATGCGTGCCAGCTGGTGCAGCCGGCGCAGCTCCTCCAACTCGGCCGTGCGCCCCTTGGCCTCCAGCTCGGCCTCCAGTTCCGGGGCCGGATGAAAGTGCTCCTCAATGGCGCGCTTGCCCCGGCTGATGACGATCAGGATGTCGGTGATGCCGGAGGCCACCGCCTCCTCGACCACATATTGAATGACCGGCTTGTCGACCAACGGCAGCATTTCCTTGGGCACCGCCTTGGCGACGGGCAGGAAGCGGGTGCCGTAACCGGCGGCAGGAATGACGGCTTTGCGAACAGGAGGCATGGTCGCGCAGGCTAGCCCGCCCGGCTCGGCCTTGTCCACTGCGGCTTGCGCTCAAGCGCGAAAAGACCTCGCCGCCTCAGCGCGCCGGGATCTCGTTGAGGGTGTAGTAGGCCTGGGCGTGCAGCAGCGGCTCGCCCCGGGCGTTGCGCACGCCGTCGAGGTGCAGCTCATGCACATGGCCGCGCGTCAGCTTGTCGACCGTCAGCCGCACCGACCGTCCATCGGCGGCCACCCGGGCGGCCGTGATCGCCGGCAGCACCTCATCGACCTCCGGCCCGCCGTAGTCCTCACGGTAGGCATAGGTGAAGGCACGCAGGCGGTAGCTGGCCGGGTTGCCCGCCGCGGCGGCCTCGGCCGGCTCGGTGAAAGTCAACTCAAACCCGTCGGGCTTGGCGCGCATTTCACGCACCTCAAACGGCACCTTGCCGGACCACTCCAGCTTCTCGAAGCACCAGGGCTTGCCACCGCGCGCGCCCCAGCCGCGATCGCTGCCGCCGACAAACAACTGCCCCGCCGCATTCATCCGTCCGCCGATCAAACCGCTGGCAAAGCCGCCCCGGAACGGGAAGACCACGCCCTGACGAATGCCGTTCACCGTCTCCAGAAAGACGCGGCTGACATTGCTGTGACTCTGGTCGGCAATGAACAGCTGTTTTTCGAAGGGGCCAAACTTGCCGCCGCTCTCGTCGCAGACAATGAAGGTCGGCGAGTTGCCGATCTTGCCGTGAACCAAGTACACCGCCGGCGGCAGCAGTTCCTTGATGCGGGCGCGCTCATTGACCAAACGCACCGGGTCGCCCCCGGGCCGGGGTTCCCCGCGCTTGCGCTCGCCCCGGAAGGCCTCGGGCGAGGGATCCACCGGGCGCGGCCCCATGTTCGGTGCTTGCGCATACCAGTCATTGCCGCCGGGATGGCCCTGGAAACTGCCGGGCACGAGGTGATGCAGGCTCGACGACCCGCGCCAGGGCCCCTGGTTGTCGGTCATGTACATGTGGCCCTCGGCATCCTGCCCCAGCCCGCCCGGACTGCGGATGCCGCCGCAGGTGGGCAGCAGGCTGCCATCGGGTCGCACCCGCAGCACCCAGCCGCGCCAGGGCGCCGCGCTCGAGAACGATCCCGTCAGGCACAACCCCACCCAGAGATCGCCCTGCTTGTCGAAACGAGAGCCAAAGGCATACTCATGGTAATCGCCCGACACCCCCCAGGGCTGGCTGAAGGGTTGAACCGAGTCCGCCCGGCCATCGCCGTCCTCGTCGCTCAGCCGGGTCACCTCGTAGCGCGTCGTCGCATAGAGATCGCCGTCCTTGAAGGCCAGACCGAGCACCTCATGCAGGCCGGAGGCAAAGAGCTGATACTGCAGCTGCGCCGGATCCGCCTGGCCGGCGCCGCGCACGATCCAGACCTCGCCGCGCCGTGTGCCCAGCGCCAGCCGGTCGTCGGGCAGCAGCTCGATGGATCCCACTTCCAGGGCCGTCTCCGGCGGGGTGGCAAAGGTCGTGATCCGGTAATAGTCCGCCTCCTGCGCGCCGGAGGCGGGCACAGCCGTCAGGGCCAGGACAAGGAGCAGGCGGAAAGGGGCGGGCAGATGCATGCCCCATATCAACGAAGAAGCCGCACGGATTCAACCGCAGATGCGTTGGGCATCGGCAATTGACACCCGCCACGCGCCGGGGATACTCGCGCCGCCCGCGGCCGGCTCCCTGCCCGCCGCACCCACCCTCCCCCTGCCCTCCCATGTCTGTCTTCATCGCCGGAACCGTCGCCCTCGACAACGTCAAAACCCCGCACGACGCCCAGGAAAACCTGCTCGGCGGTTCGGCCGCCTACGCCGCCCTTGCCGCCGGCATCTTCTGCCAGCCGGTCGACCTCGTCGGCATCATCGGCCACGACTTCCCCGAGGCCCACCTGCGCCTGCTCGAAAGCCGCGGCATCCGCCTCGAAGGCCTCGAGCGCAGCAGCGGCGAATCCTTCACCTGGAGCGGGGAGTACCACGACGACATGAACAGCCGCACCACCCACAAAGTGGCGGTCAACGTCCTCGAAACCTGGCAACCCAAGCTGCCCGCCAGCGCCCGCGACGCGAAGATCGCCGTGCTCGCCAACATGAGCCCCGACAACCAGATCCAGGCCCTCGACCAGGCCAGCGGCGCCGACTTCATCGCCGCCGACACCATGGACCTATGGATCAGCATCGCCAACGAGCGCCTGCACGACCTGCTCAAGCGCGTCGACCTGCTCGTCATCAACGACGGCGAGGCCAAGGAATTCGCCGGCACCACCAACCTCGTCGAGGCCGGCCGCCGCCTCCAGGCCAAGGGTCCCCGCTTCGTCGTCGTCAAGCGCGGCGAACACGGCAGCTTCCTCTTCGGCGAAAAACCCGAGGACTTCTTCGCCTGCTCCGCCTACCCGCTCGACTCCGTCTTCGATCCCACCGGCGCCGGCGACTCCTTCCTCGGCGGCATGGCCGGCTGGCTCGCCGCCAACGGCCACACCAAGCCGACCTTCGCCGACCTCAAGCGCGCCGTCGTCCACGGCAGCGTCACCGCCAGCTTCACCTGTGAGGCCTTCAGCACCCACAAGCTGCAGACCGTCACCGCCCGCGACGTCAAGGCGCGCCTCGATCAATTGAAGCACTACACGCATTTCGAGGCGTAATGCTTCCGACGCCCACTCCGGAGCCACGCACAAACCCACGCCCTTCGACCGCCATGTGGACCGCGATCCAGACCTTCACCGACATCAAGCTTGAGAAGACTGCCGACGGCATCGGCAAGCTCACCATCAACCGCCCGGAAGTCCGCAACGCCTTCCGGCCGCAGACCGTGCGCGAGATGCTCCAGGCGCTCGACATCCTCCATGAGGATCGTGACGTCGGTGTCATCATCCTCTGCGGCGAAGGCCCCCTCGCCTTCTGCTCGGGGGGCGACCAGAAGGTGCGTGGCGACGCAGGCTACGTCGGCGACGACGGCGTGCCGCGCCTGAACATCCTCGACGTCCAGCGCAAGATCCGCACCCTGCCCAAGCCCGTCGTCGCCATGGTCGCCGGCTACGCCATCGGCGGCGGCCACGTCCTCCACGTCGTCTGCGACCTCACCATCGCCGCCGACAACGCCCGCTTCGGCCAGACCGGTCCCAAGGTCGGCTCCTTCGATGGCGGCCTCGGCTCCAGCTACCTCGCCCGCATCGTCGGCCAGAAAAAAGCCCGCGAGATCTGGTATCTCTGCCGCCAGTACGACGCCCAGCAGGCGCTCGACATGGGCCTCGTCAACACCGTCGTCCCGCTCGATCAGCTCGAGGAAGAAACCCTCAAGTGGTGCCGCGAGATGCTCCAGCACAGCCCGCTCGCACTGCGCTGTTTGAAGGCCTCGCTCAACGCCGATTGCGACGGCCAGATGGGCCTGCTCGACCTCGCCGGCAACGCCACCCTGCTCTATTACATGAGCGAGGAAGCCCAGGAGGGCAAAAACGCCTTCGTCGAGAAGCGCAAGCCGGACTTCAGCAAGTTTCCGCGCCTGCCCTGATTCCCCGGGGCGTGGCCCCCTGCCCGCCACCGCCATGGCCACCCGCTTCGCCCCGAGTCCCACCGGCTGGCTGCACCTCGGCCATGCCTATGCCGCCCTCTTCGCCTGGCGCGAAGCCCGGGGCAGCGATGGCCGATTCCTCGTCCGGCTCGAGGACATCGACGGCACCCGGGCCCGCACCGAATACGAAACCGCCCTCTTCGACGACCTCGCCTGGCTTGGCCTCCGCTGGGAAACCCCCGTGCGCCGCCAGTCCGAGCACTTTGCCGACTACCAGGCCGCCCTCG
This sequence comes from Prosthecobacter sp., assembly GCA_044345215.1. Taxonomy (GTDB): domain Bacteria; phylum Verrucomicrobiota; class Verrucomicrobiia; order Verrucomicrobiales; family Verrucomicrobiaceae; genus Prosthecobacter. Next base: position 4,902 of record JBIJBO010000111.1, on the reverse strand, counting down.
ACCGCCTCGCCGCCTGCGAGTTGCTGTACCCCTGCTTCTGCACCCGTCGCGAGATCCAAGAAGAGATCGCCCGCGCCGCCAGTGCCCCGCAAGGTCCCGATGGCGCCCTCTACCCCGGCACCTGCCGTCGCCTTCCCCCCGCCGAACGCCAGCGCCGCCTGGACGAGGGCCAACCCTTCGCACTCCGCCTCGACCTCGAGCGCGCCCGCGCCACCGCCCCCGGCCCCCTCCTCTGGGAAGACCTCGACCACGGCCGGCACGCCGCCACCCCCGAGATCTTTGGCGACGTCGTCCTGGCGCGCAAAGACGCCCCCGCCAGCTACCACCTCGCCGTTGTCGTCGATGACGCCCTGCAGGGCATCGACCTCGTCACCCGCGGCCTCGACCTCCTGCCCGCCACCCACCTGCACCGCCTGCTCATCGCCCTGCTCGACCTGCCCGTCCCCCGCTGGCGTCACCACCGCCTCATCACCGACGACCAAGGCCGCCGCCTCGCCAAGCGCGACAACGCCCGCTCCCTTCGCCACCTCCGCGCCGAAGGCTGGACCGCGGAACGCGTCCGGCAGGAACTGGGGATCGAGGCTTGAAACAAAGTAGCTGCAGCTTCAGCCGCAAGGATCGCAACACTCCAGCCCGACCAAAACCCAGAATTGCAGCGCAGAGGAAGTGAAACGCAGAGATGGCAGGCCGCAGAAAACCGCTGTAGGCGGGGCAGTGACCCCGCGATGATTCGAGTAGGCGCATTCGCCAGAATGCCGTCCCAAATTGAGGAACCGCAGATGACACCGATGAACGCAGATGAAGAGGTTTCGTACGGAGGCAGGCCACAGTAGCGGCATTCGCCTGAATGCGAGGCCTTGGATCGCCTTCGGCTTCATCAACCATCCTCTCCCCGCCCGCAGATGGCAGAGACCTGAGAAGAGCGCGGGCACTCCCGCTTCTGAACAGGAAACAGGTACAGCCTCACACAGAGACGTTTAGAAGACAACGCCCCACAGGATCGGGCATGGCGAAGCCTGCTCGCTGGATTGGTGGGTGCAGCCACGCCCCGTAACCTCACCTTCTGACAAATTCCTTCTCCCTATTCCCGTCGTATCGCGTCAATGAGGCAACCGCGGATGGCAAACTGCACGGCGACGGCGCAGATGCTGACGCCGAAGGCGAAGACGGTGGCGAGCAGCAGGCCGAGGAAGACGAAGGGGAGGTCGCCGCCGCCCTGACACAGGGCGGGCCAGACAGCGAGCAGAGCGCTGGCGACACCGAGCAGCAGACCGGCCGTGAGCAGGACGACGTGCTCGCCGAGCACGAGGCGGCGCAGGGCAGCGGGCAGGAAGCCGACCGCCTGCATGAGACCGAGCTCACCGCGTCGCTCCAGCACGTGGCGCGAGACGAGGATGCCGAGCCCGGCGGTGCCAAGCAGGACGCCGAGGCCGCCGAGCACGGTGAAGATGCCGATGTAGGTGTTCTGGACGCTGAGAAAGGTCTCCAGGCGCTGTCGAGCGGGCTCGAGGGCGAGACCGCGTTTCTCCAACTGACGGGTAAGATGAGCAGCAACTTCCGCGGCCTTGTCGGCCGGCGACTCGATGAGGAAGAAGCGGTAGCCGGCCGTGTCGGGGTAAGCCTTCAGGAAGGCGGCCTCGCTGACGATCATCTTGCCCTGCAGGACCGAACCGGCAAGCAGGCCGGCAAGTTCGACCCGCAGGCTGCGGCCGGCACCATCCTGATACTCCAGGGTGTCGCCACGGCCGAGGCCGAGCCCCCACAGGGCAGTGGCTTGGTCGGCCACAGCCTGATCGCCGGTGAGCTGCCAGTCGCCGGTGGCGAAGCGAAAGCGCCCCTCGAGCAGGGCCGGATTCACCCCGGCAAGCACGGGTTTCTGGGCGCGGTTCAGGTTGAGGCAACTGGCGTCATCGCCCGGCCGCACGCGGAAGGGCACGATCGTCACGCCTTCCAGCAATTCCTCATCCAAGCCGAAGGCATCGCGACCGGCCGCAGTGTTGAGATCCTCGTAGATGGGCAGGGAGGATTCGCCAACGAGGCTGAACCCGCCGGTGCCGGAGGTCTTGGCCAGGGTGTCGCCGGCACCGAGGCGGAAGGCGTTGACGGCGGTGACCAGGAAGATGCCGCCTGCCATCATGCCCATGACTGCGAGACTGCGCGAGGGTCGGCGCGCGAGGTTGCGCAGGCCGATCTGCGAGAGCGAGACCGCCAGGCCGCGCGGCTTGCGCAGCCACTGCCGGGCCAGTGACAGACCGGCGAGCAGCAGCAGGAAGCCACCGCCGAAAAACAGTCCGGCCACCGCCTCGGCCGAGCCCGCACCGGCACCCCCGGCAAGCAGGGCGATGGCACCGAGCAGCCAGACCAGCGGCATGAAGCGTCGCCAGCCGGAGACGGCCGCATGGGCCGTCTCGGCCGCCGGATCCTGGCCGGAAAGCAGTTCACGCGCCGGTTTGCCAAACATGCGGCGACTGCTCCATGCCAGGACCAGCAGCAGCACCAGCACCGCGCCGATGCCCGCGCCGGCCTGGGTGGCGACGCTGCCTGCATAGATGAGCGGCAGCCCCTGGGCCGCACCCGACCAGACACCGCTGAGTCCCTGCAGGGCCAGACGCGTGTAGGCTTCGCCACCAAACACGCCGAGCACGGCGCCGACGATGGCAATGACACCCGCCTCACCGAGCAGGCTGCGGCGCACCTGCCGCGGGGTCCAACCGGTGGCCAGCAGCAGGCCGGCCTGGGCGGCCCGGCGTTCGAGGGTGAACAGGAAGAGCAGCGCGGCAAAGACCAGCGCGGCGGCGATGAGGAAGAGGCTGAGGCCGATGAACAGGCCGCCGAAATCAACGCTGCCACGCGCGGCCGCGCCGGCTTCACCGCCAAAGTCGCGCGGCACGAGACCGAGATCGGCGAGCTTGAGTCGGTCGGCAATGTCCTTCGCCAGCACCGCGGCATCGGCACCGGCGGCGGTGAAGCGCACCGCCGTCAGTTGACCAAAGCGATTGCCCCACAGGCGCTGGCCATCGGCCAGGGCAATGAAGCCCTTCGGCGTGCCCTTGTAGTCATCCCAGTACTTCTCGTCCTGATCCCGGATCGCCTTGTTGTCCATCGGGAAGCCCGGATCCCAGTCGCGGCAGTTGTCGACATCCGAGACCCCCGGAAAGGGCGGCGTCCAGGCCGGGGTGATCGCGGCGTTGTCCATCGGCAGGATGCCACGCACGGGAAACTTGGCGGTCTGCTCGCGCAGTTCGCGGCCGTTGCCGACCACATAATAGCGGATCTCCAGCTCGTCGCCGATCTGCAGCTTCTGATCCTCGGCCAGCCAGCCACTGATGAGGATGCCCTCCCCTGCCCCCGGCAGTCCAGCGGCGGTGGCATCGACAGCGGTGATCATCGAGTAGGGCGTCGCGCCCTTGGCCGACTTCACGCCGTTGACCAGGTAGGTGAGCACGCCGTAGGCACCGGGGCGGGCCGACAACAGATCCTGGGCCACGGCCTCATCGAGGAAGACGCGGTCGGTGCTGAGTTCCCAAGCCGGGGTGGGTTTGTCGATCGACGCGAGCTTGAGCGACAGATCCGCCAGCGTCTTGCCGGCCTCCAGCTTCGCCGCCAAGGCCGAGGCGTCCGGCGCGGCGCTGAGCAGGGCGTTGACTCGGCCCTCCATCTCGATCTGCAATTGCAAGTCGGCCAGCGGCACGAAGACCGAGTCGGGCGCGATCTGTGAGGCCACCGGCTGGAAGGTGCCGAAGTCCTCGGCGCCGACGATCGCGCTGACCTCGCGGCGCAGGGTGACTTCCTCGTTGGTGCTGCCGGACAGCGGGGCGTCGCGGGAGATCGCGCTGGGGCGCTCCAGTCGCACCAGCACGCTGTCGCCGGTCTTGGCGCCGAGCTTGCGGGCCAGCGACTCGCTCAGGCCGACCTGGCCGGAGGCGAGTTCTGGACCGCGACCGCTCGGACCGAGCTGCCAGAAGCCGCTTTCCACCCCGAGCACCTGGGCGCCATTGACGCGGACATCACCGGCCGAGGCCGAACCGATGGCCAGGATCAGCGGTGCCGCACCGGCCTCGCGGGCCAGGGTTTCCGTGAACCAGCGATCGCCGCCGAGCAGGCCCGTCTGCACCTTGCCGAGGCGGAACTCCGCCACACGGCGCAGGCTGGCGCGCACGGAATCACCGACCAGCAAGGAACCGCTGAGGATGGCCGAGGCCAGGAAGGCGCCGAACAGCAGGCCCAGATGGCCGCGCCAGTAGTGCCGTGCCGAGGCGAGGATGAAGGAGAACAGCGACATGACCGCACTGAGTCACAAGCCGGGCCGTGTGCAAGCTCAGCGGCGCAGCAGCCACAGGCCGGCCATGGCCAGCAGCAGGACCCCGGCACCGAGCGCCCAGCGCGGCAGACCTGTCGCCGCGGGCTTGGCCTCGGTGGTGACGGTTTTCACCCGCAGCAGCTCCTCCAGCGTCGGCAGGTTGCGATCCAGCACGGGCGAAGCCTTGGCCGCAGACGTCCAATCGGCCTTCATGAGCAGGTCCAAGCCCGGGTTCTGCTCCTTCACCTGGCAGGAGCACTTGCCGATGAGAAAGGCCGCGGCGGCCCGCCGGGAAGTCTCACGACTTCCACCACACGGAGCCAGCCTCCTTCCTGCAACCTCTGCGGTCATCGGCGCCATCTGCGGTTCCCCTTATTTGCAATGTGCGAAATCGGTGGACCTGCGGGATTGAGATGGCGGGCAGGACGAGCTCGCAGAGCGGAGGAGGGCCTCCGCAAGCCAGAGCGCAGCGCGCGGTCGGGGGTTTGGCCTCCGTGAGCTCCGCGGCCTCCGTGCGAAACCTGCTGAGCGTTGCGCGCCTTATCCCTCATGCCTTCCCCCACACCCCTCACAATCCGGTCGCTGCGGCAGGCGGGTGCGCC
>JBIJBO010000110.1:0-12271 GCA_044345215.1 Prosthecobacter sp. | reverse complement strand
GAGCACGCGGCGCAGGCGTCCCTCGGGCCGGGTCCCCTGCCCTTCGGTCTCGTAGTGCTCGCGAATGCCCACGCCATTCCAGGTGTAGGCGAAGACCGGATGGCGACGTGCATCAAGCCGGTAGCCTCGCCAGACGTAACCCGAGGTCGCCGCCGGCCAAGCGGCCGTGGGCGTGTCCAACTTCGCCAGCGGCACGCCCGGCACAGGCTGAACGGCATCGTAACCAAGGGGCGACTGATGACCGCCGCCGCGGCTGTTCCAATGACGTGAGGCATCGAGGAAGGCCCCGCGCCAGAGCACGGCGAGGTTCATCGTTTCCGCGTCCCAGGCGAAGTTGAAGCCGCCGGGATAGCCGACCCCAAGACCGCGGTTGCCGGCCCCGGCGATGAAGTTGCGATAGACGACCGGCTCCTCCTTCACGACCAGCGGGATCGGCTCGAAGTCGGCCTTTCTCTTCGCCGGAGCGCCCTGCTCCCAGCCCTGCGGTTTCCAGAGCGAGAGCGGTGTGATGTCGAAAGTCGCGCCCTTCCAGGCGGCGAAAACGCCGGTCTGCCCCTGCGCTTGGAAATACTCGAGGCGGAAGGCATGCGGCCCGGCCTCCAGCTTGACCGTGCCCTCACGGATCTCGACCGGGTGAATGCCATCGTGCTCGACGACCGTGCGACCATCGATCCGCAGGCGCACGCCATCATCGCCAGCCAGGTAAAACCGGTAGTTGCCCGTGCGCGGCGCCTGCAGTTGGCCGGTGTAGACGACACCAAACTCGTTCTTGTAATCGTCGAGCTTGAGCTGGACGAGGTCGTCCTCGAGCCGGCCCTCACGATGCGGCTTGAGCTTGTCGAAATCAGGCAGCTTCTCCCAGGAACCCAGGTACAGCGCAAAACGCAGATCCTGCAGTCCGCCGCCGAGAGGCAGCACCTTCATCACCCCGCGCATGGTCAGCGCATGCCCGGGAAAGGTGCAGACATAGGGGTAATCGCCCGGCTTGGCCGGCGCGGTGAAGCGCAGCGTCTCCGTCTGGTGCGGATTGAGCATGGCGCTGTGCAGCCAGATGCGCGGGTCGTCGGGCAGCCAGTTGCGCTGCAGCGCCTGCTCGGGCTTCTCCATCTGCTTCAGCGTCATCGCGGCGGTGTCGGTGCCCGGCTGGCAGAACACGAGGTTGTGCGGCAGGTCGTCGCCATTCTCAAACTCCAAATGCACCGCCGCGCCGGGACGGACGGTGAAGCCCTCCAGATCGTAGCGCATCTGGGCGGTCATCGTGCGGATCTTCACGGTCTGCACCTGAGCCGACTCCGACGTCCGGGTGGTCGCCTTGGGCTTGGCTGCGGTCGACACCGAAAGCGGACGCAGCCAGATGTTGCGGAAGCGCACCGGGTTGTGGTGATCCTGCAGGAAGAGATCTCCCGCCTGCGCCGGACTGTCGAACTCGCGCAGATACTGCACGAGCACGCCGTTGTGCAGCACGGTCAGCCGAGCCTTGCGGGCGGGGCGGCCCTTCGTCGCCGGCCGGGCCCGCTCGAAATAAAGGTCGTAAGTCTGCCACTCGCCCGGCGGCCGGCTGGCGTTGGCGGTCGGCGGGTAGTGCCCATACAAGGCCGCGGCCTGGCCATCGGCATAGGTGTCATTCTGCCAGGAGTCGAGAACCTGAACTTCCGGAAAGCCGCCGATGAAAACGCCGCTGTTGCCCCGTCCCTGGCCCTTGCCGACGACCTCCGCCGGGGTCGCCCACTCGAGGTGCAGATGGCCGTCACCGTCAAACGTCTCGCGCGTGCGCAACCCGCCGCTCTTGGGCGCGATCTCCATGCAGCCGTCGACGACTTTCCAGCGTGGCGCGTCACCCGGGGATTCCTTGCGCGACTCACCCTTCCACTTCGACAGGTCGCTGCCATCGAACAGCACGAGGGCATCCGCGGGCGGCGGTGCCGGCTCGAGCGCGGGCGGTGTCACCACCGGCGGCTTGGGCCGCTGCAGGTCGTGCGCACGCCAGAGACCGCCGGGCGTGAAGGGCTGGGGCTTCTTGTCCTGGGCCAAAGCCGGGCCTGAGACGCAGAGAACCATCACTGGCAGAAGGCGATGAAGCGAAATCATGGTGACTGGGAGTGTTGCAAGTTCAGCCATCGCCGCGATAGGCGCGCGCCAGCAGGGTCACAGGCTGGGTCACCTCGCCCTCGCCGCCTAGGCCGGCGGCGATTTGCAGGTGACAGCCCGGGTTGGCGGTGGCGACGACCTTGACGCCGGTGGCGCGGACGTGGCCGATCTTGCGCTGCAGCAACTTGGCCGACTGCTCGGGCTGGGTGATGTTGTAGATGCCGGCACTGCCGCAGCACCAGCTGCTTTCCGGCAGCTCCGTGAGTTTCAATCCGGGAATCGCCTGCAGCACCTGTCGCGGCTGTGTGCAGATTTTCTGACCGTGGCAGAGATGGCAACTCTCGTGGTAGGTGACCTCGCTGACACCGGCCCCGTGCTCCGGCGGGCGGATGCCGGCCTGCACCAGCCACTCGTGAATGTCGCGCACCTTGCCGTCCCAGCACCGCGCCTTGGACGCGTAAAGCGGATCGTCGTGCAGCAGGTGAGCGTAACTTTTCAGGTGCGAGCCGCAGCCGCCGGCATTGGTCAGGATGGCGTCGAGGCTGTCGAGATCGAAGGCGTCGATCTGCCGCCGTGCCAGCTCGCGCGCCGCCTCGACCGCGCCGTTGTGAGCGTGCAACGAGCCGCAGCAGAACTGCGCGCGCGGCGTCACCACCTCGCAGCCGTTGGCCAGCAGCACGTCGGCGGTGTCGCGGTTGACGTTGGAGAAGGCCAGATCCTGGATGCAACCGGTAAGCAGACCGACCCGGTAACGCGGCTGCGCCGGCCTTTCGACCGGCTCGATCAGGGCATCGGAAAAGGCCGGGGCCATGCGCGGGGTCTGCGGTTCCAGCTCGCGCAGGCGTCGCGGCAGCAGGCCGAAGAAACGGTGGCGGCGCAGGAAGCGGTCGAGTCCCGCACGCTGCCACAGCCGCAAGCCCCAGCCGGCAAGGCGCAGCAGGCGCGGGTGCATGAAAAGCACGTCCAGGGTCAGCCAGCGCCAGAAATCGCGTTCCGGGCCCTGGGCCACCCCGGTCCGCTCCACCTCGGCGCGGGCGGTCTCGAAGAGTTCGGCATACTTCACCCCGGCCGGACAGGCGGTCTGGCAGGCCAGGCAGCCGAGGCAGTAGTACATTTCATCGGCAAACTCGCGGGTAACCCCCAGATCACCGTCGGCGATGGCGCGCATCAGGGCAATGCGCCCGCGCGGGCTGTTGCGCTCGCGCTTCGTCTCCACATAGGTCGGACAGGTCGGCAGGCACATGCCGCAATGCATGCACTGCTGGAGCACGGAGTAGTCGAGGGATTGAAGAAGATTCACGGAGAAGAGAAAGCGCGCGCCCGCAGGCAAGTCTTGCGCGCGGGACAGGCATCAAAGCCGCATCCTCCGGCTTGCGCAAGACGCGCGGCGCGCAAGATTGTTCCATGCGGACTCTGGCCATCGGGGACATCCACGGCTGCTCGACCGCCCTGCGGACGCTGCTTGAGGCGGTGCAACCGGGGCCGGAGGATCGTCTCATCACGCTGGGCGACTACGTGGACCGCGGCCCCGACAGCCGTGGCGTGCTCGACACCCTGCTGGATCTGGAGCGCAGCACCGGCCTGGTGGCGCTGACCGGAAACCACGAGATCCTGCTCTTCGAAGCCTTGGCCGGCACGATCGGCAGGACTGAATGGGAGGCCATCGGAGGTCTCCAAACCCTGCGTTCCTACGGTGGCACAGCCCTGGTGCCCGGGCTGATTCCGGAGGCGCACCTTGAGTTCCTCGGCCAGCGCTGCCGGCGCCTGCACGAGACCGACACCCACATCTTTGTGCACGCCAACCTCAACGCCATGCTGCCGCTGGCGGAGCAGAGCGACGACTGGCTGTTCTGGACACGCTTTGCCGATACCTACCCGCACGTGTCCGGGAAAATCATGATCTGCGGTCACACGGCCCAGGCCAGCGGCCTGCCGGCGCGGCTGCCGCACGCCGTCTGCATCGACACCCGCGTGTACCACCCCGAAGGCTGGCTGACCTGCCTTGAGGTTGAGGCCGGCACTTTCACCCAGGCGAACGAGCAAGGAAAACTGCGCCGGCTCGGGCCCGATGCCCTGAGCTGAGTTCGGGTGAACATCCGCCTCAGAAGCGCGAGTCTGGACAAATCCCTCTGCAGACCGCATTTTCTCGGTCTGCTCGTGCCGCGCCTGGCACTCCTGCTGTACGCCTGGCTTCTCTTCGGCGCCCCTGCCACCGCAGCCGAGTGGTCGCAATGGCGCTTTGATGCCGCGCGCAGCGACGCCTCCGTGGGCGAACTGCCAGGGCGCCCGCAGCTTTTGACCGCGCCAGCGGTGCACTGCAGTATTTTCGCCCCGACAACGGCGGCAAGGGCAACGGCGCTGGGCCGACCTGAAGCGTTTGCACACCGGCCCCTGCATTTCGCCGAACCCGGCGACCGTCCTGCCGGCACACGCGTCTTTCATGTCGCCCTCCAGGGCAGGACCGTGCTGAAAAACTTCGATCCTCCCCGCAGGCCCCCGCGGAACGCTGCTGCGTGAATTTCACGGCATCCCAATTGGGGACGAACTGCGCCTCCGGCTGACTGCCGACTCAGGCACCCATGCACCGCCGGTTCTCTGCGGCGTCGAATTCGTCGCCGAGTCCGAGGGAGCAGAATGAACCGGATCGTCCTGAGAACAGGGATTGACGGCGGGCCCGCGCCCCATTAGGGAGGAGGTTGAATTCTGCATGGCCGCCGCTCCGGAAACCCGCATCCTGCTTGTCGACACCGATCCCGACTTTCTGGCTTGGGCTGCAGGACACTTGAAGGCGCCCAACGTTGTCATCTCCACCGCGGAACGCGCCGAGGAGGCAATCGCCCTCTGCCAACTGACTCCGCAGGATCTCGTGCTGGCCGAGGTGCGTTTGCCGGGCACGTCCGGCATCGAACTGCTGAAGCGCCTGCGCCAGAACGATCCCAATGCCATGGTGATCCTTTTCACCGGCATTGCCAGCACCAGCCACGTCATCGAGGCGATGCGTTATGGCGCCTACGATGTGCTCGGCAAGGAACGCCTGACCTACGAACTGCGCACCGCCGTGGAAACCGCCCTGCGCTCGACCGAGGCCCGCCGCGTCACGCGCGCCCAGGTGGCGGAAACACCGGTCGACTCCCTTCAGGAGACCATCATCGGCCGCTCGCCGGCGATGCAGGAGGTGTTCAAGATGATCGGCCGCGTCTCGCGCTCCGACGCCCCGGTGATGATCACCGGCGAGAGTGGCAGCGGCAAGGAACTCGTGGCGCGCGCCATCCACAAGTTCAGCGCGCGCGCCCAGAAGGACTTTGTCGGCATCAACATCACCTCGATCCCCGACAACCTCATGGAGAGCGAGCTGTTCGGCCATGAGAAAGGCAGCTTCACCGGCGCCGTCAGCCAGCGCATCGGCCGCTTTGAGCAGTGCGACGGCGGCACCCTCTTCCTGGACGAGATCGGCGACATGCCACTGGCGGTGCAGAGCAAGCTCCTGCGCGTGCTGCAGGAGGGGGAATTCTGCCGCGTCGGCAGCAATCAGGTGTTGAAGTGCGACGTGCGCATCCTGGCCGCGACCCACAAGGACCTGGAAACCGCGGTCAGCCGCGGCGCCTTCCGCGAGGACCTGTTCTACCGTCTCAACGTCGTGCGCATCCACATCCCGCCGCTGCGCGAGCGCCGCGAGGACGTGCGCCTGCTCGCCGACTTCTTCCTGCGCCGGCAGTCGGCACGCCGCCGCGGCATGACCATGCGCTTCACCGACGACGCCCTGGCCCTGCTCGAGGCCTACGACTGGCCGGGCAACGTCCGCGAGTTGGAAAACACCATCCAGCGCGCCTGCGCCCTGTGCAATTCCGACGTCCTGCTGCCCTCGGACATCCCGCTTGGCAGCACCGGCGCCCGCTTCTCCAACGCACACCCGGCCAACACCGTCACGCGCATGCGCGACGCCCTCAACAGCCTGGTCCAGATCGCTGAGAGCAGCCCTGACATCGAACTGGCGCCCTGGGTCGAGCGCGAGTTGGCGCGCATTGCCCACCGCCACTTTGAGGAAGACGAGGAGCGTGCCGCCAAGTTCCTTGGTCTGAGCATGTCCAGCCTGAAGTCGCACCTGCACCCCAGCGAGCCTGCAGCCGCCAAAAAACCGGCTGGTCGCAAGGCCAAGCAATCGCCATGAAGCTCGGCGCGTTTCCGCTTGCCTTGCTCGCGGCCGCGGAAATCCAGGCCGCGACCCATCCGGTCGCCAATGAGGTTGAACTCGCGGCCGCACTGAACGCACTGCAGGCGGGTGATGTGGTCTGCATCGCTCCCGGCAATTACCCCGGCGGTCACCACATCGAAGGCATCGCCAACCTGACCGTCGAGGGACGCGACCCCGCCCGGCCGCCACGCTTTGTCGGCGGCAAAACCGGCTGGCAGTTCAGCCGTTGCCCGAACCTGCGTCTGCGCCACCTGATCATCACTGGGCAGAGCGTCAATGGCCTCAACCTCGACGAAGGCGGACCGGACCAGCCAGCCGCCACGGGCGTTCGGGTGGAAAGCCTGACCATCGAGGACATCGGCCCCAAGGGCAACCATGACGGCATCAAGGTCTCCGGCCTCGCGGATTTGCTCATCCGCGATTGCCGCGTCACGGGCTGGGGCGGCCAAGGCATCGACCTGGTCGGCTGCCACCGCGTGCGCATCGAGGGCTGCCGCTTCACCGGCAAAGCCGGCTTCAGCGCCAGCGCCGGCGTGCAGATCAAGGGTGGCAGCTCGGAGGTCACGGTGGAAGACTGCGACTTCGACGAAGCCGGCGAACGCCCGGTCAATGTTGGCGGCTCCACCGGCTTGCCCTTCTTCCGACCGCCCGGCACCCGCCACGAAGCCAGAAACATCGTCGTGCGCGGCAACCGCATGCACGGCAGCCTGTGTGCCGTCGCCTTCGTCGGGGTCGATGGAGCGGAATTTTCCGACAACACCGTGCTGTATCCGCAGCGCTGGATCTTTCGCATCCTGCAGGAAAACCGCGCCGCGGGCTTCACTCCCTGCCGCAACATTCGGGTGATCGGCAACCGCATCGTCTTCCGGCGCACCCAAGTCGTCGCCGAGGTCAACGCCGGCGATGGCACCTCCCCGGAAACCTTCCTCTTCAAAGGCAACCACTGGTTCGCCGAGGATCGTCCCGAGGCCTCGCGCCCCAAGCTACCGGTCGCCGAGACGGGCGGTGTCTACGGTCGCGATCCGCGTGATTGAGCGCCTCTTTTGCCTTGCACCCGGTGCAATGCACGGCAGATTACGAATCCCAGCCGCAACTGCGGCATAGGGCACGGGGCGTAGCTCAGCCTGGTAGAGCGCTTGCTTTGGGAGCAAGAAGTCGTCAGTTCGAATCTGGCCGCCCCGACCCCTCCCGCACGCCATGTCCGCCCTTTACGCCGCCACGTTGAACGCCTTCAAGGCCCAGGGTTGGACCTACCAGGAAGTGCAGGGTCTGGAAGTCATTGAGTCCGTCTTCGAGGCACACCACGCCAAGATCCCCGTGCACGTGCAGGTCTTCGGCGAGGCCGGCATTGCCACTGCCGTGGCAACCGCCTCGCAAACCGTGCCGGCCAGCCACCGTCTGCCGGTGTGCGAGCTGATCATGCGCACCAACAAGGAGCTCAACCTGGGCAATTTCGAGCTGGAATGGGACGAGGGCCGGATCATGTTTCGTGTCAGCACGGTCTTTCCGCCGCACCGCCACGAAGAGCGCGTGCTTGCCAGCCTGGTCCACACTGCCGTGGCGGAGATGGACCGGCTGACCCCCTTCCTCGGCGAGGTCTGCCGTGTTCCAAGGGGTGAACTGCCGCTGCTTCGCGTCGCCGACCTGCTCAAGCGCGAGGACCTGCTGCCGCCACCGCCCGACCCAGATTGACGCTGCAGCGTTCGGTTGCCATCGTCCCCGGCGCCGTCCATGATGGACGAGGCTTCCCGCAGTGCCCATGCGCTACCTGCTCCACGACCATCCCGCCTTCCCCGGACTGCTGTCCAAGGAGGACCTCTTTGTTCTGGTCGAACGCGGTGCGCTCGCGCATGGCGATCTCTGCACCGACACCCTGACGCGCCGCGACCATACAGTGGGTGAAATCATCCGCGGCATGGCGCCACCGCGCGGCCGTGCAGCCCGCATTTCCAGGCCGGCTTACCAGGAAATTCGCGCCGACCTTGTCGGATTGCCGGCCGATGAAGCAGCGGAGGATGAGGACACTCCCGACGAGGACCTTGAAACCGGGACCGATGAATTCGCCCTGATTGAGGCGCACCCCTCCTGGTTGGCCTATTCAGGTGGCTTTGTCATGATCACCCTGCTCACCGGACTCGGGGTCTTCCTGCTGCCCTTCGGTGGCGAATACTCCCTCATCCCCTTCCTCGCCGCCCTGGGCTGGCTGCTGGGCATCGCGCTGGTGCGCTACTCGACGGATTACCTGGTCGGCGAGGACCGCGTCGAAAAAGTCTGGGGGCTGCTGGCGCGCAGTTCGCGCGAGGTGCGCCTCTGTGACGTCCGCAACATCGACGTCCACATGCGCGGCCTCAAGGGCCTGCTCGGTGTCGGCACGGTTGACATCTCCTCCGCCGGGGGCAACGAGGTCGAGGTCAGCTTCCGCGACGTGCGCGGCGCCCATCAGATCAAGCAGCTGATCCGCCAGCTTCAGCGGGACGGCACCTTGGAACGCTGAGCGCCACTTTCGTTCCCTGGAGCCCGGCTGAGCAGGGGCTCGAAGACAAACCACTGCTGCCAGTGCGCATGCACGAAGTCGTGCAGCAGCGGCAGCCAGCGGCGGCCGACCTCAGCGGCACACACGTTCTCGGTGCCATCGCAAAAGGGCTTGCCGATGTGAATGCGGTAATGCAGGCGTCCGAGGCGGCTCAGGAAGATCGGCCAGGCCGGCACCCGAGCGATCTGAGCCAGCACCAGAGGCCCTCGCGGAATGAGGAATCGGACACCGGCATGGTCCATCTCGACGGCCGAGACATCGACGATGACCCGATCGCCCTGGACGGCCACCGCCTCCCCCGCCTGAAGGCACTGGCAGAGCTCGAGGCCAAGGTGGCTGGCAGATTCGTTATAGTGGATGTGCAGCAAGGGATGCTCGCGCGCCACCCCTCGCAGTTCGGCCGCACGCAGTTCCTGAAGGCCCTCGCTGCGCTCGGGGGCGCGCACCATGTGGAGGGCGCGTCCAAACTGCCGTGCAAACAGCGCGGCACCAAGGTCGTAGTTGCCGCTGTGGACGGTGAAGACGAGAACTCCGCCCGAGTGGGCGCGCAGAACCTCAAAGCGGTCCCTCTCGGAGATGTCCCACTCCACCTCCTCGCCGAAATGCAGGTGCCAGAGACGGTCGAGGTAGGTGAGCCCGAATTGCAGAAACACCTGATAGGAGGCCAGGGCGTTGCGCCACCGGCCGAACTCGGGCCGCAGGACCGCCAAATTGGCCTGCACCGCCCGGCGGGGAGACCCAGCGAGCAGCCAGATGAGCAGGGTGACCGGCCGGGTCAGCAGCAGGCAGAGGGACTGCGGCAGCACGCGCATCCAAAACAGCAGGAACCGCGTCAGAAACGCTCCATGCAGTCGGCTGGCCACGGTGGCTGTGGCTTGGTCTCCGGCAGGCCTGGCCATGCCGCTCAGCGCGAGGATTTCAGCAGTTCCGACAGCGGCACGAGCTCACCATCCGGCGCCTCGGGCTCGAAATCACCGCGCGCACGCTTGCGATCCTCCTCGTCGCGTTCCTCTCCCTCACGCTCGGAGCGGCGCTTCGACTCGCGTTTTTCCTTCTGCGTCGAGGGCGTCATGTCGATGAAGGTGGAGGATGAGGTCAGGTCCTTGATGCGCGGGTATTCCTCGTCGAGTGCGGCAATCCGTTCATCACTGAAGCCGCGCCAGACCGTGAAGATGCCGTCGGTGACTGGCCGGTCGATGATGACGTGGTCGACGACCGCCCCGTTGACCATCGTCATGAGAATCTCGCCCTGACGAAGCCGCGTGACCAGCTCGAGGGAATTGGTCCCCTTGAAATCCAGTTTCATGGCGACCCCCTGGGTGCCATCGTCGGCCGGAAACGGATGAAAGGCGGCCAGGCTCTGCGTGCTGAACTCGGGGATGATCTTGAAGATCATCGAGCGCCCCTCGATCGTGCGGCGAAACACCGTTTTCTTCGAGTCCATGTCGCTTCCCTGCGAGTGCACGGTGATGACGACCTTTTCCTTGGAGTTGCTGGCGCAGGCGGCTAGTCCAAGCGCGAGGGCGGACACAATCAGGAGACGAAGCATGTTCCAGCAAAGCCCTTCCAGGGGCTTTTGCAAGGCCGGCGGAGGAGGCTTTTCCCAAGTGGCTCGAGAAGATGTTGTGTTTGCACGCCCGTCCGTCACAATGACGGCACGCGCCGCACCGCCGTGTCCACCACGCTTCCAGACGACGAACCCACGCTGATCACCGGCCGAGGCCCAGTGCTTGGCGACGACCTGCCGACCCTGGCCACCGCCGCGCCAGTGCCGGCCTGCGCCACCGAACCCCAGGAGGATTGGCTCGACGGCAAGTTCCGCCTGCTAGACCAGCTTGGTGAGGGCGGCTTTGGACTGGTCTACCGGGCCGAACAAACCCAGCCCATCCACCGTCTGGTGGCGGTCAAGGTGCTCAAGGCCGGCATGGACACCCGCCAGGTGATCGCCCGCTTCGACACCGAGCGCCAGACCCTTGCGTTGATGGAGCACCCCAACATCGCGCGCGTGCTGGATGCCGGCACCACCGCGCGCGGCCAGCCCTACTTCGTCATGGAGCTGGTGCGCGGCCGTTCCATCACCCGCTACGCCAGCGAAAAAAGCCTATCTCTGCCCCGGAAGCTGGAGCTCTTCATCCCTGTCTGCCTCGCCGTCAATCACGCCCACCAGAAGGGCATCATCCACCGCGACCTGAAGCCTTCGAACGTCATGGTCATGGAGGAGGACGACTCCCCCACCCCCAAGGTGATCGATTTCGGCATCGCCAAAGTACTCGAACAGAAAGACGCGCGCCAAACCCTCGCCACCGGCCTCGACCAACTCGTCGGCACCCCGGGCTACATCAGTCCGGAACAGATTGAGTTCGGCAGCGCGCATGCCGACACCCGCTCCGATGTCTATGCCCTCGGCTCGATCCTGCTCGAATTGCTCACCGGCAAAGGACTGGTCAGTCCCATGGACATCGCCCACAAGCCGATCCATGCCATCCTGCGCGATCAGGTGGAGCTCGACCCGCCGCGGCCGAGCTCGCGCGAGCCGGAGCTGAAGGGCGACCTCGACTGGATCATCCTCAAGGCGCTCGAACGCGATCCAGCGCGGCGCTACGGCAGCGCCGGCGACCTCGCCGACGACCTGCGCCGCTTCCTTCATCACCAACCCGTCCAGGCGCGGCCGCCAAGCCGCCGCTACCTGATCGAAAAGTTTGTCCGCCGTCACCGCGTCGGCGTTGCAGCCAGCTTGGCCATCGCCCTGGCTGTGCTCGCGGGCGGCGTCACCAGCACGGCTCTGTACATCGAGGCCGAGCGCAACCGCGACCTCTTGCGCCGCTCCTACTCACGCTCCGATGAACAGATGGCGCGTCAACTCACCGAGCGCACCGACTATCCGGAAGCGGTGGCCTGGCTCTGCCGCGCCCTGCGCACCGATCCCGCCAACACGCTCGCCGCCACCAACCTGCTCACCCTGCTCCAGCATGTTCATCTGCTGCATCCGGCAACCCCGGAGCTGGCCATGGCCAACGATGTCACCAGCACGCGGCTGGTCACCTTGAGCCCGCCAAGTCAACGCCTGCTGGCGGTGGGCAGCGTCGCTCCTTCGGCCACGGGCAGCCGCCGCGACCTGCTCAGCCTCTGGAACCTTGAGACCCTCAAGCGCGAGGATCAACCGGTGGCCGGGGGTGCCCGCGCCACGGCCCTCAAGCTCAGTCCCGATGGCAGCCTGGCGGCGCTGGCGCGTGACGACGGTCAGGTCGAGCTGATTGACCTGGCCAGCGCGCGTCATCTGGCCTTGCAACCACGCCTGCCCGGGGCGGCCCTCTGCCTCGCGCTGTCCGGCGACGGACAGATCCTGGCCGCCGGTGGCGAAGGCGGGTGTCTGCAGTTCTGGGATCTGCGCCACCCGGAGACGCCCGCCGTTGTCCTGAGTGATCCCTCCCTCGAGGGAGAACCCGTACAGGTGATCG
>JBIJBO010000246.1:0-3705 GCA_044345215.1 Prosthecobacter sp. | reverse complement strand
GTCTGGGTCATGCCAAAGGGCCCGGGATTCATGCCGACAAAAAGCACGCGTTTCGGGGTCGCCCCATACCGGCTCAGGTAAGCCTCATGCGGCGCGCGCGCGTAGTCGAGCGGGCAATAGACGTGGGCGGTCGGCGGACTGAACTCGAGCGTGCGCAACGCGTCGGCGAGATCGCGCGCGGCCTGGATGAGGGCGTCGGAGGTGGTGGACATGAACGGGGGCGGTTCAGAGCAGGACCGCGGCGCGTTTGGCGAAGTAGGTAAGGATCATGTCGGCACCTGCACGACGGATGCCGAGCAGTGACTCCAGCATGACCTTGTCGCCATCGAGCCAGCCGGCGGCGGCGCCGGCCTGGATCATGAGATACTCGCCGCTGACCTGATAGGCGGCAATCGGCAGGGTCGTGGCGGCACGGAGCGCCGCGATGATGTCCAGGTAGGCGCCGGCCGGCTTGACCATCAGCATGTCGGCCCCCTCGGCCTCATCGAGCTCTGCCTCGCGCAGCGCCTCGCGAGCGTTGGCGGGATCCATCTGGTAGGTCTTTTTGTCGCCCGCCTTCGGCGCCGAGTCGAGGGCGCCACGGAAGGGGCCGTAGTAGGCGCTGGCGTACTTCGCCGTGTAACTGAGGATGCCAACCTCGGTGAAGCCGGCGCCGTCGAGGGCGGCGCGCAGGGCGGCGACGCGGCCGTCCATCATGTCGCTCGGCGCGACGATGTCGGCCCCGGCGCGGGCATGGCAGAGCGCCTGCCGGCAGAGCACGTCGACGGTCTCATCGTTGAGGATGCGGCCGTCGTCGGCAACCAGGCCGTCGTGGCCGTCGCTGTTGTAGGGGTCGAGGGCAACATCGGTGAGGACCGCCAGCGTCGGATGCGCGGCCTTGAGCGCGCGGATCGCACGCGGCACCAGGCCGTCGTCGTTGTGGCACTCCTCGGCACCCCGGGTCTTCAGGTGTTCGTGAATGCGCGGGAAGAGAACAACGGCGGGAATGCCAAGCGCATGGGCCTCGCCCGCCTCGCGCACCAAGTCCTCTAGGCACCAGCGCTGGCAGCCCGGCATGGCGTCAATGGCCGTGTTTTCAGTGCCTTCCTGCAGGAACAGCGGGTAGATGAAGTTCGCCGGCGTCAGCATGGTCTCGCGCACCAGGTCGCGGACGGCGGCCGTGCGGCGGTTGCGGCGGGGGCGGATGGGCAGGTTCATGGCTCGAAGATGGCGCGGGAGGGCGCCAACTTCAAAGGGAAGTCGCGCGCGGCCGCGCCCGCCCCCGGCGGAACAGGCGACTCAGGGCAGCTCCTCGATGAAGGTCAGCAAATCGGCCATGTCCTGCACGCTCATGCCGGCCTCCAAGCCTTCGGGCATGAGGCTAAGGCCGGCGGAGGAACTGCCCTGGATGTTGGCGCGCGCCAAGCTGGCCACCGCGCCGCCCATCATCTTGAGTGTGACGCTGTCGGCCTCATCCTCGGCGATCAGACCGCTGAGGGTCTGGCCGTCCTTGGTCTGAAAGGTGTAGGCAATGAACTGCGAGGCGACCTCCTTGTGAGGGTCGAGAATGGCGGCGAGCAGGGCCTCGCGCCCCTTGGTTTTCACGGTGACCAGATCCGGCCCCACCTCCATGCCCAGGCCCTGGGCGCGGTGGCAGGCCATGCAGCGGCCGATGTAATGGTTCTGGCCGGCGCGGGCATCGCCCTTTTGACCGATCGCCGCCGAATAAGTCGCCGCCACCTCCGCGCGCGAGGGCGGGATGACCGCCTTGAGCACCGTCTTCGCTCGGCTCACCAAGGCGGCGTTCTTGTGCTTGATCAAATCCTGCACCTGGGAGGCGGCGAGAGACTGCGGTTGCAGCGTTCCCGCCTCGACGGCATCCAGGAAGGCCGTGATGCCCTTCTCGCGCGCCAGCAGCAAGGCCAGCGTCGCCGTGCGCGCCGCCGGCTTCAGTTCCTTCCAAGCGGCAAGCACCGGCGCATGCGCGGCATCACCGGCCAGCGCGTTGTAGGAACGCACCGCAGCGGTCTGCACGACCTCGGTCTGCCCTTCGCGCAGGCAGGTCTCGAAGGCCGGCACGGCCTGGTCCCGGGTCGCCAGCGCCAGCAGGTCGAGCGCGGCCAGGCGCTCCGCCTGCGCGGCGGCGGCATTGGCCGCGGTCGCCGCGGCGCGATCAAAAACGGCGGCCAGCCGGCCCTCGTCATCCACCTTGGCCAGGGTCGTTCCGGCGCGGCGCAGGCCGGCGACCAGAGCGCGCAGCAGCGGCCCCTGGGCGTTCGCCGGAGCACCGGCAATCATCCCGGCCAGATGGCGGCCATCCGGTGAACCCTTGCGCGCGGCCGCCGTTTCGATCAGCGGCGCGAGCGTCTCCACACCCTCGAGCCCGCTTTGCAGACGCTGGCGCAGCGCGGCAGCCACCAGCGCCGGCTCGGCCCCAAGGGCGGCGGCGCGCAGGGTGGCATTGGGGTCGGCCGAGGCACGGGCAAAGACCCGGGCCACCTCCGCCTCCGGTTCGGCACCGGCGAGGCCGCCGAGGCTGAGCAGGGCCTGGAAACGCACGCGCGGCGAGGGATCGGCCTCGGCGAGGGCGATCAGCTGCGGGCGGAGCGCCGTCGACTGACCGGCCTGCAGCCGGCGTTCAAGCAAACGGCAGGCCCGCTCGCGCACCTGCGCATCGGCATCGGCGAGCACGGTGCGCAGGACCTTGTCATCGAGGCGACCGGCCGTCTCGCGCAGCGACAGCCAGTGCAGTCGACCCGCCGGTCTGGCGGGTGCCACCAGCTCTGCCGGCAGTTTTTCCCCGGCCGCCAGTCGCTCCACCAACAAACGATGGGCGGCATCGCGGTGCCAACCGTTGGAATGGCCGAGCGTGCGCAACAGTTCGCCAGTGTCGGCGCCGGTCAGTTCCACCTTTTGGCCGATGCGCGCCGGCCGCGGGCCCTCGGGCACGATGCGCCAGATGCGGCCGCGGTCATTGCCGCTGTTCAGGTCGAGGTGCTTCTTGATTTCGTCGGGCACGCTCCACGGATGCTCGATGACCTCGCGGTACATGTCGCAAATGTAGAGGCAGCCATCCGGCGCATTGGCAAAGTTGACGACACGCACCCAGGTGTCCCTGCTGGCGGCAAACTCAAAGCCGCGCTCGTCGGCGGGGCGCTCGCCCTCCAGCGTGATGCCGTCGGCGGCATGGCGGATCTGCTTGCGGTGAATAAGCTGGCCGCCGGCGTCGCCGGTGAAGCTGTTGTTGACGAAGTCCGGCCCGTAGGCGTCGCCACGATAGATCGTCGTGCCGGTGGCGCCGGTGAAGTAACCGCTGACGCGGCCGCCGCCCTCGACGGCGCCCTTGACCACGCCGGCGATGCGCCAGCGGGTGCGGATGATGCGCCAGGGCTCGTCGGGGCTGAGCCGGAAGACCTCGGCGGCGCCGCCGTCGACGGCGATGCTGCTGCGCGCCGGCGGCAGCGGGTGCACAGGATTGCGACCGGCATAGACGTCGTCGTACAACCAGGCCTGAAGGTGCACCGAGTTCGAGCAACCAAACTTGCGGCCATAGTCGTCAAAGCTCATGCCATACTGCGCGCCGCCGCCCACGAGACCAAAGTCGAGCGTGACGGGGTCGAACCAGAAGTCCTTGCCGCCGAGTTCGCGCCCCGGCAAGTCGGGACGCTTCGGACTGCTGACGACGCCGCGGTTGCCACCGCCGGCGAGCACGTGCACCCGGCCGTC
>JBIJBO010000245.1:0-3709 GCA_044345215.1 Prosthecobacter sp. | reverse complement strand
ATGGCTGAGCCTGCTCCACGGCATCGGCGTGAATGCCGAGCGCCATGGCGACAGCTCGGGTGTGCTGAAGGAGATTGTGGCGTGACGAAAAACATCGCAGTGGCGACTTTTGGCATCCACCTTCACCGCTCGTGCGGAAGGTGGAATATGGATCGTCTCTTGCCGTAACATGTTTCGGCAAAGCGACTGCTTAGAAGCCTCCCGACTGCACGAAACGCATCCACCTCTACTTGCTTGCATTTCTCCCGCCAAGGACTGCCGCGACGTTAGTGTTTGAAGGCACCGAAAGGCCCGGGCAAAGGCAAGCACATGGTCTTCATGGCAAATGTCCTGGGCATCGCTCGGAGCAATTAGCTGCCCGGCCTGGCGCGGCGGCCGGCGAACCATCAGGAAACCAAGTAAATCGTGTTTTTGACATCGACAAACGGGCGCACAAAATATCACCGGCGTCGCATCGAACTTGCCGGCGGATCGCAAGTCTGTGAACAGGTTTTTCTGCAAGCTCTGAGTCGGTTTAGGTTCAAGAGGTCTGCATCAGGCATAACACGCCACTTCCTCGATCGTCCACAGGCTCGCAGTGGGTTCCTGATTCTGTGGGCTAGCGCTTTGGGCCCGTTCCATGCCATTGCAATCATGTCAAAACATCCGTCCGCAAGCCACTGGACACCCATGCCCCTGAACGCAGTTTGTTGCACAGCGGAGGACAATCCTGCAAGGGGCAATGCACGTGATTATCCGTTCTTTGAATTGCGGCGACGAAGGAAAATGATGGCAAGGGCACCGTTAGCCATGGCAATCCAAGCGGCATTGTAGGCAGCTGGAGGAAAAAGGTCAGGAAATGGACCCGCCCCTCCATTGGCCCCCATAAGCTGCCAACCCACCACCTTCAGGCCGCTGCCGAGAAGATAGATGCCAGCCATGACGGTGAAGATCACGCCAAACCTTTTCAATCCACGAAAGATGGGAACCTTGATCATGTTTTTCTGGGGGTTGAAGGGCTGGACAACCAACGTTCATTGGTGTGGCTCACTATCAGACTTCCAGAGGAAGAAGGCCGTCGGGAATGGGATAGCGAACATGTTTTCTGCATAAAAAAACCGTCGAACGCCCAACACTTGATGCTTGGCCTATTTTATAGCGTGAGAAAGCACTTGGCGTTCTGCCGCTTGCGAGGGAAAATCCTGTTCTCTACCCGTCCTAGTCCGACATTCAGAGACACTTCACTTTGCTGTTTCATCTTCCGAGGCTTGAGCAGATCCAGAGGCGACAGCATATCCCTGCTTCCCTCGCCAGCTCTTGGCCCATCGGCGCTCATCTGCGATCCCTCTGCCCTTTGAGGGACAACCGACTTCTCGCTCCGGATGATCAGTGGCTGATGTTCGCCACCCCGGCCGCGCTGGCCTGAGTTGCCATCAAACTGGAAAACACCCGCCTCGGAGGCCGACTTTCCGGTGCCGTCATTGCCATGCTGCTTGCCATGGCCGTCTCCAATCTCGGCCTCCTGCCCGCGCAGGCAGTTGTCTGCGAAATGGTGTGGAGACATGGGCTTCCCTTTGCCATCGCCGGCTGGCTGCTGCGCTTCCGAGTGCAGGAAATGTTGGTCTGCTCCAATGCCATCGCCGGCGGCCCGACCACTTCCGCCGCCATGGACGGCGCCCTGTCATCCATGGGTGACCCCGTGCATTTGCACTGGAAAAGACCGCCGAACTGGCTGAAATGAATCTCCCGATGAGTCTCCGTTTCCCGCCCCGCGCCGGTGCCCTGGCCTGCCTGTTCCTGGCGGCCAGCCTCTCCGCGCAAACGGCTCTGGAGCAGCAGCAGCGCGCCGCCCGCGAACTGGAGAAGCGCCTGCCCAAACCCAACCCGGAGGCGGCGGCAGGCACAGTCGCCCTGAACCCTGCACGCCAGGAGCGCCTGCAAAAACTTCTGCCTGCGAGCTGGCGCAAACTCTCCCAGCGCGAACCCTTCCATCTGCTTGTGCTGGGCGACCCCCAACCGGTTCGCCAGGAGGGTGGCAACAGCGAACCCGCCTGCGCGGAGCTTTTGGCCCGGCAACTCGCCTCCCTGTTCTTTTACACCGGCGGAGTCCGCCAGACGGGACAAACGGCCCTGGGCGGACCATCCATTGTCCTGCGTGACCTCAGTGGTGGCGGCGCCCTCGAAGCCTCCGCCATTCTTGCGTCCAGTGCCCGCCAGGCGCCGGTCGATCTCGTCCTGCTCTGCACTGGGGAAATCGAGGCGGAGTCCGGTCTGTCGCCAGTGCGCTTCACCCAGGCCGTGGCGAGCGCCGTCGCCGCCGCCCGCGAACTGGGTGCAGAAGTGCTTCTCGCCGCCTCCTGGCCCGGCGTCAGCGCCGCTTCGGAGCAGGCCCTGGGTCGCGGTCGGCCCCACGCGGATGCCCTTGCGGAGCTCGCCGTCGACATGGAACTGCCCTTCGCCGATCTCGGTCGCCTGACTGGCCTGCTGCAATTGCCGGATCCCGAGGTCGCCGGTGATGAAGCCCGGCTCTTCGCCGAAGTGGAACAGCTCTACCGCGGCTTCTTCCATGACACTGGCCGAGGCTTCCTGGCACGCCCGTCCCTGCATCGCCGCATGGCCACCCTCCTGCTCGACGAATGCCTCGACGGTCCGCCCGCCCTGCCCTGGCAAGTCGAATCCGGCAGCGCCCGCCTCGATGCCGAAGCCAGCCGCTTGGAATTGGAATGCATCCTCCACAATCCCGGACGCGACGTTCTGGAATTGACCACCCTGCCCCTGCCCGCCGGCCAGTGGCGACCCGTGGCGGCCCAAACCCGGCTGAGCCTCGCCGCAGGCGAACACGCCCGCCTGCGCTTCAGCTACACCCGCAGCACCCCCACGCGCCTCGACGAACCCTTGGTGCGCCTGCCGCTGCTCCTGCACGGGGCGGGCCGGCTTGAAAACGCCGTGGTGCGCGCCCACCTGCGCCCGGTCGCCTTGGTCTGGGGCATGGAGACCCTCTTCAACCAGGAACAGTTCGTCGCTCCCGCATGCACCCTTTCCAACACCAGTGACGCTGCCATTGCGGGTCGCTGGAAGGCCGAATATGCCGGCCAGCGCCTGCAGGGCAACTACCAACTCGCCCCCGGGGCAAGCCAGGCCCTCGACCTGCGCCTGAACATCACCCAAGCGCCGCCGTCGGCCGAACTGGTGCTGACACTGGAGGGAGATGTTCGCCTGACCCAGCGAAGGAGGATTCTGGTCACCCCAAATCTGGGCCTGGAGCTTGCACGCCCCCTCCACGCGGAACCGGCAGAACTTGAAGGCCAAGCCAGCCTGCAGGTTCAGGCCAGCAAGACCAGCCTCAGCCTGATCATCGATCTCGCCGAAGCCTCGCTTCTGAACGATGGCGGCAGCGGCCCGGCCTGGCGGCTCGATTTAAACCTCGACGCCCGCAGCTACGGCAAACGCCTCGAAGGCGGCACAACCGCCACCCTCAGCGCCAGCGGCGGCTCCGTCGACGGACAGGCCCGCTTCAGCGGGATCCCACCCTGGGCCTTCGGAACCGGCTACTCCGCCGGTTTTGAGGCCGGCGCCCTGCAGGCCGGACTGACCACCCGCGCCGACGGTCGCCGCCAGTTTCGCCTGACCCTGCCGCGCAGCTACTTCTACCTGCACGAGTGGGCGCTCGAGAATGGCAACAGCCAACTCGGCCTCGATGTCCGTCTGCTGCTTCAGGGCGGTCGCGCCG
>JBIJBO010000244.1:0-3729 GCA_044345215.1 Prosthecobacter sp. | reverse complement strand
CGCAGAAGAAGACCCGGCTGGAGATCATCCCGCTGATCGACGTCATGTTCTTCCTGCTTGCCTCCTTCATGATGGTCAGCCTCACGATGACCAAGCAGCAGACCATCAAGGTCAACCTGCCGGTCGCCGCCGCCAGCCAGGCGGACTTCAAGCCCGACATGATCAACCTCGCCGTCAGCGCCGGCGGTGACTTCTACCTCGACACCAACCCGGTCAGCCTGCCTGATCTCGAACGCACGCTGGCCACCCGCCATGCCGCCGCGCCGGAGACGCCGGTCTACATCAGCGGCGATGCCGACACGCGCCATGCCGACATGGTGCGCGCCCTCGACACCGTCCGCCGCGCCGGCTTCAGCAAGGTCGCCTTCAACGTCCGCGCCACCGAGACCGGCCGCACCACCGCCCCATGAAGCGTTTCCTGCTGGCGCTGCTCATTCTCATCTCGCTCGGCCTGTGCGCGGTCAGCGTCGCCCAGTGGCATCGCGAGCACCGCCTGCGCAGCGCCCTCGCCGACCTGGCCCGCCAGCTTGCCGAGGAAAACCGCAAGCGCGTCGAGTTCGAGGAAAAGGCCCTGCGCTATGAGATCGAGATCGCCCGCCTGACCGACCTGCGCGCGCAGACCGAGGCCGCCCTGCTCGACAGCACGGAGCAGGTGCAAGCCCTGATCCTCGACCAGTCGGCGCGCGGTTACAGCATCGCTGTGCTCGTCGGCGAACACCTGCGCGCCGCCGCTGAACTGGCCAGCCTGCGCGACCTCGCCGGCCAGGGCGCCGAGGCCCTGCGCGACCGCAACAGCCGGGTCAGCGAGCAGAACAGCGCCATTGAAAAGGCCAACGCCGAGCTGCGCCGCCTCGCCGGCGAGCGCGACGACGCGATCCGGCGCCTCAACGACCGCACCCGCGAGTTCAACGAGCTGGTGGAAAAGTACAACGATCTCGCCAAGCGCGCCCGCTGATCCCTCTCGCTGTCTTCAGGCCAGCCCGCGCCAGACACCGCCGGCGCGCGCCGATGCCAGGCAGGCGTCGAGCACGCGCTGGGTGAGCAGGCTGATGCGCGGCCAGTACGTGTCGCGCCGCCCCTCCAGCACGAGGCTGGAGAAAGTCCGGAACATGCCGGATTCCTGCGAGCCGGGCGCGTTGTTGGCGGGCTCATCCACGGTCGACTCACTGCGCCCCGCGCGCATGTCGGCGCGACAGCCGTCGAGCACAAACTCACTGTGAGTGACGCTGTAGCGCGGAGCTTCGCCGGCGTAGGGCAGGACAAAGTCGTCCAAGCGCAGCAGGCCTTGCTCGCCGCTGACCACGGCCCACTGGGCGTGGGCGGCGGTGAAACTGCAGTGGAAGGAAGCCGACACCCCATCGGCGAAATCGAGAGCGCCCGAGAACTCGAGCGGCACGCCGTCGGCGGTCGCCCGATGCAGCCGGCCACTGACCCTGAGCGGCTCCGCCCATTCGCAGGCCCAGAGCGTGAAGCGCAGGCAGTACCAGCCGAGGTCGCCGAGGCAGCCGAGCGGCTCGAGATCGCCCTGGGCGCGGATGTTCGAGTGCAGGAAGGCTTCGTCACCGCGGAAACTGAACTGCGAACTGACTTGGCGCACCGGCCCGACCTCCGCCCGGATCACCTCCTGCAGGCGCCGCAGGCGGGCGCCGTGCATGAACATCACGCCGTCCATGAACTGGACACCTTGACGCTGGCAGGCGGCGATGAGTTCGGCCACCTCCGCCGCATC
Organism: Prosthecobacter sp.; assembly: GCA_044345215.1. GTDB lineage: Bacteria > Verrucomicrobiota > Verrucomicrobiia > Verrucomicrobiales > Verrucomicrobiaceae > Prosthecobacter. Next base: position 2,000 of record JBIJBO010000244.1, on the reverse strand, counting down.
GCGGCCGATCGGTTTTTCCGCCAGCACATGCTTGCCGGCGGCGGCGGCGCGCAGCACCCACTCGCGGCGCAGGCCGGTCGGCAGCGGGATGTAGACGGCATCAATGTCCGGCCGCGCCAGCAGGGCCTCGTAGCTGTCCATGGCCTCGGGCGGGGCCAGCAGCGGGGCACTGGCCTGGCATTCATCAATAAAGATGCGAGCGCGCTCCAGATCACGGCTGGCGACGGCGACAAGGCGGGCATTGCCGGCATCGCGCAGAGCCTGCCAGTTCTTGCGGGCGATGAAGGCGGCGCCGAGGATGCCCCAGCGGCAGAATTCGGATCGGGAGGTCATGGGTCGGAAGAGCAAGGGGAAACCGCCCTCGGCGGGCAGAGACTTACCCCGGCCAGCGAAGGTTCTTTCGCTCCAAAAGCCAAGGCACCGGACTTGCACATTGAACCGAATCCGTCACGATCTGTCTTCCTTCCTGTCTTGCGCTTTGCAGGCCAACCGGTAAACTAGGGCTTTGCGCCCGACCGCCCCTGATGAAACCCACCGATGAGCTGCTGCTGATTCCCCGTGAAACGGGGTTTCAGGCTTGGCGTGCCCGGCCGGGCGCAACACCCACTCCGGAACCGGAACATCGCTCACGCCGCGGTGCCGACTGGGTTGCCCTGCCAGCTCGCAGCCTGGTTTCGGTGCCGATGCATTTTCACGGCGTGGACGCCGGCCGTCGCGAGGCTGCCGCCCAGCTGGAACTGGAAGCCGCCGGTTTTGCCAACGAAACCGCCACGCCACAGGACTTTGATCTCCTGTCGCCAGGTGGCTCCACCCGCGACCAGGCCACCACCGCCTTCCTTCAGGTGGCGTCGCTGCCTGCGGATGTGCTGGACGAGGCGCGCGACGCCCGTTTTGCCCCCTCGGTGGCCTTCCAGCGGCTGACGCCGGGCGAACTGCTGGTCTGGCGTGAACAGGGACGCTACGTGCTGGCCGTGCCGCACGAGTCCGGTGGCGTCCTGCACTGCCAGGCCCTCGCCGCCGACCGTCTGGATGCCGATGCCGCCGCCGAAATCCGTTGCATCCTGGCCGCGCTCGACCTCGCCGCGCTGCTGCCCGATCTCACCCGCCTGGTGCTGCAGGTCGGCGACGGCGAAACCGAGGAATTGCCCGGCGATTTCGCTCAAGGCCTGGATCTGCCGGCAAGCTGCCGCCCCGAAACCGCGCCCGCCGCACCGGCCTCCACCTCACGCCTGGTTCCGGCACCGATCGTGCGCCTGCGCCAGGAACGGGCCCAGCGACGCATGCTGACCCTCGGCGCCCTCGCCTTCGTGTTTGTTCTGGTGGCCGCGCTCGGCGCCTTCGCCGCCCGCGTCGCGCTGCGCAGCAGCGCCCTCAGCCGGGAGCAGGCGCGACTCGACGACCTGGAACCCGAGCTGGTGGCGATCCGCGACGCACGCAGCGCCTGGGACGACATGCGCACGGCGGTCAATCCGGAGTTTTTTCCGGTCGAATCCCTCTTCCAGTTGGTCTCCCTCCTCCCGGAGGAGGGCATCCGGCTGACCCGCTTTGAGGTGCGCGAGGACGGCATGGTGCTTGATGGCGAGGCCTCGAGTCTGGGCCACGGCATCGAGTTCCGCGACAAGCTCGTTGGTGCCGAGGCCTTCAAGCGCTGGAGCTGGGATTTTCCGCAGCCGACCAACCTGCCCGACGGCCGCGCCACCTTCCGGGCCGAGGCGCGCGAACCCGAAGCCGCACCGGAGGAACCCGCACCATGACCGCCAGCGAACAGCGTCTTGCCCTCGTCCTCGGTGCCGTCATCGCGGTCGGAGGCGCCTTCATCGGCCTGACCCAGCTCAAGGCCTGGAAACTGCGGGTCGATGCCCGCAGCCTGGATGTGCAAACACGCCGCGCGGAGGCCGACGAACTGCTTGGCCAGCAAGCCTTCTGGCAGGCGCGGCTGGCCTGGCTCGAGGAAAAACAGCCGTTGTACACCCGCCGCAGCGAGGCCGATCTCGGCCTGC
>JBIJBO010000274.1:0-12352 GCA_044345215.1 Prosthecobacter sp. | reverse complement strand
GCACAATCGAAAGGTTTTTCGATCCTGCGGCGCCTCCGCCGCCGACGAGAGTGGCGGCAAAAGACGTTTCATTGGCCGAGGCACTGACAATGCGCAGGAAGTTTCGGTCGCCAGCCGTGGCGCCGAGATTGCGGCCGCGCGCGTTCAAAGTTGCGCCATTGAGTCGAACCAGATTGCTCGTGATGAGACCGGCAACACCCGTGGTGCCCGCGGCATCCCCGCGAAAGTAGTTGGCCCCCGAGCCAAAAGTCAAAACACCGACGGTTTCGTTGGTCGTGGCATTTTGATCGGTGCGGATCGAGAGGCCGCTGGGACGAGTTTCGCCATTCCATGATCCGTCCGCAGAATTCAGGAGGATCGGCATGCCGTCCGGGAAGCGGGTGCCGGAGCGGGTCGTGCCGTTGTTGCTGATGAGGAAGGACCCCCCGCGATTGATGGTCAGACTGGCCGCGTCCATGGTCGCTGCGCCTTCAAGATACATCATGCCACCGTTGACAACGAGTGCCCCCGTGAAGCCCGAACCTGAGTTGCCGGTGAGTTGCAGGTTGCCCAGGCCGCTCGCACCGGCAAGGGTGATCGTGCCCGAGCCGGTGAAGACCCCGGCATAGGTTCGATTGGCCGTTGAATTGATGCGAAGACTGTGGGTGCCAAGGGCCACCGTACCCACCACCAGCCCCGCGGCGTTGTTCCCGCCGGCCAACCCGCCAATCGTTTCGTTGGCGAGCAACTGGAAGGTGTTGACCTGATCGTCCGAAAGAGTCACCAAAGACGTGTCGCCGATGGCATTGCCGCCAGCGACCTGCAGGGTTCCGGCATGAATGTTCACCGAGCCAGTGAACGTGTTGAGACCATTGGTCAGCCGAAGGGTGCCGTTGCCGGTCTTGGTGACCGCATTGGTCAATCCAATGACCGAGCTGACGTTCAGCTCAACCGAGCCCTCGTGGATGAACACCAGATCGGCGATCCCCGAGGTGAGCCGCCCCCCTGTGATGCTGTGGCTGCCGGCATTGACCGCCGAAGTCAGCAGCACCCCACCGCTGAAGATGTCGAGGGTGGCCAAATTGGCGATGGTCACGGCTCCGTTCGACGCCGAATCAAAGGTGAGCGAGTTGATGGATCGCAGGCCCGTGGTGCCGGTGTAAGCACCGCCCGTATTGTTGACATTCTCACCATTGAGCCAGGTGCTGATGTCGGTCTTGGTCGTGGAAGCCACCGCCACCACATTGTTGGTGGCATTTTTCGTGGCGAAGTAAATGCCGGTGCCATCATTGACCGTCAGGTAGCCGGGCAGGGTGCCATTGCTGTTGAGTGCCGCCGTTGTGACGATGCCATTTGTCGCATCCTGAACGCCGGAAGAAAGATTGACACGCAGCGTGCCGGCACCTGCGGCGCGCGTGATGGCGCCCAGATTCAAGACCGCCGTCTGGCCCGTGCCGGGATTGACCGTGATGCGGCTGCTGCCGCCGCTGGCAAGGGTGAGGCTGGCCACGGTAACCGCCGTTGAAGCACTGTTGTTGCCAGTGACGAGCAGGGCGCCACCGCGCATGTCAAGCCCGGTCGCCGCGCGCAGTTTGACCGCCTGGTTGCCGGTGTAATCCAACTCAAGGACGCCTGCATCAATGCGCACCGCCGTCGTGCTGGTCAGTCCGCTGTTGTCACCTGAAAGGCGCACGGTGCCCAAGCCAAGCTTTGCCACCGCACCGGCCCCTGCCAGTTTCGCGGAAATCGAGCCGGCATACAGGTTGAAGTTCGTCGTAACCGAGAGCGTGCCACTGCCGATGATGCCTGCCGTGTAACCGGCCGTGGTCTGCCCCAGGTCCAGGCGCGGACTCGTCAAACCGAAGGACCCCATGTTCAGGGTTGCCCCGCCAACGGAGTTGTCACCCAGCAGGATGAAATCCAAACTGCCGCTGTTTGCCGGTCCAAAAACGTCATTCGAGAGCAGATTGATCGTGGCGCCCGCGCGAGCGTACAGGCCGTTGCTGGTTCCCGTGGTGAAGGAAACGAGGCTCGCGCCATTCAGGTTCAGCACGGCAGAGGCATTGGTGACGATGATGTCATCGGCCAGCACGCTGGCAGCGCCCGAAAGGGTCCAGTTGCCAGAGTTCACCGAAAGGTCTGCAGCGGTGCCGGTCTGGGTGATGCCACCAAGAATGGAGCCCAGGGATGAGGCGTCGGCCCCGGAGAGGGTGAGTGTACTGCCCGCTGTGCCGACAGCCCCGGAATAGGTGATGCTGGCACCGGCCGTGCCAAAGGCCGCGAGCGTGGCACCCGCCGTGAGCGTGATGGGACGATTGGTGGACTGGTTGACGGTGCCGATGAAGCGGAGCGTGCCGCCCGCCATCGAGAGGGAAGGGCCGCTGCCAAGATTGCTCGCGCCTCCGCCCGCATCCGTCACCGTGCTGAATTCCAGGATGCCTGCTGAAATCGACACCGGTCCGGTGAAGGTGTTGGCCCCCTGGAGGGTCAACAGCCCGGCATCCGCTTTGGCGAGGGTGCCCGCCGTGCCACCGCCACCGAGGACGTTTTCAATCAAGCCGGTGACCACTGTGGTGCCGGTCCCGCCGAGGGTGAGGGTGCGACCCGTTCCCGCGCTTTCCGAAAGGGCAATGCTGCCGATGCTGAGCGGCGCACCGCTCAGGTTGTTGGTCAGAGTGTTGTTTTGCAGGTTGTTGAGCAGGGCCGTGACGGTGGTGGTGCCCGTGCCTGCACCCGCAACGGTCAGTGTGCGGGCGGCGCTGGCGGCGGGTTCCGCCAAATTGACCTGACTGAAGAGAAGATTGCCCGCGGTGAGGCTGTTGGTGATGCCGCCGACACCGATGTTGGAAGTGAGCCCGTTGAAGGTGAAGCCATTGCTGCCGGCAAACGTCAGAACAGCGTTCAAATTGAGCGCATTGGCGAGAGAATCCGCTCCTGTCAGATCCACCAGGCTGCTCAGCGTGCTGGCTCCGGAGGCCGTCAGCGCACCGGTGCTCAGGGCACTCTTGTGACCCAGCAGCAGGGTGCCGGATGCCAACAGCGTGCCGCCGTCATAAGTGTTGGCCGCATCCAGGCGCACGGTTCCGTTGGTTTGCGCCCATCCTCCCGCATCGTCGTTGATGGCCAGACTGTAACTGCCCGCTCCGTCATCGATGACGCCGGCAATCGTCAAAAGGCGCGCAGCACTGTTGGAAACCGAAATGCTGCTGTTGCCACCAAGGGTCACGGCTCCATTGATGTTCATCGTGGCAAAGGCATCCGGCAAAGCGATGCGCATCGAGGCGCCGATGCCGCCACCCCCGAGTGTCACGATGCCGTTCTGGTTGACCGTGAAATTCGTGGCCTGGGTCGTCGTGGTGTTGTCCACCTGAAATTCACCCACAGCACCGGCAGCGTAAGTCAGGCCGGCGGCACGGTTGAGCGTCTGACCATCCACGCCCTGCAGAATGAGACGGCCAAAGCTGTTGAAGGTGACGTTCGCAGGAGCAACGGTTGGGCTGGCTGCAGCGGCAATCGTGACCGTGCCGCGATTGAGGGCGAGATTGCCCGACCAGGAACCCGCGGCGTTGTTGATCGTCAGGGTGCCTCCCAGTTGGTTGCCGCCCGAATCGGTGCTGTTGCTGTCGATCAGCAGGCTGCCCGTGCCACTGACGGCACCGGAAAGCGTGATGTTCCGAACCGTGTTGGTCGCCGGGCCATTGGCCTCTGCCATGTTGATCCCGGAAGCGCCGCTGATGACAACCGGGCCCCCATAGGTGTGGTTGGCACCGGCACCCGAGAGAGTGCCACCGTTCAAAGTGATGGCATGAGGCAGCGTGGCGGCGGTTCCTGCGGTCGCGTTGTTGTAGAAGAAGCCGCCACCATTGACGACAATGCTGGCAACGTTGCTGTTGGCCGTGGTGCCAAGAGCGCCTGACTGGGTGAATTCCAGGTTGCCTGCCGTGATCGTGAACACACTGGTCTCCGCCGCATTGAAAGAAGGATCCGCGGCAGCGGTCAAAATGACTTTCCCAGGACCGGCCTTGGTGACATTGGCCTGCCCCTGAAGGGAGCCCGCCAGCGTCAAAACATCGTTGGCATCGGCAATGCTCCAAGTCTGGCTGGCGCCCAATTTGAGACTGGCACCCACGGACACCGCGTCCGGACCTCCCGCCTTCATTTCGATGCCCGACGTGGCAAGCTGGGGCGCAATTTCCAGGCGGTTGGTGGCGATGGTGCCCGGATTGATCGCGACGGAGACCGGGGTGCTGGTGGCACCCGCCTCGAAGACCAGAGAGTTGATCTTGATGTTTTGCTCAAGGGTCGTGGTCAAAGCCGCCGCGCCAGGGTTGTCCCAGGCAAAAATGACATTGTTGCCGGCGCCTGGAATGCTGAGAGGCACGCCCGTGCCGTCCTTGTTTTGAGACCAGTTGTTGACGTTGCCATTCCAGGCGTTGTTGGTGGCACCCCGCCAGTAGAGGTCGCCAAGGATCAAATTGCCCGTGGTCAATTGCACCAAGTTGTCGGTGACATTCCACGTCATGGAGGTGAAACCGCCCGGAGTGCCGCCCTGAATGAGGTTGCCGGAACCAAAGGCGGTGAGTCCGCCATCCACGAGGTTCAGCAGCGTGTAGGTGGTGTTGGCCGAAAGACCGGCATCCGTCATGTTGAAGGTGACGGTGTTGCCAAGCTGCAGCGTGCCTGTCGTGAGCAGCGTGAGGGTGTCCGTGGCCGCGTCACCCACGTTGAGATTGAGGGTCACCGTGCCCGTGCCCGTGTTGCCGAGCCTGAGGTTGCCGAGGTTGAGCAGGCTGCCCGCGCCATCCAGCAGGCTCAGTGTGGATCCTCCGCCCACTTCCAGACTGGTGATCAGGGACGGGTTTGTGATGCCGCCTGTCAGGGCCAGGGTCGAGGCTTCGACCGCGCGCAGACTCGTCGCTGCCGTAACCGGACCGGCAATGCTGAAAATGCCGCCTCCAAGGCTGGCAATCTGCCCCTTGTTGCCCACCGTCACGCCCGTGCTGAAGGTGGCGGTGGCATTGCCGAGCTTCACCAAGTCCATGGCCCCACTGCCAGTGTTCTGGATGGTGTAAGTGCCGACGCCGGTGCCAAAGCTCACCGCCGAGTTGTTGGCACCAAACCGGAAAGCCGCAGCAGTGCTCGAGGTGTTGTCAAGAATCACCGTGCCATCGGTGGTGGCGGTGAGCGCGTTGATCGTCTGGCTGGTTCCGTTGAGATTGACGGTGACGGTATCCGCAGTGGCGAGCTCCGGACTCAGCGTCAACCCCGACCCTGCCAGGAAACTCAAGGTGGTTGCGGCCGTCACCTCCGCCGTGGTGGCCGCACTCGCGGTGAACTGAGTGGCGCTGTCAATGCTCACAATGAAGCTGCCGGCGGGAACATTGGTGCCGGTAAAGGGTTGCCCCACCTGAAGGCCTTCCGTGCTGGTCACCGTGTAGGCACTGGTGCCGATGGGCGTGGCCGCGCTGGTTGCAGGGGACAGGTTCGCAAAGCGCGTGGGAATCGCGTCGTTCGCTGCAAATTTCAGAGTGCCGCGGTCAATGTCCAAGGCATTGCCGGCCTTGTTCCAGCTCGATGTGGTTCCATCGGTGCCGAGTGTGAGCGTGCCGTTGCCGGTTTTGACGATGTTGACGCCAAAGGCCGTGGTGGAGACGAACGTGCCGTTGACCACGGTTTCGCCCGGACCATCAAGGGTCCAGGGCCGGTTGGCACCCGCCGCAGTGGTCAATCCATTCAACGTCAGGACCTTGCCGGCGGCAATGCTGTTGAAGGTGTTGATGGTGAGGCTGGTCGTTCCGGTGCCGGCCAGAGTGTTGACGCCGTTGAGGGTAAGGCCGTAGTCGCCGAGAAACCCGCTGTTGCTGTTGACGGTAAAGTTGAAGGCGTTGGCAAAAACCCGGTCTCCACCATACGCGAAAATGTTGCCGTTGCCGATGGTCAAAGCCGCAGGAACTGCCGTGTCATGGCCCAAGCCGAGTGCACCTGCGCCCACGGTGGTGGTGCCGCTGTAGTTGTTGGCTGGATTGGTCAGAATCCAGGTGGCACCGCCATCGATCGTCACACTCAACACTCCCCCGGCATTGTCGGAGAGCTGGCTGGTGATCATGTTGCCGGCTGCGTTTGATCCGCGCAGGAAGAGCGTTTTGGCGCCCGTCTCCGTGGTGTCGTGAGCAACATTGGTCAGGATGAGCGGCCCGGAACCATCGGCATGAATCTGGTTGCTGGCCGTGGTGCCGCGAAGTCGAATTTTGCGGTCGCTGGTTTCACCAGGGCCCACGTATTGAAGGATGCCGCCTGTTGTGCTGGCATTGCCAAGGACAATGGCGTTGGTGTCATCCATCGCGACACCACCGGCGCCAACACTGGAGCTTGCAGGCCCCGTGCTGCCACCCAGGGACGAAACCACCAGAGTGCCCCCTTCCACAGCCGTGGTTCCAGTGTAGGTGTTGGAGGGACCCAGACGCAGGATGCCGTTGCCCGTCTTGCTGAGGCCGCCACCGACACCCGAAAGCACGCCACTGAGAGTGGCAAATTCCGCCCCCGTCGTGGTGTTGCCAGTTACTGTGACGGTGCGGACTGCGCCTGCGAGATCGATGGCATTGGTGAAGGTGACGTTCGAAAGAGCACTGGCAGACCCGAAAAGAAGCGCCTGCGTTCCGCCGCTACCGACAAAGCCGCCGCTGCCCCAGGTCAGACCAGCGCCGCCATTCAGCGTGACGGTGAGAGGGGTGGAGTGGGCCGCAAAGCCGCCGCCGCCAGTGGTGCCGCCCCAAGTGATCGTGCCGGCCCCCGCCGCGGCTGTGGCAGCGAGGTTGCGAGTGAAGATGCCCGAAGCCTGCAGGATGCCGGAGGTCGTGGTGGAGCCGAGGACGAGCGGGCTGTTGGCAGGCAAGGCACCGCCTTGGTTGATGGCAAGGGTGCCGTTGGCAACGGTGGTGGTGCCAGTGTAGGTGTTGTTCGCGTTTCCAAGATTCCACTGACCCGTGCCTGTTTTGGTCAGGCTGGTGACGTTGGCATCGGTGCCACTGTCCGTCAGCCGTGGATTGAAGGTATTGTCTGCACCAGACGTGCCGGTCAGGATGAGCGTCTGCGGGCCCACAATGCCATGGGCAATATCGCCGGTATTGCTCCAGATTATCGCATTGTTGTTGGAGGCCGTCGAGGAAAGCGTGGCTCCCGTGCCGGCGAGCGTGAAAAGTCGGTCGGTGGTCGCTGACCGGGAACCCAAGATGAGAATGCCATCCATGATGTTGCCCTGATAAACCAAGCCGGCCGTGCTGCCGTTAAAAACGAGATTGGCCGCATCACTGCTGGAAGCCCCAATCCCGCTGGCTTGACCTCCATTCGCCAACCTGTCAACCGTCACCAAACCCGTGCCACCCAGAGTGGTCACGCCCGTGTATGTGCTGTTTCCCAGCCAGCTGTGCCCACCTGTGCCCACCTTGGTGACATGAACCAGTCCGGCGCCATCCTGAATGACGCCGTAGGAAGTGCCGGTGCCGTTGCTGTTGCCGATCGTGAGCACCGCCGCGACGGGCGAAGAGTTGGTGACAATGCCATTGTTGGTGAACAAGCCAATCGCCGTGCCGCTTCCTACCCCGTTAAGATCAAGAACCCCCAGTTGACGAATGTTGGTGGCAACGCCGGCTCCACTGAGCGTTCCCGCGCCAGAGAGCCTGACAATACCTTCCGCAATCTCGGTCGCTCCCGTTCTCGTGTTGGCTCCGCCCAGCACCAGAACACCGGCACCACTCTTGGTCAAGCCCCCTGTTCCAGTGATGGGAGATTCCACCGTCAGAACATCACTGGCAAGATTGGCACGGACCACCAGAGCCTGAGAACCAAGCGCCAGTGTGCCGCCCGTTACGATGGCATTGCCGCCGCTGGCCAACAAACCGCCCGCGGCAAGCGTCAGGGTCTGGCCCGCATTGATGGTGAGAGTCTGACTGCCATTGATTTTCAGGGTCGATACAGAAACCGTGTTGGTGGCAAAGCTTCCGGTGATTTGGGCATTGGTTGCGGCGGTCAAGGGACCTGCGGCCGTGGTTGAGGTGCCGGCATCAACGCCATAGTTGGGTGCCCTCAGCACCCCCCCCTGTCGGAAGGCATAATCGGCGCCATTCCAGAAAACCGACCGCGTCAGGATGCCGTCTGAACCGGCTGCCGCGTTGACCTGGGTGAAGGTCACTTTGTTGGCGGTAAAATCTGCGCCCACAATGTTGATCGTTCCTGCACCTCCCGTTGTGATGTTGGCAAAGGTCAATGAAGCCGTGCCACCGGCTCCGGGAGTCAGCCGCAAGGTGTGCGCGCCAGCCGTTGCATAAGCCAGCGTGCCGAGGTTTTGCACATTGTTGGCACCGCTCTGCCCCTGAAATTCCAAGGTCGCCCCGGCGTAGCCACTGCTTGCCCCGAACGTGATCGCATTGGTCGCCGGCAGGACTGTCGATGTCGCTGCGTTGGCGCGGATTCTAATCACACCATTGCTGATCGTGGTGGTACCCGTGTAAGTGTTGGCACCCGCCAAAACCCAGGCACCGGCCCCCACTTTGGTCAGAGAGGTGACAGCGGTGCCGCTGTTGTTGACGATTGAACCGCTGATGAGGTTGTTGGCCGTGTTGGAGCCCCCCAGCACCAGCAACTTGGAACCGGCACCCGTGGCAGTGAAATTCGCATTCAACACAACTGGATTGGCGCCGCTTTGGTTGGCATAAATGCTGGCCGTCCCCGTGGTTCCGGCAAGATTGATCACCTTGGAGGTCGTCAATCCGGCACTTGTGGCGGCAGCACTGGTGCCAATGATCAGCGCACCCGCTGTGCCCGCTGTGCCAATGTTGAGCGTTGCCGTGTTGTTGTTCAACGATCGGAAATCGGTGGCAATGATGGCGCCGCCATTGATGCTGATCGCTCCAGCGACGGTCGTCCCGGTGCCGCGGATGGTCAGACTGCCGGTTCCGGCCTTCGTCAATGTTTTGCCCGTGTCCGTGCCCGCTAGGATGCTGCCCTCCACCAAAGTGTTGCCATTGCCCGAGAAAGAAAGAACACGGGGCCTTGAAGCATTGGAGCCCTCCGGCTGGGTCAGGTTGCCCGTGAATCTGAGCTCACCTCCCAAGTTGTTGGCCAGCGTGGTGGTGATGGAAGACGTGGACGTGCTCGCATCGGATGCGAGGGTGCTCAGGGTTACTCCATAGCCATTGCGACTGTTGAAGGTGGTCGTGTTTGTGCCGGCCGTGCCGCTGGCATTCTGGTGCAGCGCGCCCAATGTTGTCACTCCGTTGATGCTAGTGCCGCCGGCCGCAGGCCCGGTGAAGAGAATGCCCGTGCTGCGGGTGTAGATGTTCTTGCCTGTCGCCAGCGCGCCAAAATTGAGATCTCCGTCTGCTCGAAATTCGAGAATGCCGCCGTTCAGGTCGATCGCCGCATTGGTGGTCGTCCCGGCACTGGCCCCAAAAACGCTCGTCGTGCCTGCCAAAAGCTGAGTCACCCGGAGGGTGCTTTCCTGCCCAGTTCCCGTAGCGGAAACTCGAAATGTCCCGGTGTAACCGGAAACATCCGACGGGTTCAAAAACAGCGTGCCCCCGCCTGATTTCTCGATGGACCCAGGGCCGCTGAGGACGCCCGAGAGGGTGAAATGACCCGAGCCTGCTCCATTGACGCCCCCCAAGTTGGTGTAGGTGGTGACCGCCGTTCCTCCGACACTCAGCGTGCCGGATAAAGTCAGGTTGCCGTTCACGCTGTTGATGCGGCTGTTGCGAAGGGTGGCCGTGGGAGACAGCGGCAGGGGGCTGACCGCCGTGCTGACGATGCCGGAGAGAACGTTGTTGCCCAAGCTCAAAACCGCAGAACCGCGTTCACCCATCGGACCACGCCCCTCGAGATTGATGTTCCGTGACAGCGTGAAGCCGGCGGCCAGGCCATCCAATACCAGGGAGCCACCGCCAAAACCGTAGAGCGAGGTATTCAGCGGAGTTTGATTCGTGGTCAGAATGGAAATCGCCGAGGCATCCGTTCCAAGCGCGCCGCCGGAACTGATGATCAGCGATCCGTTGGCAATCGTGGTCGCTCCCGTGTAGCTGTTGGAAATGTTGCCGAGACGCAGGCTGCCGCCGCCAGTCAGAAGCAGTCCCTGCGTTCCGTTCAGCTGGGTGTTTAACACGGCCAGCCGTCCGGCTTCCACCCGAATGCCGCCGGCACCCAGAGCCAATTCACCGCCGTTCAGCGTGTAATTCTCACGGAAAGACAGGCTGTTGGCGAGGCTGCCGGCCCCGAGGGTCAGGGTGCCCCCCGTGCCGGGAATCGGCGAACCAAAAATGGCGTCATCGGCCCCGGTGGGCACGCCCGCGCTCCAGTTCGTTGCCGTGCTCCAGGTGGCGTCTGTGGTTCCTGTCCAAGTGATTGTCGCCGCCTGCAAGGGCTGGCAGATCTGCCAGAAAACGACCAGAAAGGCGAGCAGACTGTTGAGCAGTTGCCGGTGGCGACGGAGGGTTTTCATCGGGACGATAGGGTTGGAGAACGATGCGTCAGAACCGCCTCCGGAGGATCTCCGAGGCGAAAGTGCATTGCAGAGGACTGGACGAACGAATTATTTCGATGCGATTCTAAAAAATACGCCTCGAGGGGTAAAGTTTTACTTCGCTTCAAAACAAAGAAATCACTCTTGACAGGCCAGCATGCGACTTGCCCCTGCGCTCCCGGCAGAGCGGGCTGCGCCCGCTCTGATGCCGCCCGTGCAGCACTTGTCGCTCACGCTCAGTCGAGCCGCTTGAAGCGACCGTCGGCCCCTGGCCGGACTCGGCCGTCGGCGGCGATGAAGGGCCGGGGCTCGGTGACGCGGCCCAGCGGCCGCACGCCGGGGGCCGGGGCGTCGTCGAGACCGAGGTCGCCGGCCATGCGCCGGGCGAGCGCACGCAGTTCAGCGACGCGCCCCGGTTCGGCAGCGGCGAGGTTGTTGGCCTCGGCGAGGTCGCGACCGAGGTGGTAAAGCTCGTTTTTGTCGAGGTGCAGCTTCCACGGCCCCGAGCGCACGGCCTCGAGCTTGTGGCCGCGGTAGTAGTGGAAAACCTCATGGCCGGCGGCACCGGGCTGACCGCGCAGCAGGGCGGAAAGGTCACGGCCATCGAGTCGGACCGACGGCAGGGGAGCACCGGCGAGGGCGGCAAAGGTGGGCAGGAAGTCGAAATGTCCGGTGATGGCGTCGGTGCTCGAGCCGGCGGGGATGGTTCCGGGCCACCAGGCGAGGGTGGCAACGCGCAGGCCGCCCTCGTAGGTCTGTCCTTTCGAGCCGCGCAGCGGGGTGTTCTTCGAGCCATGGTTGAGGGCACCGCCGTTGTCGCTCGTGTAGATGACGAGGGTGTTTTCGGCGAGACCGAGCTCACGCAGCAGGTCGAGGATGCGACCGGTGCTGGCATCGAGTTCCTGGGCCCAGTCGCCGACCAGGCCGTTCGGCGACTTGCCGAGCCAGGTCTTGTCGGGGTAGAGCGGGAAGTGCACGGCGGTGTGCGGCAGATAGAGGAAAAAGGGCCGGTCCTTGCTGGCGCGGATGAAATCGAGCGCCTGCTGGGTGTAGCGACGCGTCAGGGTGAACTGCTCGGCCGACTTGACGCGCTCGATGACGTCGGTGTTCTCGACCAGAGGCAGCGGCGGCTGGCTGTTGCCGCGCAGGCCGGCCTCGTCATCGGCGGGCGGGGCCTTTTTGGCCTTGCCGCCGGGCTTGGGCAGCGGCTGGCCGGGGTTGCTCTTCGAACCCTCCGCAGCGGGGCCCATGTCATTCGAATAGGGGATGCCGAAGTAGCGGTCGAAGCCCTGGGCCGTGGGCAGAAACTCCGGTTGGTCGCCCAGATGCCACTTGCCGACGCAGGCGGTCGCGTAGCCGCGGGCCTTGAGCACCTCGGCCACCGTGGTTTCGTTCGAATGCAGCCCGACGGCACCGGCGGGAAAGAGCACGTGCGGAATCGGCAGCACGCGCTTCGGGTAGCAGCCGGTCATCATCATCGCCCGCGAAGGCGAGCAGACGGGGGCCGCGTAATGGCTGGTGAGCTTCATGCCCTCGCGCGCCATGCGATCGAGGTGAGGCGTGGCGTTGGTCGAGCCAAACGGCCCGGTGTCCGCGTAGCCCTGGTCGTCGATGTTGATCAGGATGAAGTTCGGCGTCGCGGCAGCGAGCGCGGCGCAGGACAGCAGCAGGGCGGTGAGCGGACGGAGCATGGCAGCGCAGGGAACGCCGCGCCGCTGCCTTTCTCGCAGGGAATGCCCGGACGATCAAGCCGAGGGCGGCTCGGACTGATCCGACTGATCCGACTGATCCGACTGATCCGACTGATCCGACTGATCCGACTGATCCGACTGATCCGACTGATCCGGCTGATCCGGCTGATCC
>JBIJBO010000243.1:0-3766 GCA_044345215.1 Prosthecobacter sp. | reverse complement strand
CCCAGGTGGCGTCCACCGAGGCGGGGTTGGCCTTCCATTCGAGGTATTTGGCATCGAGGAGGTCGGAATTGGCCCGGAAAGGCACAGTGGCATTCATAGACAAGGGGGTATGGCAGTAATGATGCCGATAGCTACGCTTGCAACCCCGTTCGGAGGTGCAACGACGGTTTCTGCCATTGGCGGCCTGTTTTGGAAGGCGTGGAGCGCCCGTCTGTTGGGTCTCGGCGCGTGAACTCACTTTCTTGGAGTTGTTGACACTGCAATTGTGAAGAATATCAATAACTCTTAATAGTCGCGATCCGCCATGGCGCAAAATGTCTATCGTTCGGTCAGCAAGCGTCGTGCGGTTTCGCCCCGCAGCGAACGTGCGCGACCGGCCGGGCTGCGCCGCGAGGCCCGCGGGCTGAGCGACGAGCAGCGGCGTTCGCTCAAAGGCTGGATTGCCGTGCTTGGCCTGCTGCCGCTCGGCTTGATCACGGGTCTGACGGTGGTGGAGATGTTCTGGCGGGCAATGGTCCGGCTGGACTTCTGGCGCAGCGAGCCCCTCGTCTTTTTCATGCTGGGCGGCGCCGCCTGGTGGCTGGCCTACCTGGGCGGTCTCCGTCCCATGCACACCTACGTCTTCGGTCATGAGGTCAGCCACCTGCTGATGGCTCGCGCCTTTGGCGGCAAAATCTACGACTGGAGCCACGGCGCCTCCGGCGGCTACGTCGAGACTGACAAGGCGAACACGTGGATCACCCTTGCGCCCTACCTGATCCCATTGTATGCGCTAGGTGTGCTCGCCGTGTTCGGTGTGGCGGCGTTGTTCTGGGATCTGGGGGCGTTGGTGACGGTGGATGCCCGCCTGTTCGTGTTCAGTTTCAAGCCTGTCTGGCTGTTTTACGTGCTGCTTGGTGTCACCTGGTGGTTTCACGCCACCTACACCTGCAAGACCGTGGCCATGGAGCAGAGTGACCTGCAGCGCAACGGCGAGTTCTTCTCGATGCTGCTCATTTTCCTCGTCAACGTGCTGCTTCTGGCGCTGCTGCTCATCGCCGCCTCGTCCTCGCCGGGGTTGGGGCTTGCCGAGGTGGGGCGCTGCTGGATGGCGACCGCAGTGGCGCTGTGGGATTTCACCCTCGGGCGTTTCTGGTGAGACTTGAATTCCCACTGGCGGTACGGCCGGGCAGCGCCACCATGGGGGGCATGGAGACCGAGGCCGCCGACAACGTCTGGAGCGTCAGCCAGCTCACCCGCGAGATCCGCGAGGTGCTCGAGGAACGAATTGGCACGGTCTGGGTGGGAGGCGAGGTGAGCAACCACCGTCTGCAGGCCAGTGGCCACCAGTATTTCACCCTCAAGGACGAGGGGGCGCAGGTCTCCTGCGTGTTGTTCCGCAGTGCCGCACGCCTGGCGGCGCGCTTCCGAGACGGCGACCAAGTCGAGCTGCAGGGTGAGCTCTCCGTTTATGAACCGCGCGGCCAGTATCAGCTCGTTGTGCGACAGGTGCGGCTGAAGGGCCAGGGCGGCCTGCAAGCGCGCTTTGAGGCGCTCAAGCGCCGGCTGCACGCCGAGGGTCTTTTCGATGCCGAGACCAAACGCCCGGTGCCGCGCTTTCCGCAGGTGGTCGCCCTGGTCACCTCGCCGACCGGAGCCGCCCTGCAGGACATGCTCAACATCCTGACCCGGCGCGCGCCCTGGCTGCGCGTGCTGGTCTATCCGGTGCGGGTGCAGGGCCAGGGCGCCGAGTTGGAGACGATTCGGGCACTGGAGGTGCTCAACGCCGCCGAACGCCACGGCCTGCCGCGGCCGGACACCATCGTCATCGGTCGCGGCGGCGGCAGCCTGGAGGACCTCTGGGCCTACAACGAGGAGTCGCTGGCGCGCGCCATCCATGCCTCGGTCATCCCGGTCATCTCGGCGGTCGGCCATGAGATCGACTTCACCATCGCCGATTTTGTCGCCGATCTGCGTGCGCCGACCCCGAGCGCGGCGGCCGAGCTGCTGGCGCCCGACGGTGCCGAGTTGCGCCGGCATTTCGAGGCGGCGCAGCGGCGCCTGCAGGGCCGGGTCGAGGCGCGCCTGGAACAGGATCGCCGGGTGCTGGAACTCCTCGCCAAGGGGGCGCTGGAGCGCGGTCCCGAGCGACAATTGCAGCAGGCCGAGCAGCAGGCCGATGAGATGTCGCTCAGCCTTGAGGCGGCCGTGCGCGAGCGTTTGCAGGGCCTGGCCGACCGCCTGGCGGAAAGCCGGCAGGTGCTGTCGCAGCGGCATCCGCAGGTCGTTCTCGCCGAGGCCGGCCACCGGGTCGAGGTCAGCGCCGCCCGTCTGCGCCAGGAGGCGGAGGTGCGGCTGGCGCGGCTGGGCGACCGCCTGACGGCGCGCCTGGACCTGCTGCGCAACCTCGGGCCGCAGTCGGTGCTGGCGCGCGGTTTTTCCTACACGACCGATGCCAGGGGCCGCGTGCTCAAGGATGCCGCCGAGGTGGCCGAGGGCGAAGTCGTCATCACCCGCCTGGCCGCCGGCCGTTTGGAGAGTGTCGTGCGCCGGGCCGAGCCGGCAGGTCGCGCTTGACGCGGCGCCGAAGACCCCGACCATCCGCGAGCATGTTCCTTCTCACCCCCCGCTACCTGAAGCACGCCAAACAGCTCCACAAGGGAGTGACCCGCTTCATCGACTACAAGCGCGATCTGCTTGCCGCGGACAAGCTGGAGGAGATCTGCGATTTGCGTCGCGAGCTGGAGGCCGCCATGCGCCGGCGCGACCGCGCCCGGCTGAAGGAACTCAACGAGGTGATCAACCGCGTCTGCGGCGCCGCCCTGCCGCAGACGCCGCAGAGCGAGTTCGCCGAAAACATCGAGGTGTTCTTCGTCGCCATCGTCATTGCGCTCGGCATCCGCGCCTACATCGCCCAGCCCTTCCAGATCCCGACGGGGTCGATGCAGCCCACCCTCAACGGCATCACCGCCCGCGCCACCGCCGAGGATCCGCGCCCGGGACCGA
This sequence comes from Prosthecobacter sp., assembly GCA_044345215.1. Lineage (GTDB taxonomy): Bacteria > Verrucomicrobiota > Verrucomicrobiia > Verrucomicrobiales > Verrucomicrobiaceae > Prosthecobacter. Next base: position 781 of record JBIJBO010000243.1, on the reverse strand, counting down.
TCGGCTGGCTGCTCTCGCAGTTCACCAGCACCCGCCACATCCACGTGGTCTCCGATCACACCGGGTACCTGCGCGACTCCGAGCCGCTCACCGAGCACCGCTTCCTGATCTTCATGCCGTACTGCAAGCTGCACTTCCGCGACGGCCACACGATCCGCATCAATGCGCCGCAGCGGCAGTTGCTCGACGAACTGCAGCTTTGGGCGCACATCAACGCCAAGCCGGTCAACGTCACCGACGACACCCCCGACCGGCGCATGGTCTACGGCCTGCGCGGCGGCGAGCCCATCAAGGAGGGCCAGTTGCTCGCCAGCGGTGTCGTCCGCAACGGTGACCACGTGCTGGTCGACAAGTTTTCGTACCACTTCCGCACGCCGGTACGCGGCGAGGTCTTTGTCTTCACCACCAAGCATGTCAGCGGCATCCGTGTGCCGGCGGAGCAGGGCTCGCAGCACTACATCAAGCGCCTCGCCGGCGTGCCCGGCGATCGCCTGGAGGTGAAGGCGCCCGAGCTCTGGATCAACAGCGCCAAGGCAAGCGAGCATGGATTCGTCAAGGTCATGCAGGGAACCTATGAGGCGCCGGTGGACGGTTATCGAGGCTATTCCGATCCACGCGTTGTCGGCGGCCGCATCGACCGCATTGACTTGGGCGGGGAGGAATACTTCGCCATGGGCGACAACAGCTACAACAGCAGCGACTCGCGTGCCTGGGGCCCGGTGCCCGAGCGCAACCTGGTCGGGCCGGCGCTCTTCTGCTACTGGCCGCTGACCTCGCACTG
>JBIJBO010000017.1:0-38471 GCA_044345215.1 Prosthecobacter sp. | reverse complement strand
AGCAGCCGCTCGTCGTCGAGCGGCAGCGGCAGGCCGGCCTGTTCGAGGCGCTGGCGCAGGGCCGCGCGCTGAAGTTCGGGCACTTGCGGTGCCTTCTCGGCGATGCGGCCAAGCAGGGCTTCGATCGTGGCCAGGCGCCCCTCGATCTCCGCGCGCAGGTGGGCGCCTTCGGTGCCGCGCATTTGCTGCCACTGGTTCAGGGCCGCGTCGAGCGCCTCGCGGATGGCCGGCCAGGCTTCCTCGGGATTGGCTTCCTCGGCTTCGACGCCGAGCACGCCAGGCAGGCGCAGCAGTTCGCTCATGGAAATCTCCGCCGAAATGCCGAGCCGGCCGGCGAGGCTGAACAGGCGCGCCAGGTAGTGCTCGATTGCCGCCTCGCGAATCTGCGGCAGGTCGGTCGCCGTCTCGCTGTCCTGCCGCTTGATCGACACCTGCACCCGCCCGCGCGAACAGGCGGTCGCCACGCGGTTGCGCACCTCGCCTTCGAGCGCGCTGAGGTCACGCGGCACATTGACCACCACCTCGAGCTGCTTGCGGTTGACGCTGGCGCATTCGACCTGCCAGAGGCGGTCGCCCTGCCGCGCCTCGCCGCGGCCGAATCCGGTCATGCTGTTCATGCCGCACCCAAGCCGCCGCGCTGCCCTCGTGCAAGGGCAGGTTCGGAAAACCGCCCCGGGGCGGAAGTCTGGCGGCAGGATGGCAAGTCCGCGCCGTGGCCGCGCTTTGACATCGGCCTCCGGCCCGCCACTGTGAAGGCATGTCCGACACCGCCGATCTCCAGCGCTCGCCCCTGCATGCCAAGCACCTTGAGATCGGGGGGCGCATGATCCCCTTCGCCGGCTGGGAGATGCCGGTGCAGTACTCGGGCATCGTCGAGGAACACAAGGCGGTACGCGAACGGGTCGGTCTGTTCGACATCTCGCACATGGGCCAGTTCTTGGTCGGCGGCACGGCGGCGCTTGAGTTTCTCAATGGCGCCCTGACCAATGACCTCTCCAAGCTCGAAGTGGGGCAGGGGCAGTACAGCCTGCTGCTCAACGAGGGCGGTGGTGTCATCGATGATTTGATCATCTACCGGGTCGCCCGCCACGAGTTCTTCCTCGTTGTCAACGCCTCGAAGATCGCCGAGGACTGGGCGCAGCTCCAGGTTCTGGCGGCCGGCCGTGACGCGGACGAAGACCTGACCCTGCGCGACCTCAGCGCCCGCACCGCCGGCTTCGCTGTGCAGGGCCCGCGCAGTCGCGCGGTATTCACGCGCGTCTTTGGCGAGGCGGCACCGCTTCCCGGGCACAACACGGTGCAGGTCAGCCTGCACGACGGCGATTTCCTCTGGCTCTGCGGCACCGGGTACACCGGCGAGGAGGGCTTTGAGTTTTTTGCGCCCGCCGCCAGCGCCGAAGCCTGGTTCGATGCCCTGCTCGAGGCCGTGCGCGCTGAGGGCGGTCTGCCCTGCGGCCTTGGGGCGCGCGACACCCTGCGCCTGGAGATGGGCTACCCGCTCAACGGCAATGACCTGTCGCCCGAACGCACGCCGCTGCAGGCGGGCCTTGGATTCTTTGTGGCTCTCGACAAGGAAGCCTTCACGGGTCGCGAAGCCCTGCTGGCACAGAAGGCGGCCGGTCTGCCCGAGAAGCTGACCGCCTTTCGCATGACCGGGGCCGCCCCGCCGCCGCGCCCGCACTACCCGGTGCTGCATGACGGGGCTGTGATCGGCGAGGTCGCCAGCGGCACGCAGTCGCCCAGCCTCGGCGGCGGCATCGGCATGGCCTACCTGCCGCCGGCCGCCACGGTGCCCGGCACGGCCCTGGAAATCGAGATTCGCGGCCGCCGCTTTCCGGCCGAGGTGGTGAAGAAGCCGTTCTGGCGGCGGGTCAAGGAAGAGTAACCCGCTCAACCAGTCGCGCAGGCCTGATCCCATGACCGCATTTGCCCGCCCTTTTTTGAGCTTCATGCCGGGGGGAATCAGCTTGTGCTGTGGCGCGTTCCTCCGGTCAGAACGATCAGGGCTTCAAAAGAAAATCCATCCTGATCCTGGCGGTGGACTGGGGTGGGCGGTGTTGAGCGGCTTGCCATGATCTCCCTGATCGCGAATGCGCCACTCGCCATCCCCACTCCGGCGCTCGCGCATCCGCGGCGGATGACTTTTTCAACAGAGGGTCAAGGTTCAACCTTGCGGTAGAGAAACGCGTCGCTGGTGAGGAGCGAAATGATGAGAGCCTTCATGCTGCCGCCGTTGTTCCGGTATGCAGCGTGGGCGTTTTGCAAAACGGGGCCGTCGTGAAGCGTCTCATTGCGCCCCATCCAGAAACGAAAGGCGTGGCGAACAAAGACCTGTTCAACGCGTTGGCTGTGCGCCAGTTTTTCGATCATCTCGAGGGCGTTGGTCACAGGGCCGTCGAGCGAGGGGTCTCCGCTGGCAATGATCTCGCCGGTGGCATTCACCGGCATGTTCAGTTCCGTGGTGCGGAAGATGCCCGCATGGTTGAACATTTCGAACGGCAGCCCCAGGGGGTCCATCTTTTGATGGCAGGTCCAGCAGTAGGTCTGACGGGTGACCCGCATTCGCTCACGCAGGGTGCTTTGAGGCTCGACGGGAAGCTGCGCGTCGACCGTGATGGGCACATCGGGAATGCCCCCGCCAAGCAGGCGTTCGCGGATCCAGATGCCGCGATGAATGGCGTGGTTGTCCATGGCGTCGGATTGCGACACGAGCCAGGACGGGTGCGTGAGGATGCCAAGTCGCTGGCCTTCGGGCAGAGTCGCCAGCATGCGCTCGGCTTTCATGGAGCCTGCACCAAAAGTGGGTCGATTGACACGGGCGGTTTCGGCCGGGCCGTGAAAACTGGCGGGGGCAACTCCGGACCGGGAGGCGTTCTCGCGCGCACGCCTTCGCTGGGCATCCCTGATCCTGGTTTCTGCGGTGGCCAGCGCGCGTTTTTGTTGGGCGAGTTGCTTCTGTGCCTGTTTGTCATCCGGCCTGTCTTGCAGGGTCTTTTCGGATTTGGCCACTTGGGACCTGATCTTTTCAAGTTCTGCCTCTTCCTTCGTTTGGAGGGCGGCATCCGCTTGTTTCTTTGCGGCGGCCGCGGCGGCCTGCTCCTCTTGGGTGAATCTTCTGCCAAAGTAGATTTCGTCTTTGGGTGTCACGACGGCCCGCCGCGTGGTGAGCAGTTCCTTGAGCACGTTGCGGTCCTCTTTCAGGATGATCTCGACGAGGCGGTCGGTGCTGGCGACGGCGTCAAACATGGCGCTGTAGTGGTCCGCGCCCCGGTTGGAGGCTCCTGTCTCCGCGAGCGCCTTGGTGTCCTTGCAAATGTAGCCTCCGAGATCGTAATCGAAGTAGTCGCGGAAAAATTGCAGCACGCGGGGTTTGCGAAGGCTGTCGTCGTCGAGCATGCGGGTGACCTCGCGCCGAACATCCCCTGCGGTTTTCATGCGGCCTTCCAGGATGGCGCGGCGGAGGTCTTCGTCCGGCTTCAGGTAGCGCAAGGCGTGGTTCACGGCCAGCCCCAGCTCCCAGTCCTGGAGCATGGCACGGCCGTGCGCATCCCTCGTGCCGTCTTTGGCCAGCTCGGGCCGGAAAAGCGCATCGCGATCCAGGAAGATGGCCGACAGACCCATGACGACGCCGTCTTCTTTGCCTATCTTGGCGATGCTGTCCTCCGTCAGGGCCATGTAGGTGTCGCGCTCCTCGGGGCTGGGTGGGCGAAAGGTCAGCGCCTCGAAGAGAAAATCCACCGTGGCGCGCAGTTGCTCTGAATCCACACCAGGACGCTCCATCAGGGCCTGCAATGGCGTCCTGGGTCGTTTGTCCCGGGTGCTGTAAACGATCGAGGTGGGCTGACCACGGATGTCGCCAGGCGGTTTCACCTTGTCATAAGTCTTCGGATCATCCGTGATCTGCTCCGGCATGCCCACAAGACTGCGGACGCCGCGCGCCATGTAGTGAAGAATGTCCGACGCCTTGCCCAGAATCTGGGTCGATTCAGCGCTGTTGACGGTGGTCAGGGCGGGGTAGTTTTTGAGGCCGCTTTTGCGCGGGGAAGAGAGGACGGCGGGAACACTTTTCACGGCCGTGGCATAAGCGACCGTGCCGCCATCCACGCGCAGAATTTGATCGATGCCAAAGTAGAGTTTCAATTCGCCGCCGTGGTTTGTCGGGACGGAGTCGCCGTGCGTCCGCAGGCCTGGCCTGGACGGATCATACGCAGGCTCCACGTTGATCAGCTCATTGAGCCGCGTGATGTGCTCCTCGGGCGTGATGCGCCAGAGACGGGCGGGTGACGATGCTGGATCCAGGGCGAGGCCTTCGGGCAGCGGCCCAAAAAGCAGGTCATGATCCACGAAGTTCCCACGCTTCGGGTCAAGGTGCTCGGCAAAACCACCCTTCTCCTTCGAGGCGCGTTGCAGTTCGGTGATAATCCAGTCGGCAAAGCGCAGTCGCTCGACCACCCGGGGCTGCTCGCGCTTCCTGGGTGGCATTTCCTTGAGCGACACCTGCGCCCAGATGGATTTCCAAAGCGCGGCGTTTGTCTCGTCAACGGCGCCGAGATCCTCCAGTGAGAGGTCTCCTTTTTGGGTGTCGTTGTCATGGCACTCCAGGCAGTGCCTGTCCAAAAAAACACGACCCAGATCCTGGAAGGAAGCCTGCACTGGCTGGCCTGGTCGATGGGGTTCGGCTGCGTGGCCGGCCGTCACCAAGCCGATGCCGAAAAGGATTCGGATGCTCGATCTCAAGGGTTGGTTCGCCGGGCGAATCATGGCATTGCTGAAGCGAGGGTTGGGGAGAGGGCGGCCATTCATTTTTCTCCGATGCAGATGACTTCCTTCATCGTGTGCATCCAGAGTCGGCCGTTGGCGCTGCTGAAGGATGCCAGTGTCCAGGTCTCGCCTGCCGGGCCTAGGTCGTTCACGGCGGCAAGGGCGTTTTCGTCAAGTGTTTCAGCGAAGGCGTCGATCACATAGACGGTGCCGTTCATGATGGGGATGAAGAGGTGTCGGTTGACCAAAATCGGGCTGGCGGCGGAGACGTGACCCCAGCCGCTGCCCTTGGCGCGTTTGTCCGGGGCGATGTCGATGCCGCGTGAGTTTTTCGTGTCGTTGAGGATCGCATCGCTTTTTTCCCAAATCCGCCTGGGCTTCGGGCCGCCAACGAGCTGCACCGGAACGCGCAGGTATTCCGTTCTTCCGGTGCTGATGTTCACGCGACCGATGGCGATGAGGTCGTGCGCCAGAAAGTAATGGAAGTCACCCGCGACGATGTTGCTCTGGTTGGTGATGGGTGTGCGTTTGCCGGGCCGCAGCCGGATCCCGGTCTCGCGCCTGCCCGTTTCCGCATCGGTGAAGTCCACCCTCTCACTGAGGTCCTGCGCTCGCAGCACGTCACCGGTCATGCTGTCGAGGACCAGATGCCGGCTGCCTTCGAACCAGAACAGATGCCTGGCATTCCAGTGCGTGTTGTAGGAACAGTCACCCTTCAACTCGCGAGTCCACAGTGTTCTGCCGGTGTCGAGCAGGGTCATGCCGAGGCCGTAGGGCTTCTCCAGCGGTTCGTGCGGTCCGCCGCGGGCATGAGCCACGGCCCAGCTTCCATCGGCCAGTTGGCCGGCCATCGGGGTGTTGTGAATGGAAGTGCCGACCTCCTCGATCCACTCGACCACGCCCGTTTCTTTGTGGATCGCCCTTAGATGAGTCCAGACATCGCGCGGATCGATGCCGGCGGGCACCGGCGTGTGCCTCTCGACCTTCTGACCGGCCTCTTCATTGCGGACTTCGACCGTCAGGATCTTGTCGCCGACGAGGATGGGCTCGCACTCGCGGTTTGTGTGGCGCGGCATCGGGTGGAACTCGCGCAGCCACACCCGTCTGCCGGAGAAATCAAAGCAGCCGACGGAGCCGCAGCGGTTGAAGAACCAGACGTGCTTGCCATCCGTGACGGGCGCGAAGACGGTCGCGTCGCTGAAGATGCCCGCCGTCTGCACCGGATCCGTGCCCGGGAGATCGACGGACCACAGGATCGTGCCGGCATGCGCATCGAGACAGTAGCCGACGATGTTGGGCTCAAGCCGATCGCTGCCGTCGTCCATCGGACGATGCGTGGTCACAAAGGCGCGATCTCCCCAGATAGTCACCGCGCTCTGACCGCCCTCCGGCAGCGTCGTGCGCCAGAGCACGTTTTTGCCGGTGACCACCGACCACTGCGTTGGCGGTTCCTTTCCGGTGACTTTCCAATCGAGGTTGGGCCCGGAAGCCTGCGGCCAGTGCGCGGCGCCGGCCACCGTTGCCAGGGCGAGTGCACCCGAGAGAATCGCTTGGATCACGCCAGGATCTCTCTGAGAGGGCCCATGCCGGCATCAAATTGCGCGGCCATTCGGTCACTCATGTTGAAGCGGTTGCACTTCACGCCCGCGACGTTGAGCAGCGTGGTGTAGAGTGCATTGATCGGGCGCCTGCCATCGAGCTGGGTGAAGCAGCCGGTCTTGAAGATGCCGCCACAGTTGCCGATCAAGACCATGGGCCAGGTCGCGCCATTGGTGTGCTGCTTGTCGGCATTGTTGCTCGTGTAGACGATGAGCGTGCTGTCCATCATGGTGCCGCTGCCTTCCGGCACGCTTTCAAGCTGCTCGACCAGTCGCACCAGCATCCGGCTGTTGTATTGGCGGATCTTGATCCAGATCGGATTGTCCGGCTGCTCCATGTGCCCGAGGTTGTGCCCCTGCTCCTGCACGCCGATGCCCTTCCACGAGCCGAAGATCTCGCCACGCCCTGAGCCGATGGTCAGCACGCTGGTGATGCCGGACTTCAAGGCGGAGATGCCGATGTCCAGCAGGGCGTCGTGCCAGTCGGTCTCAAACTGCGGTTTCGTGTAGCGCTCGTCCACCCTGGGGGCGAACTTTCGCAGGTGATCCGAAACGCCGCCCAGTCTGGCCCGCAACCCGTTCATGTCCTCGAAGCCTTGCACAAACTGGCTGTAGCGTTGCCGATCGGCCATGGGCAATCCCTGGCTGTGGGCGCCGGAAAGCTGCTCAATGCGGTCGAGCAAATGCGAGCGGGCTTCATGCTGCCTGCGGATGTCTCCCTCGGCGATGCCGCCATAAAGCATCTGGTAAAGGTGATTGGGATTCGAGTGCATGAAGATGGGCTGCCCCGCGCCGCTGGCGGACAGGGCCGCCAGCGTGGGCTTCGCCTTCATGTTTTCCATCGAGTCCATGCCGATGCAGAGCAGCGGCAGCAGGGTCTCGGGCATCTGTTTGCTCAGCTCATGGTCAATCGTCGGGCCCAGCGGCGGCGAGCCGTCATCGCCGCGATAGCCGCCAAGAGCACCGAAGAAAGCGCTGTGCGAAGGGCTGGTGTGCAGTCCGTGCAAGCCGTTGATGATGTGGATGCGCTCCTTGAGAGGCTCCAGTGGTGAGATCGGCTCGGGCAGCCTGGCCTTGGCCAGCGAGCCACTTCGCGTCATGCCTGCGGGGATGCAGGTCTTGGGGTCAAAGCCCTGATTTTGCAGGAAAAAGACCACCCGCTTTGGCCCGCCGGAGGATTTGGGCGTGCTGGCCGATGCCGGTTTGATCGCCGTGAGCCAGGGGCCGATGAATGCAGCGCCCGCGGAGGCGATGGCCTGACTCAGAAGGGTTCTACGGTGGAGCATATCCCCGCCGAAAACGTCTTCGGGAACCGGATTTCTCAAAAACCGTTGAGAAATTCCTTCAGATCTTCAAAACAGCCTGCCTGCCTTTGTCGCATGGGTGGGGCGGCTGCGTCACTCGTCGGACCAGGCGAATCTTGCCTTTCCTCAACCGGGGCAAGGGCTTGTGGGGCAGGTGGCTAGGAGCAGAGCGGCAGCAGCTTGCCGGGCAGGTCGCTGATCTTCACGCGCTCCTGTTCGCCGCCGTCGCGGTGGCGGAGGGTGACGGTGTCCTGCAGTTCCGGGCCCTTTTCGCCGAGCGTTTCGAAGTCGATGGTGACGCCGAAGGGCGTGCCAACCTCGTCCTGACGGGCGTAGCGGCGGCCGATGCTGGCGGTTTCATCGTAGAAGCAATTGAGGTGCTTCTTGAGCAGGGCGTAGACCTCGCGCGCCTTGGCAACGAGTTCCGGCTTGTTCTTGAGCAGCGGGAAGACGCCAACCTTGACCGGCGCGACGCGCGGGTGGAAGCGCAGGACGGTGATCGTTTCCTTCTTGCCCTTGTCGTCGGTCTTCTCGAATTCGTCGTAGGCCTTGGCGATGACGGCGAGCGCCATGCGGTCGAGGCCGGCGGAGGGCTCGATGACGTGGGGCACGTAGCTGCCCTTGAACAGGCGCTCGAACCAGGCGCGGACCTCGGCCTCGGGCAGCGGGCTGCCCTTGGTCTTGGCGACCTCGGCGGCGAGGCGCTTCTGGATGAGGGCCTCCTTCTGGTCGTCGGTGAGCTTCGCCGCGGCGTTCTTGAGGTCCTCGTCGAAGACTTCCTGGGTCTTGCCGCTGTGCTTCTGGTGCTGGCCGAGGTCGAAGTCGCCGCGCGCGGCGATGCCTTCCAGTTCCTCGGTGCCGAAGGGGAATTCGCAGAGGATGTCGACACAGGCGCGGGCGTAGTGGGCGAGGTCCTCGGGGGTCTGCCAGTAGTACTCGAGCACGTTGCCCAGGCCGATGCCCTGGTAGAACTTCGTGCGCTGGTCGACCCAGTAGCGGTGCCAGAGTTCCCAGCCCCAGTTCGGCTGGGGTTCGCTGAGGTCGGCACCCTCGTGCCATTGGGCGACTTCGCCGCAGATGATCTCGACGGCCTCATCCGGCTTGATGAAGAACTCGAGCTCCATCTGTTCGAACTCGCGGCTGCGGAAGGTGAAGTTTTTCGGCGTCACCTCGTTGCGGAAGGCCTTGCCGATCTGGCCGATGCCGAAGGGCACCTTCATGCGGCTGGAGTCGAAGACGTTCTTGAACTGCGCAAAGATCGCCTGGGCGGTCTCGGGGCGCAGGTAGGTGACGTCGTCCTCGGTCGCCGTCGGGCCGAGGTAGGTCTTGAGCATGAGGTTGAACGGCCGGGCCTCGCCGAGCAGGCCGCCGGTCTCGGGATGGAAGTCGACGCTGCCGGTGACGACATCGAGCTTGGTTTCCTCGAGCAGTTCGATCTCCTCAGGCTTGCCGGCCGCTTCACCTGCGTTCTGGGCGATGAGGGCGCGGACGCGCTTGCGGAAGCTTTCGATGTGCTCGCCGTTTTTGAGCAGGGCGGTGATCGGGCGGTCCCAGCGCCAGCCGGTGGGGGCCTTGGCGGCGCTGTACTTGAGGACGGTGCCGTCCTGCGGTTCGACGTGGTCGGCGCGCACGCGCTTGTTGGTCAGCGAGCACTCGCGCATGAGGTCGGCGAAGGTGTCGACGTGGCCGCTGGCCTTCCAGATCGCCGGGTTCATGAGGATGCCGGCGTCAAGGCCGAGCACGTCCTCGCGCTCGCGGGTCATCGTGCGCCACCAGATGTCGCGCAGGTTGCGCTTCAGTTCGGCGCCGAGCGGGCCGTAGTCCCAGATGCCGCCGCAGCCGCCGTAGATCTCGCTGCTCTGGAAGATGAAGCCGCGGCGCTTGCAGAGCGAAACGATTTTTTCCATGGAAGCAGTGGAAGTCTTGGCGTCGGTGGACATGGCGGTCGGGGGTGGACGGTGGGGCCTGAGCGCAGGGGTGCGGCAGGCGAACAGGCAACAAGCGCCATGCCGGGCGTTTCGCAAGGGAAACCGGTGCCGGCGGCGCGAGTCAGCGGCGGATCCAGCGCGTGCCGAGGGCGACGCTCCACTGATACTTGCGGGCGTGCTCACGGATGAGGAAGGGCAGGTCCTTCTGCAATTCCAGCGCAAAGTCCCTGTCCAGGCGTCTCTTCAGCCAGTCGAGGGTGGAGTGTTGCGGCCAGCAGTCGCGCGGGGTGTATTCCTCCAGCCAGGTGCAGGGTGTGGCGAGCAGGAGCTGCCCACCGGGCTTCACCAGGGCCGGCAGATGGTCGATCAGCCGCTCGGGATCGGTCAGCCGGCAGAGGAGGTTGGCGGCGTGGACGAGGTCAAAGGCGCCGAGGTCGGGCCGCAGGTTCATGGCGTCGCCCGTCTCGAACCGAACCTGCCCAGGTGGAGCGAAGGCAGGGGCGCGGGCGACGAGTTCCGTGGCGGCTGCCCCCTCGTCAAGGCGGCGATAGCCGAGGGACGCGCCGGTGGCGAGGGTGGCGGCGGCGTCGATGAAACGCTGGCTGAAGTCGATGCCGATCACTTCAAGGCCGCGGCGGGCTAGCTCGAAGCTCGAGCGACCGACCGCGCAGCCAAGGTCGAGGCCGGTGGCGGGCTGGCGGGTGAAGTCCGCCAGTTCGCTCACCGTGCGTTCGGCGAAACCGAGAGCGCTTTGCGGTCCCTCGGGCCAGGGCAGCACCTCGTCGGGGCTGCCGTAGTGGAAGAGCAGGTACTCATCGAGCAGCCGCGTTGTCTCGTAGGGATTCACGGCGTCAGTCGGCCGCGAGGGCGTCGAGCAGGTACTTGGCGGGCTGGAAGTGCTCGATGAGGATTTCGCGCTGGTCGCCGCGGAACATGCGCACCTGGCGGATGTCGAAGTTCGGCGTCTTGTGGGGCGCGAACAGGATGTCGTCATGGGTGGCGTTCTGGTGGCGCTTGAAGAGGTCGGGCGTGATGTGACCGCCCAGATGGTCATCGCGCCCGGTCGCGAGGTGGCAGGTGCCGAGCACTTTTTCGTCCTGGATGTCGGCGCCGGAGACCGGCAGCACCTGGGTGCCGAAGCCGAGTTCGCCGAGCACGCCGGTCATCGGGTCGTCCTGCAGGCGGGCGTTGTGGGTGTCGATGGTGGCCTGGCTGCCGGCGATGAGTTCGCTGCGGATGATGCGACCGCCGGTCACCGTGAGCTTGCCGAGCGTGCCGTCCTCGTACTTCATCGGGAAATGGCCCTCGGCGCCGGTGGGCACGAAATACACCTCGCCGGCCGGCAGGTTGGCGATGTCGGGGTTTTCGCCGCGGCAGAGGCCGTGGCTTTTCTGCGCCTCCTGGCCGCCGAGTTCAAGCATGGCGGTGAGCACCTCACCGCTTTCGAGGGCGAAGTCGATTTCGACGCGGTCGGCACGGGTCATCGCCCGGCGCAGTTTTTCGGCGTCGCGGCTGACGTCATTGTAATCGACCGCCAGGCCGCTGTTGAGGATGACCTCGTTGAGGCCATGCAGGGTGGCGCCGCGGAAGCCGTACTGCTTGGCAAAGGCAGTCAGCGGCGCGGTGGCCGAGAAGGTGGAAATGCAGAGGATGAGATCGTAGTTTGGGTAAATATCGCGCTCGAGGCTGAGGCGATTGCCCTGCATGTCGGCGCATTCGTCGGGCAGGTCGAGGTTGCTGCCGCCGGTCTGCACGTAGGCGAACATTTCACCGCCCTGAAGGGCGAGTTCTTCCATGACGCCGTCCTGCAGGCCGAGGTAAAAATACTGGTGCGCACGGCGTTGGATGGCGCGGTCGGGGTTGCGCAGGAAGGCCATGTCCTTGGCCTCGGCGAGGTCGGGCAGGTCGATCAGGATGCAGACCTTGCGGCCGTAGGTGGGCTCGAAAACCGTGTGCAGCAGGCGGGCGAGATCGAACTTCGGGAACTGACGACCTTTCGCGGCCGTTTGGACGGTGGACATGATGGCGTTCATCGTAAAGAGGGGGAGGGGTTTGGCAAAGGCGGATACGGGTCGAAGGCGCTTCGCGGCGCTTTTTTTGTTGGGCCCTGGCGATGCGGCAGGCGGTGCGGTGCGAGAATCTGCGCTTTGACGCTGGCTCAAATCGGGGGAAAATAGCCTTGAATAAGCGCCCCCGCGGCCCCGTCTTCACCTTCGACATCCGAGCTCATGCCCGTTTCACCTGCGCCTGAACCCGGCGAAGTTCCGGACCATGACCTGGTCAGGCGCAGCCAGGCCGGGGACTCGCGCGCCTTCGATCAGTTGGTGACGCGCTATCGGGGCAGAATTTACGCCATGACCTATCACATGATCCAGAATGAGACCGAGGCCTGGGACCTCGCGCAGGAGGCCTTCATCAAGGCCTGGCGCGCCCTGCCGCGGTTCAAGCTGGACTCGGCGTTTTACACTTGGCTGTACCGGATCGCCCACAACGTCACTTACGACTGGCTGCGCAAGAAACGCATCCAGGGCGATGGCGAGTTCGACGATGAACGCACCGAGCACCGCGTGGCGGCCGGTGCGGAGACTGCACCGCGTGGCACCACCGCGCCGGACGAGGCACTGCGCCATGCCGAGCTCGGGCGCCGCATCCGCGACGCCCTCGGCCAGCTCAGCGAGGATCACCGCCAAGTCATCGTCATGCGCGAGATCGAGGGCCTTTCGTATGAGGAGATCGCCGCCGCCGTGCCCTGCTCGCTGGGCACGGTGATGAGTCGCCTGTTTTACGCCCGCAAGAAGCTGCAAGAACTGCTGAAGGACACCCATGAAAACGCCGCCTGAAGACACCGACCTGCTGCGCTGGCTCGATGACGAAATGACACCGCTCGAGCGTGAGCGCCTTGCCGCGCGCCTGACCGTGGAGCCCGCCCTGCGCCGCGAGGCGGAGTCGCTTCAGGCGCTCGGCCGCAGCCTGCGCGAGCACCTGCCCCGGGAGATGGCCGTGCCGCATGCCGACTTCTTCAACCGCCAGATTCAGGTGCGACTGGCCCGCGAGACAACGGAGACCGGCCGCCGCCGCGGGGGCTTGTCTTGGCCGGCCTGGCTGCGCCTGCCGCGCCTGGCGGTCGCCGCCGCCCTCCTGATCGCGGGCCTGATCCTGCTGCGCCTGCCCTCGGGCACCGACAGCCGCGTGCTTGCCACCTACACGCCGGATCCCGGGGTGCATGCATCGAGCCACTTCTCGGAGGCGGCCGAGGCCACGGTCCTCCTGCTCGATGGCCTGGAGGAGATGCCGGCGGATCGATCCCTGGTCGGTTTCCGTCAGGGAATGGCGGAGCAGCAGCTGTTTTCCGTGCACCAGCAGAATGCCCGCTCGGCACCGCCGCAGCCGGGTGCTGCCGCCTCACCGGCCCTCACCGCCCGATCCGAATGAAACGCCGCGCCGCCCTCTGCTGCCTTACCGGCACCGCCTTGTCGCTGGCACCGGCCCAGGCGCCGCGTCGGTCGGCCGATCCGGCGACCGAGGGCAAGGTCTGGGGCGCGCTCATCCATGCCCTGCAGGTCGCGCCCGCCGGCGCGGTGCCGGCGGCATCGCCTCACCTGCCGAATTTCGCGGCACGGCTGGGCGCGGCTTTTCCAGAGAGCGGCCATTTCGAGGTGCTGGGCGAGCACCTGCAGGACGTGTTTCGCGAGTATGAATCCTGGGTGGTGCCGTCCAAGGACCTGTTTCTGAAGGTCGATTCCAAGGGGCCGGCACCGGGAGGTGGCGTCAACCTGCACCTGCAGTTCTGGCGTGATCAGCAGGTTCTGGTGAAGACCGACGCCGTGCTGCGGCCCGGCAGCCCGCTGTTCATCGGCGGGCCGCGCTGGCGCGAGGGACGGTTGATTTTTGTTCTGGTCCTGCAGCCGTGACCCTTGGCCCTGCCTCAGCGACGGCCAAACGGCCAACGCGAGGTCAGCCAGACGCTGAGGGTGTGGTTGTTTTCCCAGATGGCGCCGCCGCGGCGCTGCAGGGTTTGCTCCATGAATCCCACTTCCAGGCGGGTGTGTTCACTGAGCTTGCGGCCGACACCGACAAAGGCGCGGTTTTGGTCGAAGAAGTTGCCGGAGACGTTGCTGCCGAAGTTGACGAACGTCTCGTTCCAGAGCGCCAGGTAGGTCTTCTTGTCCTCGGTCAGCGGCAGGGTGGTGCGCAGCATGTAGCGAATGCGGTTTTCGTAGCGCCAGTTGGCCAGGTCATAGCCGGCGCGCTCGCTGCCGGCCATTTCGCCGATCCAACGTTGCTCGAGGCGCAGGCGCTGCTGCCACTCGAGACCCAGGGCCTTGAAGCTGTGCGCCACCTGTTCCCAGGCACGGTGTTCGGGAAATTCCGTGTCCACCGGGTAGTCGCCATAGGGATAGGTTCGCACGTAGGCCCAGCCCGCACTCACGGTGATCGTTGGACTGATCTGATAGTTTAGGCCGGGCCGGAGAAGCAGTTGCTGCCACTCGCGCCCCAGTTCCTCGCGGCGGTTTTGCACCTCCAGGTGCAGGCCCCATGGGCTGCCGAACAGCGGGTGGTCGCCCACGTAGTTCACCCAGAGGTTGCCGTTCGAATCCAGCAGGTTGTCGGAAGCCGAGGCGGCTTGGGTAAAGAGGGCGAGGCAGGCGACCAGCGGAACAAGGGGGGACTTCATGGTGGCGAAAAGTTGGCATTGGATCAGGCACGCATCATGGGCTGGAGGCGTGCCGCCTGCGGGTGGTCGGACACGGGTGCGTGGCCGTCCAGGCCCTCGATGATCAGTTCGCGGTTCTCCAGTTTCCAGTCCTGGGCCATTTCTTCGAGCTTTTTCATCACCGAATGGTCGACAAAATGCGTTTTGGCCAGGCAGACGCGCACCCGCGGGTGCTGGCGCAGGGCAAGAAGCTGTTTGCGCAGGGGCAGCCAGTTGCTGAAAATGATGGCCTTGCGCAGGCGCACCACCGGGTGCCCCTGTTCAGGACAGGTTTCGATTTCCGCATGCGGCTTGAACAGGTTGCCGGCCTTGACGCCACTGGCCAGGTGCATCAGAATTTTCACCACGATGCCGATGGCGATGCCGAGCAGCAGGTCGGTGGCCAGGGTGGCGACCAGGGTGACGATGAACACCACCAACTGACCTTTGCCGATGTGCAGCATGTGGCCAAACTCCTTCGGTGACGCAAGGTTGTAGCCGGTGAAGACGAGCATGCCAGCGAGGGCCGCGAGCGGGATGTGGTTGAGCAGTGAGGGCACGCTGGCGACCAGCAGGAGCAGGAAAACGCCGTGCCAGAAGTTGGCCCAGCGCGTGCGGGCGCCGTTGTTTTTGTTGGCGGAGGAGCGGACGATTTCCGAAATCATCGGCAGGCCGCCGATGCAGGCGACGAGGGTGTTGGCAATGCCCACGGCGAGCAGGTCGCGGTTGAGGTCGGTGCGGCGCTGCCAGGGGTCGAGCAGATCCACCGCCTTGGCGCTGAGCATGGATTCCAAGCTGCCAATGAGGCAGAACAGAACGATCCACTTGACGCTTGCGGCGCTGAAGATGGCGGAGAAGTCGGGGCCCTTGATGCCGTCCAGAATGTTGAGAGGCAGGTTGACCAGCTTGTCCGGGCCAATTTCGTAGGCGTGGCCCTGGAACTGATACATGTGCTGATGGGACATGTCGAAGTAGAAGGAAAGGGGCACGGCGGCAAGCAGCACCATCAGCGGCCCTGGGATCGCCTGGATCACCTTGTTCTTCAACAGCAGGCGGCCGAAGAGCAGCGTCAGCGAGAGTGCGCCGATCAGGGCGATCTCGGGGTTCATGTTCATCACGCTGTGGGGGATTTCGGCCAGCAGCTCGAGGGGTTCCTTGGCATGGGCGGCGACGCCGAGGGCGACGTGAATCTGCTTGGAGATGATGATGACGCCGATGGCGGCGAGCATGCCATGAACCGCGGCCACCGGGAAGAATTCGCCCAGCGTGCCGAGCCGCAGGGCGCCAAAGAGGATTTGCAGGCAGCCGGACACCATGCCGACAGCCAGGGCCTTCTCGTAGCCGAGTTCATTGACCGTGCCCAGGACGATCGCAATCATGCCGGCCGCCGGGCCCTTGATGGTCAGTTCGGAATTGCTCAGGAATGGGGTCAGCAGGCCGCCGACAACAGCCGTGAAGATGCCGGCGATGGCCGGACATCCGCTGGCCTTGGCAATGCCCAGACAGAGTGGCAGGGCAATGAGGAAGACCAGGAAGCCGGAAATGACATCCTTGCCAAAGTGCTGGCGAAAGCCTGTGAGATTGCCGACGGGTTTTGGTCCGGGAACGGGTGTGGAGGACGGGGTGGACATGGCTTGGGTGGCTTCCAAGAACAGACGCATGCGTCACCACCGAAAAACATCCCCCCGGCAGGGGATTCTCAAACCCGGTTGGGGGCTCCCGCAAATTTGGCGGTAAATACCCCCTGAGGAGGGGATGGTGGGAAGGCGCGATCCGAGTTTATAAACTGCTTCGATGACTGCCTCCTCCGCCTGCAAGAGCCAGACTGCCCATGCGCCTGTGGCAGGCCCGGGTGAAGCGCTGCGAAATGCCCTGGAGCATGCCGCCCAGGCCCTGCCGAGCCAGGGACCCATGGGGGTGTTTGTGCATCACAATACCCTGCACGCCCTGCAGCACGAAGATTTCGAAACGGCGGTCATGCAGGCGGCGCGCCTCTTTGAGGCGGAGCCCTTTCTCACCGAGGAGACCTACCAGCAGGCTCGGGCCGAGGGGCGAATTCTTGACGAGGACATTGAGGCCGTGCTTGGCCGTGAGTCCGACGCGGAGATCCTGCCGGGCCGTCTGAGTCGCCGGGCGCTGCGCCGGGCCCTGCTGATCCCCGGTGTGCGCCGGGTCAATGGACTCGACATTGCCTGGCAGATGGAGGAGGGCGATTGGCTGAGCGGGTTCCGTCGCGATCTGCCGCCGGCGTCGGCCCAGCGGCTTGCCGGGGACACCCCGGAACGACTTTGGCAAGCCTGCCTCGCGCGGGTGCCGCTGCCGCAGGTGCCGACGCCGACCCGACCCAAGCGCCCGCACGAGGCCGTGCTGGTGGCCACGGGTGAGGACCTTGACCGCATCATTCATCCGCCGCTGATCCGGCTGGTCGGTGCCTACCTGGACCAGGGGATCGCCTACTGGCCCATGCCGGGCAGGGAGCACGGTCTGCTGGTGGCCGCGCGCCGGATCATGGCACAACCCTTGGCCGTATACCGGCGCCACCTGGCTGGCGTGCGCGACGAGTTTCTGCGCCAGGAGGCGGAGGCCCTGAACGCGGAGGCGGTCGTGCTTGATGCCTTGGCGCGACTGGGTGTTCCCGTAGAGGAATGGGCGGCCTTCCTGACGGCAGAACTGCTGCCCCTGCGCGGTTGGGCCGGCATGGTGCGGATGCTCGAAAAGGACGTCAGCCTGGCGCCGCACGACCGCGTGCGCTGTTCGCTGCTGGAATTTGTCGCCCTGCGCCTGACCTACACCCTGGCCGCCCTGCAGGATCTGATGGGCGACACCGCTGCCTGGCGTCGCGTGCCGGCGATGGTGCCACTTGCCGATCGGTTGACGCCGGCGGCGCGCTTTTTCGACGTTGCCCAGCTGATCGGTCTTGCCAGTCACGAGCTCAATGCCCTTTCCCCGAGCGATTTCGGCCGGGTGCTGGGGGAAATCGCCGCCTGCCACGAGGTTGAGCGTCGTCGCCTGCTTCATCTGGCCTACGAGCGCCGGCATGAGCGCCGCATCCTTATCCCGCTGGCCAAACACCGCTCCCTGTCCCCGCTTCAGCCGGCGGGTGACCGCCTGGCCGCTCAGGTGCTGTTCTGCATCGATGAGCGCGAGGAGTCCTTCCGTCGTGCCCTTGAGGAGGTGGACCCGGACGTGGAGACGGTGGGGGCGGCTGGTTTCTTCGGGGTGGCGATTCATTACGCCGGACTCGACGATGCCTGTGGTGTGTCCCTCTGTCCTGTGGTGGTCACGCCCGCGCATGCCGTTCGCGAGGTGCCGGTGCAGGACGCGACGCATCTGCAGGCGAAGCGGCAGGGCTTGCGCCGTGCCTGGGCGAGTCTGACGCGCCACACCTTCATCTCCTCGAGAACCCTGGTGCGCGGCTGGATCAGCACAGCCTGCCTGGGCTTTCTTTCGCTTTTTCCACTCGTCTTCCGCGTGCTGAGTCCGCGCGGCTATGGCCAGCTCATGCGGTGGCTCAATCGCGCCTTTCTCCCGGAACCGAAAACCGAGGTGACGTTCATGCGCGATGATGCCGAGTCGCGCGATGCCACCAGTGGTCTGCTTCGCGGCTTCACGGAGTCTGAGATGGCCGACCGGGTTTTTTCCGTGCTTGGGCCTGCCGGCCTGCAGCGCGCGCACGCGCGCCTGGTGGTCGTGCTTGGACATGGCAGCACCAGCCTGAACAACCCCTATGAGTCGGCATACTGCTGCGGCGCCTGCGGCGGACGCACGGGTGCCCCCAATGCGCGGGTCTTCACCATCATGGCGAACCGTCCCGGTGTGCGCGCGGTGCTGCGCGAGCGCGGCATTGTCATTCCCGAGGACACCTGGTTCATCGGTGGCTACCACGACACCTGCAGCGATGACATTGAGTTCTTCGACGTCGATGTCATGCCTGCCACGCACCGGGGCGATCTCAACCGCGTTCGTCAGTCGCTCGACCGGGCCCGCGTGATGAATGCCGATGAGCGCGTGCGCCGCTTTGGCACCGCCGGGCCGGCCGTTCGTGGTGAGCGCGCCCTGCGCCATGTGCAGGCGCGTGCCGAGCACCTGGCCGAGCCGCGTCCCGAGTATGGCCACTGCACGAACGCTGTGGCCTTTGTCGGCCGCCGGGTGCGCACACGCGGTCTCTTCCTCGATCGCCGCGCCTTTCTGGTCAGTTACGATCCGGACGCCGATGCCAACGACCAGGCGCTGGCGCGCGTGCTCGGCGCGGTGGTGCCAGTCTGCGCCGGCATCAACCTGGAATACTACTTTTCGACGGTCGACAACGAGGTCTACGGCAGCGGCACCAAGCTGCCCCACAACATCACCGGTCTGCTCGGCGTGATGAACGGTTTTCAGGGAGACCTGCGCACGGGGTTGCCGCTGCAAACAGTTGAACTGCACGAGCCGGTGCGCGTGCTGTTCGTCGTCGAGACCACACCCGAGCGTCTCATGGCGGTCGTGCGGGGCAACCCCGAGTTGGTCGAGTTTGTCGGCAACCGCTGGATTCGTCTGGCCACCATGGATCCGGGCGATGGCAGCATTCGGATTTACCGTGGCGCTGACCTCTTCGAGCCCTTGGAAGGCGACGAGGAACCGTTGCCGGTGACACCGGACTCGCGCACCTGGTACCAGGGCAAGGCCGGACACTTGCCGCTCGCCCGTATTGAACCCAGCCAAGCCGCCTGACCATGACTTCCGAATCCCTCGCCCTGCTGCTAGTCGCCGCACCCGGTGCCTCCTTCCTGGCTCTGGGATTGCTTTGGCTGCTTGGGCTGCAGCCTTCCGAGCGAATCCTGGCGGGTCTGACCCGCGGGTTGTTCCTGTTCCTCGCGGCCGTGGCAGTTGCCTTGGTGTGGCGGATGGCGCATGAGGGTTTCGTGCCGGTCAAGGTGGCGGTGGGTCAGTGGTTTCGCGTCGCCGACTATACCTTTCCACTGGCCCTGCGGATCGACCGCTTGGCGCTGCCGCTGGTCGGGGTCACCGTCGTGCTGGCCGGCGTGGTTGGAGCCTTCAGTGTGCGTTACCTGCACCGCGATCCCGGTTTCTTCCGGTTTTTCCTCCTGCAGTTCCTCTTCACGTTCGGCGCGCTGCTGATTTTTACGGCGGATTCGCTGGACCTGCTGCTCGGGGGATGGGAGCTGGTGGGCATCACCTCGGTGCTGTTGATTGGTTTTTTTCAGTACCGGCCCGATCCGGTGCGCAATGCCCTGCGTGTTTTTGGCACCTACCGCATCGCCGACCTTGGGCTCCTGCTGGCCGTCTTCTTCGCGCACCACAGCCTCCACACCGCCTCCTGGGACGGGCTTCTGCCGGGCGACCCCGCGCGTGCCCCTGGGGCCGTGACATGGATGGCGGTGCTGCTCGTTTTCGCCGCGTGCGGCAAATCCGCCCAGGGGCCCTTCTGCGGCTGGCTGGTGCGGGCCATGGAGGGGCCGACGCCCTCAAGCGCGGTGTTCTATGGTGCCATCTCCGTGCATGCGGGCGCCTACCTGCTGCTGCGCATCGAGCCGCTGCTGCGCACCTCGTGGATCGTCTCGGGGCTCGTTGTTTTCATGGGATTGAGCACCGCCCTGCTCGGGACTCTGGTCCATCGCAGCTGTGCCGACGCCAAGACCTCGCTGGCCTACGCCACTCAGACCCAGATTGGCTTGATCTTTGCCGAAATTGGTTTGGGCTGGACCACCCTCGCGCTGGTCCATCTGGTCAGCCACGCCCTGCTGCGCACCCTGCAGTTCCTGCGTTCGCCTTCCATGCTGCGCGATTATCACCGCGTGCATGCCGCCTCCGGAGGCAGGATCGATCCGACCGGGGGGCACTACGAATCCCTGCTGTCCAAGCAGGTGCAGGTCGCCCTTTATCGCATCGCCCTCGGGCGCGGCTTTTACGATGCCGTGGTGGATCGTTTCATCGTCCGCCCAGCGGTCGCTCTGGCACGCGGGCTTGGCATCTTTGAGCCTAGGGCCGGCGCTGCCATGCCCGCTGATTCCTCCACCCCCAGCTCCCCGAACCCGTGACCCAGCTCGCCGCTCCCTATCTTAGCCTTGGCATCGGTGTGCTCGTGGCCGGTGCCCTGGCCTGCTGGCGTGCATCGCGCCCTCGACCGATCGCGATTGCAGCCGCCAGCCTGGCTCTGGCCGGCTTTGCCTTGGCCGCGCGTCAGGTTGCGATCATGCCCGAAGGACGTTTGTTCGATCCCTGGCTGGGCTGGTTCGAGGCCGACGCCCTCGATGCCGTGCCGATGGCCTTCTTTGCCGTGCTGACTCTCGGGGTTCTCGTCCTGGCTCCGCGGCGTGACGCCGGAGGTCGCTTCCTCGCCGGCCTGCTGCTGCTTGCCGCCGCCACGCAGGTCGCGTATGGAGCGGCCAATCTTGCCGTTCTGGCGACCGGTTGGTGGTTGACTGGACTGCCCTTTGCCCTGCGCCTTTTTGGCGAGGATCCAAGCCGCCGCACGGTGCAGATCTTCCTGGCAGGCAGCAGCCTCGCGCTCACTGTCGCCGTCCTGCTGCTGCACAGCGTCGAGATTCAGCAGGTGGCTCACGCCGGCCGATTCGCCTTTGGCCTGGTGGTTTTGGCGGTCGCGCTACGCAAGGGTTTGTTTCCGGTCCACGGCTGGGTGATCCGCCAGTTCGAGCACGGGCCGCTGCTGCCTGTGGCCCTATTGTTCAATGGTCATCTGGGAGCCCTGCTGGTCGCGCGCAGCGAGGCCACGGCGCTCACTCTAGCCGAGCAGCACGTGCTGGATGGACTCGGCATGGCCGCCCTCGCCACCGCTCTGATCACCAGCATTCGTGCCTTCGCGGAATCACGCCCGCGTCGCCTGCTTGGCCTGCTCTGCCTGTCGCAGGCGAGCTTCATCCTCGCCGGCATCGCCACCGCCAACGACGAGGGTGTCACCGGTGCGCTTTTGCACTGGCTGGTGGTGGCCGCCGCCTCGACGGGCCTGATTGCCATCGTGCGCGTGCTGGAGGTGCGCGTGGCCGGCACGGCTGCTCCCGGGGGACACCTTGGACTCGCTGTCAAGGCACCCCGGCTCGCCACCTTTTTCCTGATCTGCGGCCTGGCTCTTGTCGGTCTGCCCGGCACCCTCGGCTACTGCGCCGAGGACCTTCTTTTCCATGGCGCCCTCGCAAGTCATCCCTGGCTCGGCCTGGCGTTGCCGGTGGCGACGGCCTTCAATGCCATCAACCTGCTGCGCATCTACAGTCTGCTGTTTCTGGGGGTGCTGCCCAAACGGGTCATCGACATCCCGGATGCCCTGCCGAGGGAGCGCTGGCCGCTGACGGCCTGCGCCGTGTTTTTGGTGGTGGGTGGCCTGCTGCCAGGCAGGGTGCTGGAATGGCGGCGGGTAGCGGCCGAGGCTGTGGTTTCAGTGGGTGGACACGGGCAGAAAAGCACCGATTAAGAAGAACCTGTATCAGGTTCGATTTTGCCGATTTGACAGAGGAAGCGGTTGTGAGGAGCGTATTTCAATGCCCACTTCACCCGGAGTGGGCACCGGCACACGCTTCCTCCCACCATGACCGGACATAAATTTTCCGCCACCCTGACCAGGGACCTGATTGCAGGTCTTGTCGTTTTCCTCGTTGCATTGCCGCTGTGCTTGGGGGTGGCGCTCGCCTCCAATGCACCGCCCATCTCCGGCCTCATCGCCGGCATTGTCGGCGGCATCCTCGTCGGGGTCTTGAGCGGCTCGCACAGCAGTGTCAGCGGGCCGGCAGCCGGTTTGACGGCGGTGGTGGCGGCCCAGATCGCCAGTCTGGGATCGTTTCAAGCCTTTCTGGTGGCGGTCGTCCTCGCCGGTGCCCTGCAAGTGATCATGGGCATGTGCCGCGCGGGCTTCATCTCCGCCTTCTTCCCGCTCAGTGTCATCAAGGGCCTGCTGGCAGCCATCGGCGTCATCCTGATCCTGAAGCAGATTCCGCACCTGCTCGGCCATGACACCGACCCGATGGGCGACAAGTCCTTCCAGCAGACGGACGGTGAGAACACCTTCTCCGAGTTGGCGGTGGCGTTCTTCGACGTCCATCCGGGAGCAATCCTGGTGGGCATCGCCTCGATCGCCCTCATCGTTTTCTGGGACAAGGTCAAATTCCTGAAGCAGTCGCCGGTGCCCGCTCCGCTCGTCGTGGTCGTGCTCGGCGTGCTGCTCAACCAGCTCTTTCAGGTCCTGGGAGGTTCGCTGGTCATTGAGTCCAGTCACCTCGTGGCGGTGCCCGTGACCGCCGGGCCGGGCGACTTCATTCGCAACGCCCTCATTTTTCCTGACTGGCGTGTGCTGTCGAATCCCGTGGTCTACACATCCGCGGTGACCATTGCCGTTGTCGCCTCGCTGGAGACTCTGCTCAACATCGAGGCGGTCGACAAGCTGGATCCGAAACAGCGGGTCACGCCGCCCAACCGCGAGCTGCTGGCCCAGGGGGTCGGCAACATCGCCGCGGGCCTGATCGGCGGCCTGCCCATGACCAGCGTCATCGTGCGCAGTTCGGTCAACATCAACGCCAAGGCGGAGAGCAAAGTCAGCGCCATCTGGCACGGCGTTCTGCTCATCGGTTGCGTCATGCTGGTGCCCGCCCTGCTGAACCAGATCCCTCTCGCCGCGCTGGCCGCCATCCTGCTGATGACCGGCCTCAAGCTGGCCAGCCCGAAACTCATCCGCCAGATGTGGAGCGAGGGCCAGAAGCAGTTTCTGCCCTTCATCATCACCATCCTTGCCATCGTGCTGACCGACCTGCTCGTCGGCGTGCTCATCGGTTTGGCCGTGTCGATCGGTTTCATCCTGCACAATAATGCCCGCCGGCCGTTGCGCCGCATTCTTGAGAAGCATGTCAGCGGCGATGTCATGCACATCGTCCTGGCCAACCAGGTCAGCTTCCTCAGCCGGGCCTCGCTTGAGCAGGCCCTGCGCAGCGTGCCTCGCGGCGGTCACATCCTGCTCGACGCCGGCAACACGGATTACATCGACCCGGATGTGCTCGACCTGATCACCGACTTTCGCGACACGACCGCCGGGGCCATTGGCGTCAAGCTCAGCCTGAAGGGCTTCCGTGACAAGTACCCTCAGTTGCAGGACCACATCCAGTTTGTCGACTACAGCAGCCGCGAGATGCTCCAGGAACTCACCCCGGAGCGCGTGTTGCAGCTGCTGCAGGAGGGCAATGAACGCTTCCTCGGGAGCCGACCCCTGACGCGCGACCAAAACCGACTGGTTGAGGCGACCTCCGCCGGCCAGTTCCCGATGGCGGCCGTGCTTGGTTGCATCGACTCGCGCGCACCGGCCGAGGTGGTGTTCGACCTCGGTCTTGGCGACATCTTCAGTGCCCGTGTCGCCGGCAACATTGCCACGCCGGAACTGCTCGGCAGTCTCGAGTACGCCTGCGCGGTGGTCGGCTCGAAGCTGGTGGTCGTCCTTGGCCACACAAGCTGCGGGGCGGTCAATGCCGCGGTCGATCTGCTCGCCGCCGCCAAGAAGGCGAGCGAGGCCACCCCCTGCGGCAATCTCGACGGACTGGTCAACGAGATTCAGCAGGCGATCAATCCTGCCACGCTCAAGAAGCCCGACCAGTGGTCTCCCGGCGAGAAGGTGGCCTATGCGAACGAGATCTCGCGTCACAACGTCATGCGCACGATCCGCATGATCCGCCAGCGCAGTGCGACGCTCGACAGGCTTGTCCTTGAGGGCAAGATCGCCATTGTTGGCGCGCTCTACGATGTGAGCAGTGGCCGGGTCGACTTCTTCCAGACGACAGAATCCAGCCTTCAGCCCCTGCCGGTGCCGATGACCGCGCTGCCGTCCTGAGGGGCGGCGATACGGATCTCGATGGCCATCACCGCCAGGCGCTGGTACAGCCTGCGGCGCCGGAGCAGCGGCCACCAGCGGTAAAGACAAATTTCGATGGGCTTCCACAGGGCCACCCAACAGAGCACGGTGAGCCCCTCACGGGCGATCGCCTGCCAGCCCTGGGTTCCCGGCAGCAGGGTTTGGGCCGCGGTCTGGCAGGCCGCGATGAAGGTCAGACCGATGAGCAGCGACGCGCGGCCCTCGCGCATGAGCATGCGGAACTCGCGCCAGAGCAGGCCGGCACGATAGTCGAAATAGTGCCGGATCGAATCCTTGACGGATTCGAGGTCCGCCAGTTCTCCGACAGGGGGTCTCGCAAGATGGATCAGCAGGCGCAGGTCATGCTCGCGCGGGTGTTCCTGCGCCCAGCTGACGATGAACTCCTCGGCATCATGATCGAGGTCACGCTCGTGGAACGGCGAAGGATCCATGAAGTTGAACAGCTGTGCCAACTCCGTGACCCTGACCTCGATCAGGCCGGTCATGGCTCAGGATTTGGCGGCTTCGTAACCCTTGGCCACGGCGCCCCAGTTGACGACGTTCCACCAGGCCGTGATGTAGTCGGGACGCTTGTTCTGGTACTTGAGGTAGTAGGCGTGTTCCCAAACGTCGAGGCCGAGGATGGGTGTGCCCTGCTCGTTCTCAGGCACGACGCCCTTCATGAGCGGGTTGTCCTGGTTTGGTGTGGAGGTGACAGCCAGGTTGCCGTCCTTTTTGACGATCAGCCACGCCCAGCCCGAGCCGAAGCGTTTCGTGCCGGCTTCGCCGAAGAGTTTCTTGAAGTCGCCGAGGCTGCCGAAGGTGCTCTGCAGGGCGGCGGCGAGTTTCCCCTCGGGCGCGGAGGGGGCGCTGCCGGCGGGGGCCATCCACTGCCAGAACCAGGTATGATTGACGTGGCCGCCGCCGTTGTTCCGCACGGCCATGCGCTGGGCCTCGGGCACCTTGGCGAGGTTGCTCACCAGCGCGACGACATCGCTGCCGGGCAGGCCGGCCGGTTCAAGGGCCGCCTTCAGGTTGTTGATGTAGGCGACGTGATGGCGGCCGAAGTGGATTTCCATGGTGAGCGCGTCAATGTGCGGCTCCAGAGCCTGAGGCGCATAGGGCAGGGGTGCCTGTTCAAGGCCGATGACGGCGGCGTGGACCGGAGTGGTGAGGACCGAGCCGGCAAGGGCGGCTCCCGACGTGGCGAGGAAGGTGCGGCGGTTCATGGTGAATCATGAATACGTTGTCGCGGCGCAAATGTCACTGCCGAAAGTGCGCCGGTTCGCGGCGTGGGTGGACTGGCGGCCGGTCGGGCTGAGTGCCCGCCACGCGCTCAAGCCGCAGTGGACAGCGGCTAGAAACGCGGGCTAGTCTCGCCCGCGCCCCGCATGTCCGCCCTCTTTCTGCCCTCTGACTATTTCCGCGAGTTGCCGCGAACGGAACTTTGCGCCGACCCTGCCCGTCCGCTGGAAGTCGAGCTCGGTTGCGGTGACGGCAGTTTTCTCGCCGCCTTGGCGGCGCATCATCCCGAATGCGAGTTTCTCGGCATCGAGCGCATGCTGGGGCGTGTCGGCAAGACCCTGCGCAAGATCGAGGCGGCGGGTCTGACGAATGCCCGCGTGCTGCGCCTGGAGAGCGGTTATGCGACCGGCTGGCTGCTGCCCACGGCCGGTGTCGCCCGCCTGCACCTGCTCTGCCCGGATCCCTGGCCGAAGAAGCGCCATGCCGGCCGCCGGCTGGTCAACCAGGAGGAGTTCCTCGGCGGCCTCGCCCGCGTCCTGCAGCCGGGCGGCGAGTTCTTGCTCAAGACCGACGACCGCGTGTACTGCGAGGACGCCCTCGCCAGTCTTGAGGGCCGCGCGGAGTTCGAGCGGCTCGACTGGCCAGACGAGGCCTTTTATTATCCGACAACGGATTTCGAGAGCCACTGGCTGGGGCTCGGCCGGCCGATCCATCGCGCGCGCTGGCGCCGGCGCTGAGCCGGTTCAGGGCCGGCGGCGGATGTCGCTGCGGTCGAGCACCTCCCCGCGCAGGTTCTTGAGTTCCGCGCGCAGCACGGGTTCGCCCGCGCGCGCGGTGATCAGCAGGTAATTGTCCTCGCGCGCGTGGAAGGCCGATCGGGGGTCCTTGTAGAGGTCGCCCGTGCCCTTCAGGCAGGTGTTGTAATACGGCAGGCCACCGTCGAGCACGGCGCGCTCGGCGAAGTAGCCAAAGCCGGTGATGAGGGCGCTGCCCTTGCGGAAGTGCTCGTGCCAGGCCCCCTTGGCAAGCCCCTGCAACTGGGTCTGCTTTTCATTCATGATCGTCAGCACAAAGCCGGCCTGCGTGGCCTGCATGAGGTCGGCATACCAGCGCAGCTGCGTTGAGTCGGGCTGCCAGGCGTGGCAGGTCTGCCAGGTCGTGCCGTGATCCTGAATGTGGTTGAGGTCGAGGGCGATGAGGCGCAGGTCGAAGCCCGGCAGGTCGAAATGCCACTTCCACTCGTCGCCCGGCAGCGCGAAAAATGCACGGAAGGCGGTCGCCTCGACGTCATAGACCGGATGAGCCGGCGGCTTTGGCCCGCGCGGCGTCAGCTCGCGGTCATGGTTGCCGAGCACGGGCAGGAAGGGCACGCTGCGGAACAGCTCCGGCTGGCGGTCGATCAGGGCGGCGAAGGCGCGCCCGGCCTCGCGGCCGGGGCCGTGCAGGTCGGGCACGTTGTCACCCGCACTGACCAGCAGGTGCGGGTCGTCACGGCGCAGCGCGGCGAGGTCGCGGTCCATGGCAAAGCCCCAGTCGCCGACGATGGCGAGCCGCAGCTCGCGCGAGGGCGGTGTCTTGCAGCGGAAAACTTCCGAGACCGCGTCACCACTGCGCACGCGGTAGTGAAGGTGGCCGTCGCGTCCCTCGCACGGAATCTCGACCTGATGATGCGTGTTCCTTGTCTCTACGGCCACCCGCTCTCCGAGGTCGGGTCCCGGGCCGAATTCCACGACCGAGTTGCCGGGCGTGGCGGTCTGCCAGTTGATGACGATCCGCGAGGGTTCGGGTGAGGCGTGGCTGAGCCAGACACGCTCAATGGGCTCGGCGGTGGCGGCGGAGACGGTCAGCAGGAGGAGCAGGCGCATGCACGGCCAAGTACGTGCGCCGACCCCCGCAACCTGCGGCCGATCTCAGACCAGGCGCGACTCGATGTCGCGCTCCAGCCAAGTCCAGAGGGTGTCGAGAGAGGCGCTGACGCGGGTCTTGGCGGCGGCGAGTTCCTCCGGAGAGAGCCGGGCACCCTCGCCGGGCATCTGGCGGGCGAACATGTAGTACTTGATCTTCGGTTCGGTGCCCGACGGACGCACGGCAAAGCTGCGGCCGTCGGCGAGGTCGACGAAGAGCATCTTCTCCGTCGCGACCGGCTCGCCCTCCTCGTCGAGGTGGCCAGGCTTGCGGAAGTCGCGCACGCGCACGACGGCGCTGCCATCGACTTCTGCCGGCGGCCGCGCGCCGTAGCTGTCGGCGAGCTTGGCAATCTTGGCGGCGCCGCTGGCGCCCTCGAAGACCTTGCTCTGGTTGACTTCGAGGAAGTAGCCGAATTCGGCATACACCTCATCGAGCAGGCCGGCCACGGTGAGGCCGCGGCTGGCAGCGTAGGCGGCGAGTTCGGCAAACATGACGACGGCACCATTGCCATCCTTGTCGCGGCTGAAGTCGTCGCCCATGTAGCCGTAGCTCTCCTCGCCGCCGAAGACGAGGAACTTGCTGTGGGCAAGGCGTGCCGCGCGCGATTCGGCGGCGTCGAGGTCGCGGTAGCGGCGGCGGATGTCCTCCGGAAGGGCCGCCTCATACTTGGCGAGTTTGGCGCTGATCCACTTGAAGCCGGTGAGGGTGTTGACGCAGCCAACCCCGAAGCGGGCGGCCAGGGCGTCCTGCAGCGGGCTGGTGACGAAGGTTTTCAGCAGAACGGCGTTGCCGCGGTTGGCCTCGTTGAGGATGCCGAGGTCGAACATCGTGCGCAGGCGGTACCAGGCCATCAGCGAGCCGGTCTGGTTGCCGGTCAGCAGGGTCATGCGGCCGTCGGCATCGCGCACGCCGACGCCCATGCGGTCGCAATCGGGGTCGGTGCCGATGATGATGTCGGCGCCCTCGCGGTCGGCGAGGTCGACGGCCATCTTCAGGGCCGAGGCGTTTTCCGGGTTGGGCGATTTGACGGTCGGGAAGCGGCCGTCGCGCACGTCCTGCTCGGGCACGGTGAGGAAGCTGAAGCCGAGTTTTTTCAGCAGCACGGGCACGAGCACGCCGCCGGTGCCGTGCAGGGCGGTGTACACGATCTTGAGTTTCTTCGCCGCCTCCTCGCGCAGCAGTTCGGGGCGCAGCATCATGGTTTCGACCCGGGCCAGGTACTGGGCATCCATGGCCTCGCCGAGCATGGTGATGCGGCCCTGCTGGTCGGCGGGCAGCGGCGTGTAGGTCTCGTCCTTGAGGGCATTGACCTCGGCGATGATGCCGCTGGCGTGCGGTTCAACGATGCCGGCGCCATCGCTGAAGTTGACCTTGTAGCCGTTGTCATGCGGCGGGTTGTGGCTGGCGGTGAGCATGACGCCGGCGTCGGCGCGCAGTTGGCGCACGGCGAAGCTCATTTCCGGCGTCGCGCGGCAGCCGTCAAAGAGGTAGACGTCGGCGCCGTTTTCGATGGCAATCTGGGCGCAGCGACGGGCGAACTCTGGCGAGAACAGGCGGGTGTCGTGGCTGAAGACGATCGCCGGCTTGCCGTCGAGCCCTGCCTTGGCGCGCCAGGCCTTGCAGTAGGCCACCAGGCCGCGGGTGGCACGGCCGACGTTGTAAAAGTTCATCGCGTTGGTGCCGACGCAGGGATGGTCGGGCTGCGCGTCCTGGGCGGCGCTGCCGCGCTCGGCGCGGGTGAGGATGCGCCCGATGGTGCGGCCGCGCAGGCCGCCGGTGCCGAACTTCAGCGGCTGGAAGAAGCGGTCGTTGAGTTCCTCCCAGGCGCCGCCCCCGACGAGCTCCTCGATGCTGGCGCGGTAAACCGGGTTGGTGCCGGCGGCGAGCAGGGCCAGAATGTTGTCATGGCTGGATTTCAGGAGCTGACCGGCGTCAGCAGCGGCTTGGAGGGAGACTTCGAGCGACATGGCGGCCCGAGGATAGCGCCGCCCGGCCGCAGCGCAATGGCGCGGGTGAGGCGTTTTTTGCCGCTCGGGTCGGGGTGCCGACGCTCGATTTCCTTGCGGGAGCCGATTAGCCTCCGACGGACTGGGTGTCGCAGGCACCGGCGGAGGCTGGGGGCGCGTCCTGCGGCGCGAAGTCTGGCAGGCTGTCGAGGTAGAGCTGCTCGACCTTCTGCCGGGCCCATGGGGTGCGGCGGAGGAAGGTCAGACTGGACTTGATACTGGGCTGCCAGTTGAAGCAGTTGATCGGGATGATGCGTCCGAGCATCTCCCAACCGTAGTGGGCCTGAAGTTCGGTCACCATCCTTTCGAGGGTGATGCCGTGAAGGGGATTTTTGGGGCCGGCGGCGTGCATGCGGCGCGCCGGTCAGGAGAAGAGCTGGGTCACCGGCTTGGCCTTCACCAGCTCGCGCGGCTGGTTGAGGTGGTTGTAGACGATGGTCTCCGGATCGATGCCGACCGCGTGATAGATCGTCGCCAGCAACTCGGTTGGATGCACCGGGTTTTCGGCCGGGGCGGAGCCGGTCTTGTCCGACTTGCCGTGCACGTAGCCGCGCTTGATGCCGGCACCGCCGATGATGGCGGTGTAGCAGTAGGGCCAGTGGTCGCGGCCGTCGGCGCTGTTGCCGTTGCCGGAGGTGGAAACGCCTTTTTCGGGACTGCGTCCGAACTCGCCGAGGGCGACCACCAGCGTCTCCTCGAGCAGGCCGGAGGCGTCGAGGTCCTCAAAGAGCGCGCTCAGGCCCTGGTCGAGCATGGGGCCGCTCTGGTTCTTCATGCGCTGCGTGAGACCGACGTGGTGGTCCCAGGAATGGTTGTCCGAATTGGCGACCTTGGGCCAGATGAGTTCGACAACGCGGGTGCCGGCCTCGAGCAGGCGGCGGGCAAGCAGGCAGCTTTGGCCAAAGGTGTTGCGGCCGTAGCGGTCGCGCAGCTTGACAGATTCGCGTTCGAGGGCAAACGCGTCGCGGGCGCGGCCGCTGGCGATGAGGCTGAGCGCCTGGTCGTAGTAGCCGTCGAGGCTGAGATCCTTGACCGCCGCCTCGATGGTCGGCATCTGGTCGTTGATGGCATCGCGCAGCTTGGCGCGGCGCTGGAGACGCAGGCTGAACAGGTCCGGGCGCAGCTGCAGGTCGTCGATCTTCAGGCGGTCCATCTTGCCCATGTCCAAGTCATCGCCCTCGGGGTAGAGGGTGTAGGGGTCATAGGCCTTGCCGAGGAAGCCGGCGGTTCCGCCCTTGCCGACGACGTTCGATTCCTGCAGCGGGCGCGGCAGCATGACAAAGGGCAGCATCGGCTCATCCATCGGCTTGAGGCGGATGATGTTGCTGCCGAAGTTCGGGTAGTCTTTGGCGTTCGGCGGTTCGAGCTGTCCGGACGGGCTGACCTTGTCGGTCGTATAGCCGGTCATGATCTGGTAGATGGCCGCCGTATGGTTGAACAGGCCGTTGGGCGTGTAGCTCATCGAGTTGATAGTGGTGAACTTGTCGTTCACCTTGGCGAGCTGGGGCAGGATCTCCGTGAAGTGATGGCCGGGGATCTTGGTGGGGATGGTTTTGAAGGCGGAGCGCACCTTGTCCGGCACATTCTCCTTGGGATCCCAGAGGTCGAGGTGGCTGGGGCCGCCCTGCAGGTAGATCATCAGCACGTGCTTGGCCTTGCCCCAGCCGGCGCGACCGGAGGCGGCCGAACCCGCGGAGGCGGCCTGGGCACGGAACAGGTTGTTGAGCGTCAGCCCCAGCATCGAGGCGCCGCCGACGCGCAGGATGTCGCGGCGGGTCAGGCCGAGGTCTTTGTCGCAGAGGTCTTTGCCGAGGGCGCCGGGTATGCGGAACATAGAAGTAAACGGGTTCTGGGGAAGTCTGCCTAAGGGCGCCCGACCGAGTCAAGCGCTCAACTCTGCTACCATTAACGGCGCCCGGCGGCCGTTCTTGCCGAGGGGAGGATCGCGGCCGGAAAATGCATGGGGGTGGCGGTTCCGCCCATCCGGGCTAGGGGCGGCCGAGCAGGCGCTTCACCTGCTCCTCGCTGTAAGCGGGATTGCGTCGGTGTTCCTCGAGTTGAATGAATTCCGGTCTATCATTTTTCTCCTGGCTGCGCAGAGCCTCGCGGTCCGCCTGCGTGCGAAAGCGCGCGGCCGCGCCCTCGAACACCTGGTCGCCGCCGCGAACGGTCTGGCTGCCGAGCGCGCTCTCGGAGGTTTTGAAATCGGTGTTGATGCCGGCCGCCACCGCATCCGCGCCGGCATGGGCCTGCTTTCCGAGATCACTGTTGCGGTCGGCGCCCGACCAGGTATCGGCCTTGTAGGAAGGCGTGCGGGCGTAGGCCTTGCCGCCATTGAAGGACGAGGCTTTGTAGCTTTTTCCAGACATGGCCCTGCCGTTGCCACTCTGGCGCGCGAACGATGACTGCACGCCCGGGTCGAAGCGGCTGCGGTCATTGGGGTCCTTCATGCGTTCACGCGCGGCGGCAAAGCGCTGCTGCATGGTCTGCGACATGAGCGGCGTTGGCTCGCGTTTCGGGCGCGATGAACCGCAGGCGCCAAGCAGGGGCGTCAGTGCCAGCAGGAGTCGGCAAGTGGCGTGCAGCACGGGTTCAGCGGACGGTCGGCTTCAGTTTGCCGGCGCGGGTGGCCAGAAACAAGACTTCTTTTTCGACCCCGTCCGGCAAATGGTGCTTGGGGAGTTCGGCGGCAATGGCCTCGAGTCGACCCCAGGCTCGGTAGAGCTCCGCAAGCAGGGCTGCGGTCTCACCCGGCAGGGCCCAGTTGTGGCGACGGAGGAAGTCCTCCGCCACCTCGAAGGCGTTATCTTCGATGAGGAAGCGAACCCAGGCCGTGCACAGCCCGGCATGCAGCGTTTGATTGCCCTCGTTGCGCTCCAGGGCGGCCAGGTAAAGCTCGCGCGCAAGGCCGCGCTCGCCGATGGCGGCAAAGGCCTGCGCCCACTCGACCGGTTGGCTGCCGCCGGGCTGGCTTTTGCGCACGACTTCGGCAAACAGCTCGCGGACCGTCGCATGGTCGCCAAGTGCGTGGGCAATCCGCACCATGAGTGGGCGTTTGCGTCCGTCGAGACGCAGGGAGGGCAGCTCCAGCAGGCTCTCGCAAGCCTGGCGAGCCCAGGCAGGGCGACCGAGTTCGAGCAGGACCTCGGCACCCAGTTCAAGGCAGGTGTGGTCGCCCTCGCGGCCGGCGGTCCAGCCTTCGGTCAGCGTGTTGCGCTCGCTGTCAGGAAGGGTTTTCGCAAAGGCCGCCAGGGCCAGTGCCGCGGCCGGGCGATCAAGGCCGGCACGCGTTTCCGAGCGCAGCACGCGGATCCAGGCATCCTGCTGTGGACCACCGGCGCGGCCGCGCATCCAGTCGACCAGGGCCTGCAGCGCTTCGCGGTCGCGGCTGCGGGCGCGGAACAGGGCGGCGACTTGGGGGCGCCCCAGTTCCGGAGTCCAGTCGGGATCGGAGCTGTGCAGCTTGAGTTGCTCAAGGCGCAGGCGGAAGCGGTCGCTGTCGTCGCGCAGACTGCGCTCGGCCTGAATCAGGTAGTTGAGTGCCTCGGTGCCGCGGCCGTGACGGTTGAGCTGGCCGGCGAGTTCGAGGATGCCGGAGAGGGTTTTTTGGTCGATCGCCAGGGCCATGAGGCCGCGGAAGGCCTCCCAATTGCCGGCCTCGGCGAGCAGGCTGGCGCGCAGGGTGAGCACGTCGCGCCATTGCGGGTGCGGTTTGCCGGTGAGGTCGACCTCGGCCAGCGCCGCCAGCGCCTCCGCCGCGCGACCCGACCCATGCAGCAGGCGTGCCCGGTGCAGGCAGGCTTCGATGTCCTGGGGCACGTTTTTCTCCGCGTTGACCGTGTGGGCGAGGTGCAGCCGTTCCCAGGCGGCCAGTGCGGCCGCTTTGTCACCGGCGCGTTCCTGCAGCAGGGCCAGTTCGCGCAGGTAGGGCACCTCGTCGGGAACTCGGCCCTGCAGCACGCGCGTGACCTCCGGACGGAAGCCGAGTCGCTGGAGGGCGGCGAAGTCGAAGTTTTGGGCGAGGAAGTGGGCGTGTTTTTCGCGCAGCACCTCGTCGCCGGGCTGAGGGGGTTTCATCGGCGGCTCGGCGGCGAGCAGCTGTTCGGTGAAGGCCAGGCCGCTGCCGGTGTCGCGGGCGGCCTCACACGCGCGCAGGAGCCAGAGGGCGTACTCGGGGTTGGCGGGCGCGCGTCCGGGCAGCATTCGGTAGATTTCGACCGCCTCGCGCGCCATGCCGTTGCTTTCCAGTCGGCCGCCGAGTTCGCTGAGCGTGTCGACGGAGACCTCCATGCGCAGGTCGACGCTGGCGAGGTGCTCGCGGATGAGGCGCAGGCGCGTCGGGTAACCCTCCTGGCGCAAGCGGCGCAGCAGGTGGCCGAGTCGCCACTCGCCGAACTCGAAGCCGGTGCGCGAACTGAGGGTGAGATGGCCGAGACGCTCCTCAAGCCGGTGGTTGGCCTCTTGGACGACTCCGCCCAGGCCCTGTTGCACGAGCACAGCCTGAATCTCGCGGGTCTCCTCCCAGTAGCTGCGCAGGTGCTGAGGTTCCTCGTGACGCACCGAGCCCTGGGGCAGCAGGATGCCGCGGATCTCGCCCATGGGACGGGCCGCAACGAAGTCGCCGGTGATCAGGCGCTCAAGTTCGCCCGCGGCCGCCTGCTCGGCGCCGGCGAGGCCGGCGATCACCGCCTTGCGCAGGCGTGTCATTGCCGAGTCAGGCGTGCGCTGCAGGTGTTTCCAGGCCTTGCCGAGGGTTTGCTCGCGCTCCTGGAGGGATACGGCCAGGCGGCTGGCTGTGGCGAGGCTGTAGACGTAGGGATCGTAGGTGCCTCGGTAAGGGCCTGGTCGCGTCGGGGCGAGGACGACCTGGCCGAGATACTGGCGGGCAAGATCCCAGCGCTCGGCAGATTCGGCGATGCGCGACAGGAAGTAGGCGTAGTCGGCGGCAAGTGCCGGCGAGTTGCGGCGCAGGCTTTCGCCGAGCTCCAGGGCTTCGGCGTAGCGCTGGCGATCCTGCAGCGAGCGGGTGATTTCAAGGACAGCGGCATTGGCGAGCAGGCGTGAGGCGCCTAGGGCGGCGAGTTCACCGCGGGCATAGCGGAAGCCGCCGAAATCCGTCAGCAGGGCGACGGATGCCTGCAGCAGGCGGCGGCGAACTTCCTGTTCGGCGAGGTTGACGCCGGTTTGTCCGGTCCAGGCAAGGGCGTCGGTCATGCCGTTGGAGCGCAGGGTGAGCCAGACGCGGCAGAAGCGTGCCTCAAGACCGGGAGGGTCGCCGAAAACCTCATGCAGGGCGGCGCGGAAAGGCGCGCCGTCGCCGGCGTAGAACAGCGCCCAGAGGCGTTCGACGGGAGCACGGTCGGCGGCCTGCCAGTCGCGGCTCCAAGTGGCGAGTTCGGCGGGATCGCCCCGGCGGCGCAGCAGCCGGGCCAGTTCCTCGATCGCGCGCAGGCGCAGGAGATCAGTGCTGTCGGGCAGGGCGACGAGTTCCGGCCGCGGCAGATTGAAGAAGCTCCGCAGGCGGCCTGCCTCCTCGTGAGTGAGGCCGCTGGCGGCTTCCACCTGGCCGGCGAGTTCAGTGACCGGTCCCGGCGCTCCGTCCTTGCGGGTGTCGGTCAGCGGCAGCGGCAGGCGGGATGCATCAGTGGGGCGGGTGGGAGACGCCGCCTGGGTTTTGGCGAGGATTTCGCGCAGCCGGCTTTCGGCGGCGGCATCGTCGGCGAGGCGCAGCGCCTTGAGAGCGATGCGGAACTGCGAGCGCGCGTCCCAGGGACGCACGCGTGCCACCTGCTCGTAGACGCGCCGCTCCGCCTCCTCCTGACCCGTGGCGCGGTAGTGCTCGGCCAAGCTTTCGAGGGCCGCCGCGTCCTGGGCAAACCGACTCTCCAGGCGGCGGCGCACGCGGTCGGCCTCGGCGATTTGGAAGGTCTGCTCGAGCAGTTCGACCAAGCGGCGTGACTCAGCCGCGAGCACGGCGGGCGGTGCGGCGGCTGCGATTTGTTTCTGGAAGTAGATGGCAGCATCGAGATCCTGCACGCGCAGGGCGGCGTCGCGCAGCTGACCGGAGGAGAAGGGGGTGTCGGGCGCGGTGTAATAGGCCTGCTTCATCGCCTGGAAAGCGCGGGCGTGATCGCCCTTGCGGTCGTAGACCTGGGCCAGGGCCTCATGGTAGAAGCCGTCGAAGGGATGTTTGCGCGCCAGGCTGGCGAGGCTTTTCTCGACGAGGTCCAGCCGGCGTGTGGTTTCCTCGGCAGCGAGTTCACCCCCTTGGCTGTCCCAGAGCAGGCGGTCGAGGAAGCGTTTGTAGGCCTCGCGCCGTCGCCTGATGTCGGTCTCGCGCTCGGTGATGGCCGTTTGCACGGTGACGAATTCCGCAAGCTGATTCTGGCGCAGCAGCAGTTCGGCCTGGCGCTCCATGAGCGGGATGGCGGTGCTTTCGCCGGCGCGGCGGATGGCCTCGCGCCAGAGGGCTGCAGCGTCTTCGGGGCGCTGCTGAAGCAGGTAGCACTGGGCGAGTGCGGCGATGAGGGGTTCGGCATCCGGGTCGCGGCGCAGGCCGGCCTCCAGCAGTTCCGCGGCCTCGCGTCCCGGCGGGGGGACGCGCTGGTCGGAACGCCAGCCGCGGTTCTGCACGGCGGCCAGCGCGGCCTGCTCGGCCTCCAGCAGCAGCTCGCTCAGGCGCAGCACATGGCGGATGCGGCCGGCCTCGTCGCGGTCGATGAGGCGCCGCAGCAGGCGTTCGGCCAGCGACCGGTTTTGGTCGGCGATCGCCAATTCAAGCAGCAGCTTGTCCGCCTCGAGCGACAGCCCCGTGTCGCCCGCCGCGGCCTGCAGGCGCTGCAGCAGCGGGTAGGCGGCTTCGTGCTGGCTGCAGCGCAGCGCCCACCAGGCCGCGCGAAACAGCGCGGCCGGGTCGCCGGAAGAAGCTTGTCCGGCGAGCGCCCGTGACTTGTCGAGCACGGCTTCCGGCAAGGTTGGCAGGCCGGGTTCCTCGGCAACGCCGGCGAAGCCGCGGCCGGTGAAGGCGTCCGGCAGGCGGAATTCGCCGGCCGTGCCCTGGCGCAAGGGTGGCTCGGCGCCGGCATCGCCGAGCAGCACGGCAAACAGCCGCTCATCGACCTCCGCGCGTTCCTCATCGGTGGTGGAGGCGGTCCAGGCCTTGTCCAGCCAGGTCACGGCTTCGGCCGTGTCCCCCTGTTCGCTGAGCAGGTCGGCCAGGCGCAGCCATTCCGTCCGACCTGCGTCGGGTTGTGCCACCTGCTCGCGCGCCAGCACGAGCGCACTGGTGGTGTCCTGACTGGCGGCGAGGAAACTCGCGGCCTCGTCGAGGCGGCGCCGGCGTTCCGTCTCCGCGGGTGCAGTTTCGATGTAGCGACGCAGCACGGTCTCGGCACCGGCGTTGTCTTTGCGGGCGCGCAGGAAGGCGGCCAGTTCAAAGACCGTCTCCTGGCGGCCGGGTTCGCGGTCGACACGCCGGCGCAGGATGAATTCGACGATGGCATCCAGCGCGCGCGCCTGGGCGAAGGCGAGGATCTGCTTTTCCAGTTCCGTGTCGGCACCCTCGATCAGGCGGCGCAGGCGCTCGGCGGCAGCCCCGGGGGTGCCAATCCGCAGGTCCGCCTCGCAGCGCAGGAAGACCAGCGCGGGGCTTGCATCCTTTTCGAGGCGTTCGTCGAGCAGCCTTGCCGCCTCCTGCGCGCCCTCGTGGTCGAGCAGCACGCGCACGAGTTCCCAGCGATAGGAATCGACCTCCGGCAGGGCGGCGACCAAGGTGCGCAACGCTGCAAGCTGACCGTCCGGATCGATGACGACGGCGCAGAAGCGACAGAGATCTCGGAGTGCTTGCTCGGCGGGCGGCTGCGTGGCGGCCGCGAGTTCGAGCTGCCGGCGCAGTTCGTCAAGCCGGCCGAAGCGTTCGTGCAGGCGCACGCGCCGGCGAAACAGCTCTTCGTAGCGGCCGTCGCGAAAATCGAGCAGAGCCAGGCTGTTCGTCAGGGCCTGGTTCGCTTGGTCGAAGTCGCCGGCCAGTTCGTGGATGCGCGCGAGGTCGTGGTAGGCCTCCAGGCGCTTCCGCGGATCGCTCTGCTGCGCCAGGCGCGAGAAGAAGGTGGCCGCCTCGGCGGGCAGACCGGCGCGCAGCAGCAGGTCGGCGACCCGCCTCGCAAGGTCGAAGTCGTCGGGTCGCAGGGATGCGGCCCTTTCCCAGGCGGCGCGCGCCTCGGCGGTTTTGCCGGCGGCCAGCGACTGGGTGCCGAGGTCGAGCCAGGTCTGGGTTGTTGAGGGATCGTCGGCCGGCAGCAGCTTGGCCAGGCGTTCCAGGAAGCGGCAGGCGCCGGCGGGATCGGTCAGCTCGCGTGCCGCCTCCGCGCGGGCGCGCAGGGCAATCCGGTGGTCCGGCTGGGCGGCGAGTATTTCGTCATAGATCCGCGCGGCACCAGCGAGATCGCCGCTGCGGCGCAGCAGGTGGCCCTGAACGAGGCGTAGTGTCGGGTGACCGCTGCGACCGGCCTGGGCGGCGACATGGTCGAGCAGGAGGCGGGTGGCGCTGTGCTTGTCGTAAAGCGCCCAGAGCAGGTCGACCACGCGGCCGTAGTCGGGTTGGGCGACGAGCAGCGAGAGGTATTCGTTGGCCAGCCGGGTCTCCCGTTCGGTCCAGCCCGCGGGCGTTTCCTGCGCCTCGGCGATGCAGCCCCAGCAGGCCAGCGCCGCAAGCAGCGGACGCAGACGGCGGAGCAATGGGCGCGGCACGGGCATCGGCGGAGACAACGAGATTAGCACACCCAGTCTTGGTGGCCAAGACAGGAAACGGGCGTTCGTGCGCGGCCGGCTGCGAAAAGCACCGGGCCGGATTCGTTACTGGATGAGTCTCATGCCCGCTTTTCGCCCTCCGCTCATTGTCCTGCTCGGCCTGCTGCCAACGTTGCACGGTGTGGCCGCCGTGGATTTTTCGCGCCAGATTCGGCCCATCCTCTCAGAGAACTGCTTCTTCTGCCACGGGCCAGATGAGAACAAGCGCGAGGCTGGGCTGAGGCTCGATGACGAGACGGAGGCGAAGAAGAATCGCGACGGTGTTACCGCGGTGGTGCCCGGCCGGCCGGAGCAGAGCGCGCTTTTGCAGCGTATTCTTTCGACCGATCCCGACGAGGTGATGCCGCCGCCCAAACAGCACAAGGTCATCCCGCCGGAG
>JBIJBO010000109.1:0-12517 GCA_044345215.1 Prosthecobacter sp. | reverse complement strand
GCGCAACCAGGCCGCCGGCGCCTGCGCAGCCGCCGCGGCGAATCCCGGCTCCCCCGCCGCCATGGCGTCGCTGGCTCAGGCGGAAAGCGGCCTCGGCGGCGTGCTCGGCCGACTGTTCGCGGTTTCGGAAGCCTATCCCGAATTGAAGGCCAACTCGACGATGATGCAGCTCACCGAGGAACTGACCAGCACGGAGAACCGCATCGCCTTCGCCCGCCAGGCCTACAACGATTCGGTGATGAGCTACAACAACGCCCGCGAGATGTTCCCGGCCAGCCTGGTCGCCGGCCTCTTCCAGTTTGCCGCCGCCAGCCTGTTTGAGGTGACCCGCGAGCAGGAGCGCGAGGGCGTCAAAGTCCAGTTCTGACCGGCTTGTCGCATCGAGTCCCCAGGCTTCCTGTGCGATGGATTTCTTTGCCGCTCAGCAACAGGCTCTGACGCGCAGTCGCTGGCTGGTCGCCGGCTTCGCGCTCTGCGTGCTCGGCGTCATTGCCAGCACTTTCGCCGTGGCGGTGCTGCTCAAGCCGGTCCTCTTCGACTCTGACGCCACGCCG
This sequence comes from Prosthecobacter sp., assembly GCA_044345215.1. Classification (GTDB taxonomy): domain Bacteria; phylum Verrucomicrobiota; class Verrucomicrobiia; order Verrucomicrobiales; family Verrucomicrobiaceae; genus Prosthecobacter. Next base: position 11,963 of record JBIJBO010000109.1, on the reverse strand, counting down.
GGCGCCTTCCGCGAGGTGGCGGCCCCCTGGTGGGATCCGCAGCTCCTGGGCTGGGTGGCCGCCACCGTCGGTGGCACCATCACTCTCGGCAGCGCCTACAAGCAGGTGCGGCTGGCCGGCGGCGGCAGCGTCGTCGCCCGCGACCTCGGCGGTCGCCCGGTTTCGCCGGGCACGACCGAGCCCCTGGAGCGACGCCTGCTCAACGTCGTCGAGGAGATGGCCATCGCCTCGGGAGTGCCAGTGCCGGAGGTCTGGCTGCTCGAGGACGAGCCCGGCATCAATGCCTTTGCCGCCGGCACCGATCCGGCCAACGCAGTGATCGGCGTCACCCGCGGCTGCCTGGAACGGCTCACCCGCGCCGAGCTGCAGGGCGTGGTCGCCCATGAGTTCTCCCACATCCTCAACGGCGACATGCGCCTCAACCAGCGGCTCATCGGCTGGGTGTTCGGCCTGATCATGGTGGCCACGGCGGGGCGATTGATCCTCGAATCCCTCCGCCACGTGCGTGTCCGCTCGTCCCGCGATTCACGCGGCGCGGGCGGGTTGGTGCTGGTATTGTTGGTGACCGGTCTGGCGCTCTGGCTGATCGGCTCGCTCGGCACCCTCTTCGCCCGCCTGCTGCAGGCCGCGGTCTCTCGCCAGCGCGAGTTTCTGGCGGATGCCGCGGCGGTGCAGTTCACCCGCGAGCCCTCGGGCATCGCCGGCGCCCTGAAGAAAATTGGCGGGCACTCCTCGCACGGCGTGTTGCAGAACGCCCAGGCGGGCGAGGCGCGGCACCTGTTTTTTGCGTCGAGCGATTTCCTCCGCCTCGGTCTGGCCACGCATCCACCCCTGCCGGAGCGCATCCGTCGCCTCGAGCCGTCGTGGAACGGCGTCATGGTCCAGCCGCCCAGGGAAGCGGCCGCTGCCGAGGTCGCCCGGCCGCCGCGGCCACCCGCACCGGCGCTCCCGTCCCTGGTGAAAAGCCTTGGCTTCACCGAGCGCATCGACCCGGCCGTGGGCGCCGTCGTGCGCGAGTTGCTGCAGACCGAACAAAAGCGCATCGCCTCCCGGGCGGAGGCGCAGGCCCTGCTTTTTGGCCTGCTCATCGGCCGCGACGAGACCGCCTGCCAGGGCGTCCTGAGCCAGCTCTCCGGGCATGGCGGCGCTGCGATGGCGGAGCAGGCGCTCGACTGGAGCCGGCGCTTGCGCGGGCGGCGCTCGCTCGAAAAACTCGCCCTGCTCGACCTGGCCCTGCCCTGGCTGCGGCATCTGGGGCGCGAGCAGGCGCGCGAATGCATCGAGCTGACCGGCGCCTTCATCGCGGCCGACGGCCAGCTCGATGCCTTCGAGTTCATGCTGCAAAAGGTCATTGAGCGACAGGTCGCGGTCGGCGCGGGCCTGCGCACGCCTGTGCCGGTCCGCCATGCCTCCCTGCGCCAGGTCAGCGCCCCGGCTGCCACCCTGCTGCAGGCCTTTGCCCAGGTGTCGGGTCACCCGGACGCCCTGAGCGCGGCCGCCGCGGAGTTTCAGCAGCACACCGGCCAGCCCTTGCCGCCCGCTCCTGCACATCTACTGCCCCTGGCCGAGATCATGGCGGCGCTGGAGGAGCTTGAGGCGAGCACGCCCATGGTGAAGAGCGCCCTGCTGCGCCTCGGCGCGCGCATCGCCCTGCACGACGGACGTTTCAACGACGAGGAAGTCGAACTGCTGCGCGCCACCGCCGCCGCCCTCGGCGCCCCCATCCCGCCCCTTGCCCGCGTGCTGCGCTGAGCCGGGCCTGACAGGGTTTTTCCAGCGCGGATCCCGGAAAGCAAGGATCCACAGACTGCGCAGATTTTCAGAGAGGAGGTCAAACGGCGCGGGCGGCTCCTTCGAACTGGGTCATTCCTTGTTGGCGATTGGATCTTCTGCCTTGGGCGTGACGAAGCTCAGAACCGCTGATGAGACGCTGACAGGACGCTGATTCAGCAGGGCAGGGAGCGACCCGGCCCTCCCCGGCTTCAACAATCTGCGCCATCTGCGGATCGACGCATGGATGGAGGCCATGCCCGTGCACGGTTTGTTCTTCCTCCGTGCCCTCCGCGTTCTCCGTGCGAAACCTGTCTGCCTGAGTCTGCGGACTCACTCGAACGCCAGCAGGAAGCGGCGCTGGAACTCGAGCGCGGTTTCGACCTGGTCGATCTCGATGTACTCGTCGACCGTGTGGGCGCGGTCGATGCTGCCGGGGCCGAAGACGAGGCTGGGGATGCCGGCGCGGGCGAGCTTGCTGGCGTCGCAGCCGAAGGGCACGCCGCAGGGCGTGGGATCGAGACCGAGTTCGGCGAGCACGGCCGAGGCGGTTCGGGTGACGATTGAGTCGGTCGGGGTGTCGAGGGCCTCGTCGACCAGCAGCACGGGTTCCTCGATCTCGCCGCGAATGCCGGGGCGCCGGGCGCAGACCGCGTCGACGAGTTGGCGGTAGTGGGCGAGGGCGGTCTCCGCCTTTTCGCCGGGCAGCAGGCGACGGTCGATCTCGATGGCGCAGCGGTCGGGCACGAAGTTGACCTGCACGCCGCCCTCGATGACGCCGACGCTGCAGGTGGCCGGACCGGTGAGCGGGTGGGCGTGTGCAGCCATGGCTTCGGCATCGGCCTCGAGGGCGGCGATGACCTGGGCCATGGCGCCGATGGCATTGGCCCCGAGGTGCGGCTTGGAGCTGTGCGCGGCCTTGCCGTGCAGGACGATGCGGCAGCGCAGGACGCCCTTGGTGGCGGTGACGACGCGCAGTTCGGTGGGTTCGGCGACGATCGCGGCATCGGCGCGCAGGCCGTCGCACAGTCGGACAACGCCGCGGTAGGAAAACTCCTCGTCGACGGCGGCGGCGAGCAGGACCTCGCAGGGCGGCTTGATGCCCTTCTCATGCAGCGAGGCGAGGGCGTGCATCATGGTGGCCAGGCCGGCCTTGGTGTCGCAGCTGCCGCGGCCATACATCCGGCCCTCGCGGATGACCGGATCAAAGGGCGGGATTGTCATGCCCTGGACCGACACCGTGTCGGTGTGGGCCTCCAGGACGATGCGCCGGCTGGGGTTGCGGCCGGGCAGGCGGACGAGCACGTTGGGGCGTCCGGGGAACACCTCCTGCTCGCGCACCTCCAGGCCGCGCTTCTCGAAGAAGGCGCGGATGTAGGCGGCGATTTCACCCTCGCCGGGGCCGCCGTAGGCGGGGTTGACGCTGTTGATGCGGACGAGGTCCGCCAGGGTGGCGAGGACAGGGGACATGGCAGGAAAACGCCGTCCGCGGCGGGGCTCAGTCGGCAAAGGCCGACTCGACGAACTCGCAGAGCACGTGGCCGGCCATGAGGTGGCATTCCTGGGCGTAGGCGGTGACCGGGCTCGGCACGCAGTAGGCGTGGTGGGCGAGCGCGGCGCAGTCGCCGCCGTTTTCACCGGTGAAGCTGACGACCACGCAGCCGCGCTCGCGGGCGGCGCGCAGGCCGGCGACGACGTTTTTGCTGGTGCCGGAGGTGGAGATGCCAACGACGACATCGCCGGGCTGGGCGAGGGCCTCGACCTGGCGGGCGAAGACGGTTTCGAAACCGAAGTCGTTGCTGTGGGCGGTGAGCACCGAGGTGTCGGTGGTCAGGGCCAGGCCGGCGAGGGCGCGGCGGTTGGCGCGGTAGCGCACGCAGAGTTCGGCGGCGAGGTGCTGGGCGTCGGCAGCGCTGCCGCCGTTGCCGAAGAACAGCACTTTTTTGCCGGCGCGCAGGGCGTCGACCCAGGCCTGGGCGATGGCGGCGAGGGTGTCGCGGCAGGCGTCGAGGCGCTGCAGGGTGGCGAGGTGGCCGTCGAGATGGCCGCGGAACAGGGTGGAAAAGTCGGACATGGCGGGGTCAGTCTTCGAAGGCCTGCAGCAGTTCCTCGCGGGTCACACGCGCGGTGCCGAGCTTGCCGACGACGATGCCGCTCGCGTGGTTGGCGAGGTCGGCGGCGTCCTCGGCGCCGAGGCCGGCGGCCAGGGCGAGGGTGAGGAAGGCGATGGCGGTGTCGCCGGCGCCGGAGACGTCATACACCTCGCGGGCGCGGGTCGGGATGTGGTGCGGCGCGGCGTCGCGCTGGCAGAGCAGCATGCCCTGTTCGCCGAGGGTGATGAGCACCTTGTCGACCGACCACTGGTCGAGCAGCTGCGCGCCGACCTCGAGCAGGCGGCGGTCTTCGAGCGGCGGGCCGGGCGTGCGCACGTCCTGGACGCCGGCGGCGGCGAAGGCTTCCAGGCGGTTGGGTTTGACCAGCGAGGCGCCGTGCCAGTTCAGCGGGTTGCGCGGCGACGGATCGACGGTGACCAGCTTGCCGGCGCTGCGGGCAAGGCCGAGCACGGTGTCGACAAAGGCCTGGGTGACAAAGCCCTTGCCGTAGTCCTCGAGGATGAGGGCGTCGAGTTCCGGGAGCATCGTTTCAACGCGGCGGGCGACCTCGGCGAGTTCGGCATCACTGAGTTTCTCCACGGTTTCGCGGTCGACACGCACGACGTGCTGCTGGCGGGCGATGATGCGGGTTTTGGCGATGGTCGGCAGGGTGTCGCTCTCGAGCATCGGCGCCGTGTGCACGCCCTCGGACTCGAGCAGGCGGCGCAGTTCGCCGGCGGCGGCGTCGCGGCCGACGCGGCCCATGAGGTGGGCGTGCGGGGTGAAGGCCGAGAGGTTGCGGGCGACGTTGGCGGCACCACCGGGGAAGGTGGTTTCCTTGGTCACCTCGACGATCGGCACCGGTGCCTCGGGCGAGATGCGCCGGACCGCGCCCCAGATGAAGTGGTCGAGCATGACATCGCCGAGCACGAGGACGCGGCAGTCCGGCATGCGGCTGAGCGCATCGCGGGCGGTGGCGGCGGTGAGCATGGCGGAAAGGGGATCAGCCGCGGCGGGCGCGCACGGCGGCGGCGAGGTCCTCGAGCATGGCCTCGGTGGTGGCCCAGTTGACGCAGGCGTCGGTGATGCTCTGGCCATAGGCCAGCGGCTGGCCGGGCTTGGCGTCCTGGCGGCCCTCGACGAGGTGGCTTTCGATCATGACGCCGGTGATGGCGCGGCTGCCGGCGCGCAGCTGTTCGGCGAGTTCGGCGGCGACCACCGGCTGGCGGCGGTAATCCTTGAGGCTGTTGCCGTGGCTGCAGTCGACCATGACGCTGGCCGGCAGGCCGCGCGGGGCGAGTTGGTCGACGACGGTCTGGATCGAGGCGGCATCGTAGTTGGTGCCGCCCTTGCCGCCGCGCAGGATGACGTGGCAGGCGTCGTTGCCCTTGGTTTTGACGATGGCGGCGACGCCGTCCTTGGTGACCGACAGGAAGCAGTGTTCGCCGGCCGCGGCCTGGATGGCGTCGAGGGCGATCTGGATGCCGCCGTCGGTGCCGTTCTTGAAGCCGACCGGCATCGACAGCCCCGAGGCGAGCTGGCGGTGCACCTGGCTCTCGGTCGTGCGCGCGCCGATGGCGCCCCAGGCGACCAGATCGGCGATGTACTGCGGCGTGATGACATCGAGGAACTCAGTGGCGGAGGGCACGCGCCGGCGAGCGAGCTCGAGCAGCAGGCCGCGCGCACCGCGCAGGCCGGTGTTGATGTCGTAGCTCTCGTTGAGGTGGGGATCGTTGATGAACCCCTTCCAGCCGACGGTGGTGCGTGGTTTCTCAAAATAAACGCGCATCTGGATCTCCAGGTCGGCGGCGTGGCGCTCGCGAGCGGCGGCGATCAGCTCGGCGTACTCGAGGGCCGACTTCGTGTCGTGGATCGAGCAGGGGCCGCAGACGACGAGCAGGCGGTCGTCCTGGAGCTTGAGGATGCGTTCGGCGCTCCGGCGCGCGTCCTCAATGAAGACCGACTCTGCCTCGCCGAGCGGATACTCGTGCATGAGGAGGGCGGGCTGGATCAGCGGCAGAATTTCTGCCACGCGGAGGTCGTCGGTCGGATGGGCAAGGCTCACGTGGTTGGGTCGGCGGAAGGTGAAACGGGGAACTTGGGCGCGTTTGCCGCCTTGGCAAGGGCGACGGCACTGGAAAAGCAGGGGCTTGCCAGCCGGCGACAGAGCCGGCATCGGTGGGGCATGTCCTCTGAATCTCCGCGACTCGCCAGTGCCAGCGGCGGCCTGCCCTCGGCCGTCGGCTGGGCGCACCTGCTGCTGGCCGACCGCCTGCGACCGGGCGCGCGCGTGGTCGACGCGACGGCCGGCAACGGTCATGACACGCTGTTTCTCGCCCGTCTGGTCGGTCCGACCGGCCACGTGCTGGCCTTCGATGTCCAGGCCGAGGCGCTGGCGGCGACGCGTGCGCGACTGGACGCAGCCGGGATTGATTCGGCCTGCTGCACGCTCGTGCAGGCCGGGCACGAAACCCTCGCTGAACATCTGCCGGCCGACTGGCGGGGCCGGCTCGATGCGGCGGTGTTCAACCTCGGCTACCTGCCCGGGGGCGACAAGACCCGCATCACGCGTGCGGAGACCACCCTGGCCGCGCTGGCGGTGGCGGCGGCCGAATTGGCGCCGGGGGGCTTGCTGACGATCGCGGTTTATCCCGGGCACGAGGGCGGGCGCGAGGAGCAGCGGACCGTGGCGGCCTGGGCGGAGAGCCTGCCGGCGCGCGCGTTTGAGGTGCAGCTGCTGCGACCCATCAACCGCACCGCTGCACCGCCCGAGTGCTGGGCGGTGCTGAAGAAAGGCTGAGGGCGGTCAGGGCAGGGGCGAGCCCTTGGCGCCGACGCACCAGAGCATCTTTTCCGTGCGCATGTAGATCCGGCCGTCGCCGATCGCCGGGCTGGCGTTGATGGCGCTGTCGAGCTTGTTGGCGGAGAGTTGCTCGAATTTTTCGCCCTGCTTCAGCACGATGAGGTCGCCCTGCTGGCTGCCACAGAAGATCTTGCCGTCGGCGGCCACCGGGCTGCTGAAGAACTTGCTGCTGCCGGCGCTGCCGTTGACGCGCTCCTCGTAGACGAGCTCGCCGGTGTTGAACTTGACGACCTTGAGGATGCCGCCGTCGCCCAAGAGGTAGAGCAGGTCGCCGACGACGAGCGGCGAGGGCACGTAGGGCAGGCCCTTGCTGAAGGCGAACTCGTAGGGCTTGGGTTCGCCGCCGTTGAGGTCGAGCGCGGCGAATTCCTTGACGCCGCCGCCGGTGCCGAAGGTGCAGAAGTAGCGGCCGTTGTGGAGCACGCCGGAGCCGAGGCTGCGCTGTTTGAAGTCGCCCTTGAACTGCCAGTTCACCTTGCCGGTCTTCGGGTCGATGCCCATGACGCCGCTGGCGTTGTTGGTGCAGATCACCTCGCGCGTGCCGTCCTTGCGCTCGTGCACGACCGGGGTCGAGAAGGTGTTCAGGCAGTTGGGCACTTCCTTCTTCCAGACCTGCTTGCCGGTGGCGGCGTCGAGGCCGACGAAGCAGCTCTTCCAAGTCTTCTCCACCGGGTCCTCGGTGTAGGCGCGGCCGTCGCGCTGCCAGTCGAACTCGCTGCGCACGAGCAGGATGCCGTCGACGACGATCGGCGAGACGCCGGTGCCGTGCTCGTGGATGTAATCGGCGACATGCTCGTTCTTCCAGACCGGCTTGCCGTTGTGGTCGAGGGCCAGGGCCTGGATGGTCGTGCCGGTGCTCCAGTTGATGTAGATGCGGTCGGCGTCGACGTAGGGCGAGCTGCTGGCGAAGCTGTTGAAATTGTGCTTTTTGTGCGCCGCAAACGTCTCCTCGTGGCGCCAGACCTCCTTGCCGGTGCGGGCGTCGAGGGCAAGCACCGCACGGGTGGTTTCACCGGTTTCGGCGGTGACGTAGACGCGGTCGTTCCAGAGCACGGGCGAGGACCAGCCCTTGCCGAGCTCGACCTTCCAGACGGTGTTGTCCTCCGTCACTTTCTCGGGCAGGCCTGTGGCCGGCGAGACGCCGCTGCCGTTCGGGCCGCGGAAACGGTTCCAGTCCGTGGCGGCGGACACGTTCAGGGCGGACAGCAGAAGGAGGGCGCAAAGCGATTTCATGTCGGAGGCTTGTATCGTCGGGGCTGGCCGGCTTCTTTCGGCTGAAGCAGGCTCGGACGGTCGTTGACGGCGCGCCGGCCACCCTTAACATAATGGCTCCATGGCCAGTCCGCAAGAGTCCGCCCTCGCCCTCATCCGCAACTACTACGAGACCTTCAACCGCGGCGACCGCGAGGCCCTGCTGGCCCTGCTGACCGGCGAGGTGGTGCACGACATCAACCAAGGCGCCAGCGAGCGCGGCCGCGAGGCCTTCCGCGCCTTCCTCGGCCGCATGGACCGCTGCTACCGCGAGCAGGTCGTGGAACTCGTCGTTATGGCCGCGGCCGATGGCAGTCGTGCAGCGGCGGAATTTTTCATTCTCGGCAGCTACCTGCACGCCGACGACGGCCTACCGCAGGCGCATGGTCAGAGTTACCGCCTGCGCGTCGGCGCCTTCTTCGAGATCGAAGCCGGTCGCATCGCGCGGGTGACGAACTACTACAACCTCGAGGACTGGCTGGCGCAGGTGCGCGCGCCGTCCTGACCCGCGCCATGTCCGCCCCCCACCCTCCCGGTGCCCACGCGGTGCGGCGGAATTTCATCTGCCACTGCCTGGAGGGCGGTTTGTACATGGGCGGCACCGCCTTTCTGGCGCCGGAGAGCGTGCTGCCGAAGATGGTCGAGATGCTGGGCGGCAAGGCCTGGATCATCGCCCTCATGCCGGCTCTGCTGCCGGCGGCCTTTGCCAGCGTTGGCATCTTCATCGCGCCGGTCGTTGAAAAACTGCCGCGTTTCAAACCCTGGGTGCTCGTCTTCGGCCTGCTCCAGCGCCTGCCCTATCTGGTCACAGGTTTGGTCCTGCTGCTCGCCGAGGAGGTCGAGGGAGCCCTGCTCACCTTCGTCGTTCTGACCCCCATCGTCTCCGGCCTGCTTGGCGGGGTCACCGTTGTCGCCTGGATGGAGATGATGACGCGGATGATCCCCGAGCGCGCCCGCGCCGCCGGCTGGGCGCTGCGCTACATCATTCAGGCCGGCATCGGCGTTTTTGCCGGCTCGGTCATCCATTACGTGCTCACGCATTTCCCCGGGCGCGAGGCCTATGCCTGGCTGCATCTGGCCACCTTCGCCCTGCTCTTCGTGTCCTGGCTGTCGCAGCTCTTCCTGCACGAGGATGAGCACACCCGACACCGCCATCCGGTGGCACCGCCCGGTCCCTACCTGGCTTACCTGTGCGGTTTGCCGCGACTGCTGCTGGCCCAACCGTCGCTGGTGCGCCTCGTCTTTGCCCGCTTCACCGGCATGGGCTATTTGATGATGGTCGCCTTCCTCACCATCCATGCCCTGCAGGTCAGCGAGCGACCCGAGGCTGACGAAGGGCGCTTTGTGGCCGGGCAGGCCGCCGGCACGGTGCTCGGCAGCCTGCTCGCCGGCTACGTCGGTTACCACCGAGGCGGCAAGATCCTGCTGCAGGCCTCGCGCCTCATCTGCATTGCCCTCGCCCTGTGGGTCTCCCTCACGGATCACTTTGCCGGCTTCGTTGTTGCCTACTTCGTGCTCGGCTTTGGCCTGTTCCTGGATCGCGTCGGCGACCTCACCCTCGCCGCCGAACTCTGTCCGCTCGAGCGGCGCTCGACCCTGCAGGCCGTGCTCGGCTTCTGCAATGTTTTCGCTCTCCTGCTTGCCACCCTGATCAGCGGCCAGATCTACCATTTCACCGGTTCCTTCCAGGCGGTCGCCCTCGCCGCAGCCCTCTTCGCCGGCCTGTCCATGGGGCTGCTGCACGGCATCCGCGAGCCGCGCGGGACGGTGCCGCCGCCGGCCTAGCCAAACCTATCGGCGCAGTCTTCGGTTTGGGCGAGCGGAAGGCCTGCTCTTGGCCCTCGGGTTGGATTTCCTCCGTTTCGGAAATACTTGACCGATCGTCTAGTTGTGGCAGCCTGCGTTTCATGGGAAGAACCAGCGATGCCCGCGAACGCCTGTTGGAAGCCGTGATCGAACTGATCTGGGCCGGCAGCTATGGCAGCACTTCGGTGGACCACATCTGCGAGCGCGCGGGGGTCAAGAAGGGCAGTTTTTACCACTTTTTTGAGTCGAAGACCGACCTGGCCCTCGCCGGTCTGGAGCACGGCTGGACCGAGCACAAGCGTGAGCTCGACCAGATTTATTCGCCGGTGGTGCCGCCGCTGGAGCGCATCCTGAACTGCCTGGCGCACCTGCGTCGCGAGCAGCAGGAACTGCTGGCCAAGCACGGCCGCGTGCTCGGCTGTCCGGTCCACTCGATGGGCGCGGAGGTGAGCACGGTCGACGAGCGCCTGCGCCAGAAGCTGCAGGAGATCCTCGCCCAGTACATCCGCTACTTTGAGAGCGCCATCCGCGACGGTCAGGCCGAGGGCAGCATCTGTGCCCGGCATCCGGCGGCGGAGCTGGCACGCATTCTTTTTGCCTACAGCGAGGGTCTGCTCCTGCACGCCCGCATCTGGAACGACCTGAGCCACCTCGAACCGCTCGAGTCCGGCGCCCGCATCCTGCTCGGCGCCGAGACCCAGGCCTGATTTTTTGAAACTGAATTAACCAACCGGTCAACTTTCTTCTCGTGAAACCCCAATTGCTTTTCTTTCCCGCCCTGGTCCTGCTGTCGGCCTGCGGCCAACCCAAGGATGCAGCCCCCGCTCCCGCCATGCCCCCCGCCTCGGTCACCCTCGCGCCGGTGGCGCAGGAGGAACTCGTCGAGTGGGAGGAGTTCACCGGTCGTGTCGAGGCGGTGGAAACCGTCGAACTGCGCCCGCGCGTCTCAGGCTACATCACCGAGGTGCATTTTGAGGCGGGGGCGCTGGTCCCAAAGGACACGGTCCTGTTCACGATCGACCCGCGGCCATTCATGACCCGGCGCGACGGGGCCAAGGCCGAGTTGAGCCGGACCGAGGCGGTGGCGAAGGCGGCGCGCCAGGAGTTTGACCGTGTTTCCGAACTGCTGGCGGCGAAGGCGATCGCTCCCGAGCAGGCGGAGGCGCGGGAATCGGCTTGGCGCCAGGCTGAAGCCGCCCAGGCGGCCGCCGCGGCCGGGCTGCGCTCGGCGGAACTGGAGCTGTCGCACTGCGAGGTGCGCGCGCCGATTGCCGGCCGGGTCAGCCGTGCCCTGACGACACCGGGCAACTATGTCACCGCCGGGGTGACCGTGCTGACCACCCTGGTCTCGGCGGCGCCGGTGCATGTCTATGTCGACATCGACGAGAACAGCCTGCTCAAGCTGCAGCGCCTGCGGCGCGAGGACCGGCTGTACACGAATGGCAAGGGCCGGGTGCCGGTGGAACTGCAGCTCTCCAACGAGGACGGCTTCCGCCACCGCGGTCATGTCGAGTCGTTCGACAACCGCCTGAATCCGGCCACGGGCAGCATCGTGGTGCGCTGCGAGTTCGCCAACGAGGACGGCATCCTGACGCCGGGCCTGTTTGCCCGCGTGCGCCTGCCGATGACGGCAAAATACCCGGCGCTGCTGATCGACGAGAAGGCCCTGCTCACGGATCAGGCCAACAAGTATGTGCTCGGGGTCGAGGAAAAGGACGGCGGTCTGGTGTCGGTGTACAAACCGGTGGTCATCGGTCCGGTCATCGAGGGACGCCGCGTCGTCCGCTCGGGCCTGAAGGCCGGCGAGCGCATCATCATCAACGGCATGGCCCGGCTGCCGCAGCCGGGCATGACGGTGGCGCCCGCGGAACCGGAGCAGAAGGCTTCCGCGCAGCAAGCCGCCGCCGGCAAGTGAGCCACGCGCCCCGCACGCCATGAACTTTTCCTCCTTCTTCATCACGCGCCCGATTTTTGCCGGCGTACTGTCGCTGCTGATCTTCATTCTGGGGGGCATCTCGCTCTTCCAGCTGCCGATCTCCGAGTACCCGGAGGTCGCGCCGCCGACGGTGATTGTCACCGCCACCTACCCGGGCGCCAACCCGAAGACGATCGCCGAGACCGTCGCCTCGCCGATCGAGCAGGCGATCAACGGCACCGAGAACATGCTGTACATGTCCTCG
>JBIJBO010000108.1:0-12551 GCA_044345215.1 Prosthecobacter sp. | reverse complement strand
AAGCAGTCATGAAGACCGCTTAAAAATCGCGTCGCCAGGCGACGGAGATGCCGCTTTGCAACACGGGCTGACTGTGCTTGTCTGAGAATGTTCATGCCGACCTTCACCTATCAGGCTGCCGACATCACTGGCCGCGACGTCAACGGGACCGTTGAGGCGGCCGACCGTGCCGCCGCGATCCGGCAGTTGACGGCCCGCGGCCTGCAGCCGTTCAAGGTGGCTGAATCCGCCGGCGGTGCCGCCAAGGCCGCCGCACGCGCCCAGGCCAAGGCCGAGGAGGCGGCCACCGAGGAGAGTGGCCCGCTGAAATTGAGCACGGGACAAATTCAATTGTTCACCGAAGAACTGGCCGAATTGCTGGAGGCCGGCATGCGCTTGGAGGCGGCCCTCCGCCTGATGGAAGGCAAGGGGGGCAAGGGGATGCACAGCCGGGTGGCGCGCAAGCTCGGCAATCTGATCCGCGAGGGCCACCCCTTCAGCAGTGCCCTGCGCCAGACCTCACCGTCCTTCAACGAGCTGTACTGCGCGGTTGCCGCCGCCGGCGAGGCGGGCGGCTCCCTGGGCACGGCCCTGCGCCGGCAGGCGCTCTATCTGGGCAATGTGGCCGAGATGCGCAGCCAGGTGGCCGTGGCGCTCATTTATCCGGGCTTCCTGTTCTTCTCGGCAGTCGGTGTCACCGTGCTTTTCACCACCTTCCTGATTCCGCGCCTGAGCGGCATGATGGAGCGCATGCAGGGCGGCATCCCCAAGGGCATCCAGATCGTGCTCGCCATCTCGGCCTTCATGCAGAGCTACTGGTGGCTGGTGCTCGCCGTGCTGGCGCTCGCCGCGCTCGGCTTCTGGGCCTGGAGTCAGTCGCCCTCCGGACGGCCTGCCTGGCACCGCGCCAAGCTGCGCCTGCCCTTCATTGGCAATGTCCTGATGACCAGCTTCCACACCCAGTTTCTGGAGACGCTGGCCAGCCTGACCAGCGGTGGTCTGCCGCTGCTCAAGGGCTTGGAACTGGCCTCGCGCGTATCCGCCAACCTGCACGTTCAGAAGCAGCTCGAGTTCGTCATCGCCAGCGTGCGCGACGGTGCCGCGCTGTCGCGCGGTCTGGAAAAGACCGCCCTTTTCCCGCACAAGCTGCTCGAAATGGTGCGCATTGGCGAGCACACCGGCGACCTGAGCGGCACCCTGCGCCGCGCCGCCGACCGCTGCGGCCGCGAGCTGTCGAAAAGCCTGGAAAAGGTCATGGCCATGCTCCAGCCCGTCATCATTCTGGTCATGGCCGCCCTGGTCGGCGTCATGGCCTACATGATGATCTCGGTCATTTTCCAGACCGTCTCCGCCCTGAAGAGCCGCGGCTGAGATTCTTCATGACGAATCCCGAACGTTTTGCCATCCTGCCACCTCTCAATCCCATTAGAGAATTCCAACCGCCCATGAAACTGACCTCCGTTGTCCGCCGTCCACTGCGCGCCGCCTTCACCCTGATGGAGATGATGCTCGTGCTCGCCATCATCGCCATCCTCATCGCCATCGGCGCCGTCACCCTGGGTGAGGTCGACGAGAACGCCAAATTCACCGCCGCCGAAGCGCAGATGAACACCGTGAAGACGGCCATCACCCAGTACAAGACCCTCAACCGCGCCATGCCTCCCAGCCTTGAGGCCCTGGTGACACCGCCGGCCAACGCCCGTGTCAAACGCCAACTGGTCAAGGAGGACGGCATCCTCGATCCATGGGGCAGCAAGTTTCAGTACCGCACCCCGGGCCGCAAAAACAACACGGCCTACGATCTCTACTCGATGGGGCCGGACAAGAAGGACGGCGGCGACGACGACATCTACGTGGACTGACCGGGCCGGCTGCCCTGCCTGCGCATGAAGACCTCCCACACCCGGCGCCGGCAGCAGGGCTTCAGCATGCTGGAGATGGTCGTGGTGCTCAGCATCATGATTGTCGTCATGGGTGTCGGCTTCGCCAGCTTCAATCTGCTCGACGACAAGGACCCCTTCGACAAAACCGCGCAGGATCTGGTCCAGATGGCAAAGTTTGCCCACCAGAGCGCCGTGCTGCAGCACCGCGGCATGATCCTGGCCTTCGACAAGGAGGGCTTCGGCCTGATTGGCATCAACGAGGGCGTAGGTGCACGGCGCAATCTGCCCGGCGACATGAAGCTCTTCATCCAGCGCTACGGTGCCAAGAACTGGGAGAAGGCCGAGGGCCACCGCTGGCCGTTCGGCGAGCAGGGCGTCTGCGAGCCGGTGAAACTGCGCTTGGAAAGCGCGACGGCCTTCCGCGAACTGGCCTTCCATCCGCTGACCGGAACCCTGGTCGAATGATCCCATGAAGCGCGCCATCATCCCCGAGACTGGCAGTCCCCGCCGTCCGCCGACGAGTGCGCCTGGCATGACCTTGCTCGAGGTGGTGCTCGCCCTTGCCGTTTTCAGCATTGCCGCGCTCGCGCTGGTGGGCACCATCAACCAGATCGCCACCGCCGGCATCGAGTCGCAAAAACTTCTGGAGATCGAACAGGGCTTGGAATCGATTCTCGACGAGTACGGCAAGATGCCGCAGCTCCGCGAGATGGAGCAGGAGCTCAAGCCAGGCGCGGACGGGGTCGCCTACCGGGTCGCCATCGAGCTGGTGCGCGACCTGCGCAACCAGGACGGTCGCTTCCTCCAGAACACCTACCGCATCCTTGTCACCGCCCGCTGGAATGAGGGCGGCGCGCCGCTGGAAGTCAGCGCCGAAACGCTGCGCTACGCGGGCGCCTACCTGCCGGTCAACTAAGCCGCCAACATGTTGCCCCAGCCACACTCGCCCGCCCCCCGGACCACCGGCTCCAACCAAGTGCGCGGCTTCACCCTGCTGGAGATGCTGGTGGCGCTGTCGGCCTTCGTGCTGCTCATGGGAGGCATCTTCACCATCGCCAACAGCACGATGGAACTGGGCAACGACCTCGCCGTGGCCCAGGACCGCTCGCGCATCCGCCTCAACTTCATCGAGTTTTTGCGCCGGTCCTTCCGCAGCCTGCCGGGCGAGGCCGAGCTGCGGCTCGCCGTGCAGGCGCGCGGTGGCACTTACCTGCCAACCCTCAACATCGTCAATGGCGGCTCCTCCTTCACCCCCGGCGCAGCGCTGCCTCCGGACACCAGCGTCGATCTCTTCGCCGAGGAACGGCCGGGCGGCTACCTGCGGGTCGGCATCCGCCTGCTCGACAGCAACCAGACCCAGTCCCTGCGCAGCGGTCAGCCCGTGCGCTACGCGCGCAATCAGGAGGTGCTGCCGCTGCTCGACAACGTCAGCCGCTTCGAGTGGCGCATCTACGACGGCGCGAGCAACCGCTGGGAGAACACCTGGAAGGAGGCAAGACGCCCCCTCTTCGCCGAGTTGAACCTGCGCCTTGACGACGGCTTTGAAACCCGCGCGGTGTTCTGGATCCCGCCCGTTGTTCGCCAAGCCGCCGTCCAGCCGGCCACACCCGGTGCGCCGCTCGTCCCGGGCGATCCCAACGCCCCGCCACCGCCCACCCCCACGCCGCCATGAATGCGCCGCTCCCGGTCCGCCCCCCGCGCGGCGCCGCCCTTCTGGCGGTGCTGTGGGTGATCAGCCTGCTCATCGGTCTGGTCGCCGCCGTTTCCCTGCTGCTCATGCAGGACATCGATCTCGCCGCCACCAAGCGCCAGGTGTTTCGCGCCCGAGTGCTTGCCGAGGCGGCTCTGGCCATCGCCATGAACCCGGACATCAAGGCCGATGATCCGCTTCTGCGTCGGCAGATGGCCGAGGACGAGGCCTGGCTGGTGGAAATGCGGGGCGAAGACGGCCTGCTCAATCCCAACCTGTTGCTGCAGCGCGAGGACCGCGCCACCCTGCAGCGCGTCTTCCGCCACTGGGGCATGAGCCTGGCCCAGGCGAACACCCTTATCGACCGCCTGCTCGACTGGGTGGATGCAGATGACTTTGCCCGCGTCCAGGGCGCCGAGAGCAAGGCCTACAACCGCTCTGGTTTCCCCTTCAACCGCCCCTTCCGCGCGGTCGAGGAAATGGCGCTGGTTCAGGGCATGGAAGTGGTCGAAGCCGCCTACCCCAACTGGCGCGACTGGTTCAGCGTCCATGCCGGCGGTTTGCTCGACGTCAACGAGGCCACGCCGGAAATGCTTGCCGCCGTCACCGGCGCCGATCCGCGCCTCGCCCAGAACCTGCGCAGCCAGCGCATCGGTCGCGACGGCTTGCTCAACACCCAGGACGACCTTCCCATGCCGGATTTGGCGAGCGCCCTCGCCGTTCTCGGCCTGCCCGGCCTGCCGGAAAACTGGGCGCAAATCCTTGGCACCCAGAGTGCCACCAAACGGCTGCTGGTCCGGGTGAAAGTCGGCGACCTCGAACGCCAGGTGGCCGCCGTGGTGCGCGGCGGCATCGGCCAAGGGGCCACCGCCATCCTCTGGCTGGGCGAACGCTGACGGGCTAGAACTCCGCCTCTCAACGCCGACGGCGCAAGGTCAGGCCGACCAGACCCATCAGGGCCAGCATCACCCGGCCAGGCTCGGGCACACCGGCGACGCCGATCGTGTTGGTGGCGAGGCTTGGGGTCGTGCTGATGTCCGTCACCGTCGAGCCATCCGAAGGCAGCGTGATGCTCAGGTTCTGGAAACCGAAGGCCGAGCCGCTGCTGGTGCCGGAGGGGAACCAGAGGAGGCCAAGCGAGTCACCCGAGCCCACCGGCCCCGTCAGGTTGAGGTTCGCCGATCCCATGTAGCCATTGGTGAAGGTGGGCGGACCACTGTTGCTCGTGTCCGTGGTGGCTCTCGCAAAGTAGTAACCCGTGCTGCCGATCTGCACCGGTGTGGAGGGGTTGCCGACGGCTGGCAGCGAGAAGTCAACCAAGGCCGAGGAAATGTCGCTCAGGAAGGAGCCGCCGAAACCGGCGTTGTCGCTGCTGATGATGATGCCCCAGGCCATGCCGTTGACACCGCTGGTGGTGGCATTGCCCCAGCCGGAGCTGTTGATCTGGAGGGTGACACTGGCATGGGCACCGGTCGACAGCAGCAGCAGCGCGGCGGCAAGGTGGAGGAAACTTTTCATGCGAGAGAAAAAGACGCTGGAGCGGCGGCACGCAGCCGGTCAGGGATTGTAGGGGGGGGCGTAGTTGACGACAATGTTTTGGGCAGAATTGGCGCCGGCCTTGCGGTAGATGATCCCCTGCCCGGGTTGAATCTGCAGACTGTTCATGTCACTCGGGCCGCTGTACCAGCCGAAGCCGGTGTAGTAGGTAAGAATCATCGACGCGCTCTTGTTCCGGCCGGAGGCGGCCTCGTCAAAAATGAGCAACTTGTCACCGTTGCCGTTGCTGCCTGGCGCAAACAGCGAGCCAACCGGCGTTCCGACCGGCAGCGCTGAAGTGACGCGAATGTCCTGGTCTTGGCCGGCCGTGATGTTGCTCAGCAGGGTCCGCACATTGTCGAGGGGAACGCTGCCGGATTGCGTCAGCGTGAAGGAGACGCCGGCCGGCGCACGAATCACCACCGACTCGTCCGGATAGAGGATTTGGTTGTTGCCATTGGTCGGGCCGCTGTACCAGCCGAAACCGGTGAAGTGGGTGTAGATGGCCGAGGCCGACTTGTTGACGCCGGACTGGTTGCGATTGAACAGAAACACCTGGGTGTTGTTGGGCACCGAATCCTGCGGCATCAGGGTGCCGAGCGTCCAGTAGGGGATGATTTTGACCTGGTTGCCACTGACAACTGCATCGCCCGGCTCCGTGCCGAGGTTGCCGATGAGGAAGGTCAGGCTCAGACTGTTGGCCGTGTTGCCCGAGATTTCCGCGAACAACCCTTCCTTCGGGCCGCTGGAAACCAGAAGATAGTGCGTCTGCTTGAATTGATCCAACGTCCAGCCGGGCTCACCGACGAGTTGCAGGGTGGTTGAGTTGACCACCGCGGCCACCTCGCCAATGAAGGCCGGGCTGCGGTGAAAGGCGGGCGCATAGGTCACATCCGCCCCCGAGGGCACCGTCTTGGTCACAAATCCCACCGGCGGCGTTTCGGCCGACTGGGCCAAAAGGCCCTGGGAACCTGCCAAGCACAGATACAAAGCAAAGGTTTTTGCGGGATTCATGGGGTTGAATTTTCCAGAAATTCCAAGAACCCAACAAGGCTGCCGGAAAACAGGGAAGCTGTCGAGACTATTTTCTTTCGTGAAAAGAATCGAACCCCGCCTGTGATGGCGGGCGCGCCACCGTCGCCCCGGCTCCGCATGCAGGCAGGGCCGTCAATGTCGCGGCAGTACCCCATTTTCCGCGTGCCAACGGGCAAAAATCCGGCATGATTGAGGGGAATGAAGCACTACCTCTGGGATTCCTACTTTGTGGAACTGTTCGACGCCTGCGTGGACGAGTATGACGAGGGCAACCGCAATCACGAGGAGTGGTTCAGCGACGAGGACCAGGTCTTTCTGCGCAGCATTGGCTGCCGCGAACGCGAATTCTTCGATTTTGTCGAGGACAACGTCACCTCGGGTGGCGAGAACCCGACGGCAATCACCGCCCTGCTGGTCGCGGGGGTGCGACGCGACTATTTTCTGACGATTCAGAAGGGGCACCCCAGCACGCGCGTTGTGGCACCCTCGGAACTGCCAGCCAAGACGGCGGAAGTGGACGGCATTGTCTGGCTGCCACGCATTCTGGTCAAGGCGCGCGCCAAGCTGCGTGGTGAAATGGATCCGGACACCATGTTTGGCTGCGGTGGCGACCGCGCCTTTCTGGAGAAATTCGACATCCACCCCGCCGACTTCCTGCGCGTGGTCTGGGCCGCCGGCGACGATGACAGCAAGGTCCTGGCCTACGTCAAGGCGAGGGCGGTCCAGAGCTGAGAGTGCACGGAAAGAACCCTCCACTCCCCGTTCTCATTCCCATTGGCTGTTGCGGCTGCCGATCCAGGCGAGGCTGAGGCCAATGAGCAGGTGCGCGGCGAGGACGAAGACAGCCAGTTCAGGGCTGATCAGGGTGGTGCTGGTCACCTTGGTCACGGCGTCGTAAAAGGCAGTGTCCGTCATGCTGCGCAGGCTGCCGGACCAGGCCCAGAAAGCGGCAATAAAGGGATTCACCACACCCTCCAGCCACGACGGCAGGGTCAGCACGGCCCCGGAAAGAGGCAGCTGAAAACCCACGAGGTAGATGCTCAGCAGAGTCGCCTTGTCCGGGCTGCGGCTGAACGCACTGATGCCAAGGCAGACCGCGGTCATGGCCGCGGAAGCCAGAACCAGCAGCAGCAGCTTGACCAGCAGGTGCCCCGGCAGCCCGCCAACGACCATGTCGACAAAAACGCCCATCCACAGGCTCTGGGCGAGAACGAAGACGCCGAGGAAGAGGATCTTGCTGATCAGGTAGGCGCTGACACTTAGCCCCCCGAGCTTTTCACGCTCAAGGATGAGGCGTTCCCCGGCGATCTCGCGCGCGGCGTTGTTGCTGGCCATGAGGGTGACCAGAACCACCTGGAGCATGATGAGACCGCTGACGAGGCTGCCCGCCTGCAACTGCTCAAGCTGATGCTGGGCCTGGCGCTGGACTTCATAGAGCACGTCACTTCCCTGGCGCGGGTCGAGCTGGCGCAGCGGCTTGATGCCATCGAGCCCGAAGATGACGACCAGCAGTGGAAAGCCCAGCAACATGGCCAGGTGCAGCCAGACCTGGCCGGGATCACGGCGGAAGATGGTCCAGCGCCGCTGCAGCAGGACGCCGACCTGGCGCCAAAGTCCCGGCAGTTCCTCGGGGGCGACCGCCTCCTCTTCATGCGCGTCCTTCACGTCGCCCGCCGCGGCCTCCACCAGCATCGCCTCGTAGTGCTCGCGCTTTTTCATCCAGGACTCCTGCCAGGCGGATGCCTCTCGCTGGGTCAGGCGCAGGTAAACCTCTTCGGGATGGGCGACACTGAAATAATGCATCAGCATCGCCGGCGGGCCGTGGTAAACGAGGCGCCCCTGAAACATGACCAGAACGCTGTCGAAGGCTTCGAGACTGGCCAGGCTGTGGGTGACATTGATGACGACACGTCGCGGATTTTCGCGTGCCAGCACACGCAGCAACTCGGTGATCTCGCGCTCCGATTGCGGATCCAGCCCGCTGGTCACCTCGTCGCACAGCAGCAGGCAGGGATTCGTCACCAGTTCAAGCGCCAACCCCAGCCGGCGCCGCTGCCCGCCTGACAACACCTTGACCCGGCGGTCAGCCAGCTCCTGCAGGCCGGTGATCTTGAGCAGGTGTTCGAGCTTCGGCTCGAAGTCGTCGCTTCCCGGCAACTGGGTGCGCAGCGCCATACTCGCCGCGACGCACTCGGCAACCGTCAACTGGTCATGGGCGATGCTGAACTGAGGCACGTAGCCGAGCTCGCCCGGGTGCAGGTCCTCCTCCTCCTGCAGGTCGCGCCCCTCCCAGCGCAGATGGCCGTCGCTCTGCTCCAGGATGCCAGCGATCACCTTCAACAGGGTTGTCTTGCCACAGCCCGAAGGGCCGACAATGGCCATCAGATGGCCCTGGGGCAGACTGAAGGCGACCTCGCGCAGCAGGTGCAGAGTCGGTTGCTCAGCTCCGGGCGGGGCGTCGATTTCCAGACCAAGATTGTTGGCTTCAAGCATCGGACACCATAGCCGCAAAATCCGCTGCATCTGGCAAGTGCAAAAGACAGTGATCTCCTTGGCCGGAAAGATCTCCCGTGACAAAATGACCGATTCATTTCACTAGTTTGTTGGGCAACCCACGCCATGGATGACTCATGCATTCGCAACCCAGACGCCGCCCCCATGCCCCCGCCGGTCGCTGGATCATCGCACTACTCGGCGGCGTGGGACTGCTGATCCTTGCGGCCGTGATGATCCCGGCCCTGTTCATGGGCTGGGTCCGGCACCAGCTTCAGGATGCCTCCTTCCGCGGCCGGCTCGAAGCCCTGACCGGTCACCGACTGGGCGCCGAGGTGCAACTCGCGCCACTGCAATGGTCGGGCGATGAGGTGCGCACGCCCAGCGCCAGCCTCGTGCTCGCCGACGGCAGCCGTGCGGAGGCGCACGGACTGCATCTGGGCATCGACTGGGGCGCGTTCCGCCGCGGGACCTGGCACATCCTCGGCGCCGGTGCCGACCGCCTGGATCTGGAACTTGCCTCTGTCCCCTCCGGGACACCAGCATCGGCCATCGCCAGTCCAGTGTCGCCCCCCGGTCCGGCCCTGCCCGGCTGGCTGCGCTCCTGGTTGCCGAATCGCACATCCGTCGACGGGCTGCGTGTTTCGCGCTTCAGCCTGCGTCATCCCGGGGGCTGGGAACTGGGCGGCGCCAGCCTGAGCGTCAGCCACTGGCAAGAGGGGGAAACCAGCATCTTGACCACCCTCCAAAATGGTGTGGTGACCACACCCCTGCTTGCCTCCGCCGGCAACAAACCCCTAAAGTTTGAGCTCGGGCGCGCCATCACCCGTTTGTCGGCCGGCAATTGCCATCTCCAGGAGGCCATCCTGCACCGGGGCCGTGCCGAACTGCGAGTGCGCGGACGGCTGCGCAGCGCCGGTTCAGAATGGCAGACGGTGCTGGAATGGGAACGCGTTCCCTTGGAGGAATGGATCGCGGCCGATTGGCGCCAGCGCCTGACCGGCGAACTGGAGGGCACGTTGAGCCTGAGCGGCAGTGGCACCACCCCCGCCCAGGGCAAGGGCAAACTGCGACTGCAGAACGGCATGCTCACCGCCCTGCCCGTGCTTGATCGCCTCGCCGCCTGGAGCGGCGTGGAGCGCTTCAAGCGACTGGTGCTCGACGTGGCCGAAACGGAGGTCAATGGCAGCGCCCGTGAGCAGGTTTTCGATCCCATCGTGCTCGCCTCGCACGGCCTGCTGCGCCTGCAGGGCCGACTGACGGTGCGTGGCGATCAACTCGACGGACAATTCTGGCTCGGGGTCACGCCGGAGACCCTGCGCTGGCTGCCCGGTGCCAGCGAGCATGTCTTCACCGAGAACTTTGCGGAGGGACCTCCCGGTCTGCGCTGGACGCGGGTGCGGCTGAACGGCACCCGCCAAGCGCCACGCGAGGACTTGAGCCAGCGACTCATCGAGGGCGCCGGGAAGGCGGCCCTGAACCTGCCTGCGGAAGTTGCCGTGCAAGGCGGCACCCTGCTTCTCGAACCGCTGCTTGGCAAGGAGGCCGCACGGCCTGAGACGCTGTTGAAGAACGCCGCCGACACCGGTGGCAAGGCCCTCGAATCCGGCGCCCGCCTGATCGAGAGCCTGGGGGGTCTGCTCGGCAAATGAGACGACGAAGCGTCAACGCCGCATGAGAAACTCGTCGAGGTTCATGACGACGTTGGTGACGACCGTCCAGGCAGCCAGCTCAAGTAGATCCCCCCCCTGGGGCGGCGGTCCCAGCGGTTCCGTGGCCATGCGTCGCGCGCCCTCGGGATCGGCGCGGTAACGCCGCCGGGCATCGTCCAGCAGCGCCTGCAGGCTGGCTCGCTCACGCTCGGAGGGCTCGCGCGCCAGACACAGACGGAAAAGCAGACTCAGCCGGGCCTCGGTCGCTGGCGCCGCGGCAACCAGACGCCGCGCCATCGCCTGATGCGCCTCCACAAACACCGGATCGTTGAGGGTGACAAAGGCCTGCAGAGGCGTGTTGGTGCGACCTCGCCGAATCAGGCAGACTTCGCGGTTGCCGGCATCAAAGGCACTGAAGCTGGCATAGGGCGCGTTGCGCCGCACCTCGGTGTAAAGGCTGCGGCGATGGCGGTCCTCCCCCTCACTGATGGTCCAGTCGTTGCTGCGCCCAAAGGCGGTGCTCAGGCCGAGGTTGGGGGCGAGCGGTCGCACCGGCGGCCCGAAGCGCTTGGAACTGAGCAGACCGCTGACCAAAAGCGCCTGGTCGCGCAGCTGCTCGCCGGTGGGCCTGAACCGCGGTCCGCGCGCGAGCAGGCGGTTGTCGGGGTCACGCTCCACCAGCGCCGCCGGCGCCGCCGACTGCTGCCGCCAGGCGCGGCTGGTGACCAGCAGCCGCAACAGATGCTTGACGTTCCATCCGCTTTCCATCAACTCAACGGCCAGCCAATCGAGCAGTTCCGGGTGCGAGGGCAGCTCGCCCTGGCTGCCAAACTCCTCGCTAGTGGCGACCAGACCGGTGCCGAAGACCGACTCCCAGAGCCGGTTGGCGACGACGCGCGCCGTCAGTGGATTGTCGCGTCTGACCAGCCAGCGCGCCAGTGCCAGCCGATCGGCGGGTGCGTCGGCCGTCAGCGGATGGAAAACCGCCGGCACGCCGCCGCTCACCTCCTCGCCGAGATCCTGCCAGTTGCCGCGCCGCTGGACATGCGTCTTGCGCCGCTCCTTCGACGGCAATTCGCGCATCACCGGCACGGTGACCGGCGCCGTCCTCGCCAGATCGCGCTGCAACTCGGCCAGCCGGCTGCGCTCGGCACGCGCCGCGGGGGCGACATGACGCGCATAGTGCAGACGCAGGCTATGCCGCTGCGCCGGCGTCGGGACCGCCGCAGCGGCTGCCGCCTGCAGCTTCTTGTCCCCCAGCTCGGGCTTGCCCGCGAGCCAGGTCTCAAAGCCCTGCACCCAGGCCGGTGCCGGCTTGGCAAACTGCGCCTCCAGCGCCGCGACCTCCCGCTGCCAGCCGGCACGCTGGGCCGCGGTGGCAGCGTCGATCAGTTCCAGGAACGGCGACTCATCCTTGCGGTCGGCGTCGGCGGTCTGGTTGAGCAGATGGTACACCTGGAAATACTCCCTGTGGGTGATCGGGTCATACTTGTGCGTGTGGCACTGCGCGCAGGCCATCGTCGTGCCCATCCACACGGCAAAGGTCGTGTTGACCCGGTCAATGACCGCCGCCACGCGGTATTCCTCGTCGCTCGTGCCGCCCTCGTTCTGAGTCATGGTGTTGCGGTGAAAGGCGGTGGCCGTAAGCTGCTCCGGCGTCGGCTGCGGCAGCAGGTCACCGGCGATCTGCTCGATCGTGAAGCGGTCAAACGGCAGATTGGCATCGAAGGCGCGAATCACCCAGTCGCGCCAGGCCCAGATCGTCCGCGGCTGATCGCTCGGGTAACCCGAGCTGTCGGCATAGCGTGCCAGATCCAGCCACTGCCGGGCCCAGTGCTCACCATAGGCCGGACTGGCGAGGTAGTGATCCACGACCACTTCCAGCGGCGCCTCACGCAGAGCGTCAAGTTCCCGCAAAGTCGGCGGCAGACCGGTGAGATCGAGCGCGGCACGGCGAAGCAGCGCGGCGGAGTCGGCCTCCGGGACAAACTTCAGACCCTCGCGCTGCAGCCGTTCAAGCAGGAAAGCGTCAACCGGGTTGCGCGCACCCTCCGCCGCCATCTGCGGCACGGGCGGACGGCGCACGGGCTGATAGCTCCAGTGCGCCCCCCAGGGCGCGCCTTCTCGGATCCATTGGCGCAGCAGGGCGATCTGCTCCGGCGGGATGACCTTGTGCTGTTTGGGCGGCGGCATCACCTCGTCGGGATCGGTCGAAAGAATACGCTGCAAAAGCGCGCTCTGCTCCGGCCGGCCGGGCACCACCGCGGTAACACCGTCGCGGTT
>JBIJBO010000107.1:0-12576 GCA_044345215.1 Prosthecobacter sp. | reverse complement strand
TCGCCGTCCTTCTCGTAAGCCATCTTGCCGACGATCTTGATCCAGGTCATGTCCTTGTAGGCGGGCGCCTTCTCGGCAAATTCGACCGGGATCGAGTAGGGGCGGGCGTCGGCGGCGCAGCACTGCACCAGCATGCGGAAAATGCGCAGGCGACGGCCATCAGTATTGTTGACCTTTTCCGGCAGGACTTGGGCAACGGTTTCAACCGACTGGCCGGCGAGCACGCTCTGCACCTCAATGTCGCCGCCGGTGTAGTAGATTTCCGGCACCTCAAGAATGAAGTTGCCGTCCTTGCTCTGCGGCACCTGTGCCTTGAGGTCGTCGAGGGTGAAGCTGCCGTAGCTCTGGGCCTTGGGGTCGGCCTTGGCGGTCGTGGCTGGCTCGGTGGCGGCCGGTGCGGTTTTCGTGGTTGCCGGTACGGCAGCGGTTTTGGCGCCATCCTCGGTGCGGAGGGAAAACTTGTCAGCGTTGGCCGTGCTGCTGTAGTTGGGATTGTACAAGCCCTTGTTGATGACGGCGCTGGCGCTGTAGCGATCAGGTGTCATGAAGGCGGCCCAGGTGATGGGCGCGGCAAGGATCAGGATGGCGACCAGGCGGCCGGTCCAGGAGCTTTCCTCCAGCAGGCCGTGGTTGTGGGGAGAAGGTGCGGCTGGCCCGTGGTCGTGACCGCAACCGCCATGGTTGTGTCCGTGGTCGTGACCGCAGCCGGGATTGGCGTGGTCATGGTCGTGACCGCAGCCGGGATTGGCGTGGTCATGGTCATGACCGCAGCCGCCATGGTTATGACCGTGGCCTTCGCAGCCTGGATCTTCGGCGCCGAGGGTGAGCAGGTTGAACAGGGCGAGCACCGCCAAGCCGATGCCGGAGACCAGCACCATGGGCCGGAAGATGCCGTCGCCCGGCAGGTACTGGGCGATGCGACCGGTGGCGTAGAAGTAGAGCAGGACAGCGCTCCAGAGCAGCAGCAGGGCGACGCTGGTCAGGTGCAGGAGGGTGCGGGTGGCACTCATGGCTTGGGGGTGGTTTGCAGCAGTTCCATCAGGCTGATCCACGGCTGGGCCAGCAGGCCGATGAGCAGAAAAGTGCCGAGCAGCATGAGGAAAACGACGCGGCGGCGGAACACCACCGAATACATGAACATCAGCTTGATGTCCATCATCGGACCGAAGACCAGGAAGGCGAGTTTGGCGGCCTGCGAGAAGGCGGCCATGGGCGCGGCGATGAAGGCGTCCGAGGTGCTGCACAGCGAGAGCACGAAGGCCAGGCCCATGATCGAGGGCAGGGCCAGCCAGTCATTGCCGGCGACTCCGTCGAGCACGGCCTGGTTCACCTGAGTGTTGAAGACAGAAGTGATGATGACGCCGATGGTGAAGTACATGCCGGTGTCAAGGAAGTCGCGCATCGCCGTGCGCATGGCATGGACAAGGCGACCATTGAACGAGACACGCGGCGTCGGCGCGTTGGTCGCCTGCGGTGACTGGATGCCGTCGACGATGCTGGCCTTGAGCACACGTTCAGGGCGGAAGCGCAGGACGACAAGGCCCACCGCCACGGCCACCGCATATCCGAGCGACAGTCGTGCGATCGTCATCGTGGCGTTGCCGAGCTCCATCCAGCCGGTAACCTTTTGGAACTCCTTGAAGGCGGTCAGCGTGCTGACGGCGACGATGGGGTTCATGATGGGCGCCGACAGCATGTAGGTCAGGGCGCAGGAAAGAGGCAGCCCCTTCTGCACGAGGCGGCGGATGACTGGCACCACCGCGCATTCGCACACCGGGAAAATGAGACCGAGAAAGCCGGCGATCAGGGTTGAAAACACCCGGTTGCGAGGCAGCAGACGGTCGAGGAGCTTCGCGGGCAGGAAGGCATCAATCAGTCCGGACAGCAGAGTGCCGATCAGGATGTAAGGCGCCCCCTCGAAAAGAATGCTGAGGAAGGCCATCAGCACGTCGCCAAGACGGCTGGGATCGGGAAGCGCGGCGGGAGTCATCGGGTGAGCAGTGATAAACGGGACGCGGGGTTCCCTTCAAGCGGGAAAGTGTATCCCGTGCTGCCAACTCTCAGGGAGTGAAGAAGGGAAACAGCAGGCGAATCTCGTCCTCGGTGGGGCGGCGACCGTACTCGCAGATTTCGAAAGTCTCGGCATAGCGCACCGCCTTGCCGCGCTCGGGGCCATACCAGCGCACCAGCAGGTCACGGTGGCGGTCGGCCTCGCTGCCCTGGCGGGCGCCCCAGCGGCGCTTTAGCCAGGCGCGCCGGGCGACCTCGTCCGACGCGGGTGGCACCTGGTTCGCGACATACTCTGCCGAGCCGCTGGCTCCGCCTTCATAGGCCTGGGACGTCAGTTCATGCAACCCGTCAAGCTTCTGCTCGAACGCATCGTCCACCGCCACGGCGATGTCCGGGGTGAACGGATAGGGCTTCTGAAAGCCATCGCTTGAATAAAGGAACACCGGATTCTTCTGCAGCGGCGGAATGTCCGGGCAGATGAAGGGCACAGTCACCATGAAGGCGGCATCCTGAACCAGCACTCCGACATAGCGGTGATCGGGATGGTAATCCCAGGGGCGATGGGCGATGACCATGTCGGCGCGCCATTCGCGGATGATGCGCGTGATGAGTTTGCGGTTTTCGAGCGTTGGCATCAGCTCGCCGTCGTGGATGTCGAGCACCTGCGAAGTGACGCCGAGCTTCTTCGCGCAGGCGGCGGCCTCAGTGGCTCGGCGGATGGCCAGAGGTCCGCCGGCCTCGCGCCAGTGACCGATGTCGCCGTTGGTCACCGACACCAGTTTGACATGATGGCCCTGTCGGGCCCACTGGACGGCAGTGCCTCCGGTCTTGTACTCGGCGTCATCAGGGTGGGCCCCGAAGACGACGATGCGCAGTTTGCCATCATCCGATTGGGCAAAGGCGGTCGTGCTCAGGAGCAGGCTGGCGATCAGGAGGAAGGCGTGGCGCATGAGCTTTCCTACGCCGCCACGGTGCATGAACTTCCAAGCGCACGCTGTCTCGATCAGTGACCAGAAGCCTTCGTCGCGACGGCGGGCCTAAGCTGACTTTGCAGAGGCTTCGGGTAAACGCCGATGACGACAATGGCGGCGGCCAGCACGAACAGCACGGCACGGGTCGGGCCGCTCACGATCAGCGGAGTTGCAGCGGCCTCTGCCTGGCCATACATGGCGAGCACGGGACGCAGGTAGTAGTAGAAGCCGGCGGCGGCGCCAATGACGGCGCAGGTCAGGGCCGCCCAAGAGGCGTGGTCGACCAGTCCGAGGAAGACAAACAGCTTGCCCATGAAGCCCGCGGTGAGCGGCAGGCCGGCGAGCGAGGCGAAGGCCAGGGTCGCGGCGAGCGCCAGCGCCGGTTGGCGACGGCCGAGGCCGGTGAGGTCGCGGAGGTCGTCGCCCAGGCCGTTTTGGCGCAGGATGGCTAGGACGAGGAAGCCGAGAACGGTCATCGGCAGGTAGGTGCCGAGGTAGAAGGCGGTGACCCCGGTGCCCGAGAGCTCATAGCGGGCGGTCGGAGTGGCGGCCAGAGCCAGCAGCAGGTAACCGGCGTGGCTGATGCTTGAGTAGGCAAGCAGGCGCTTGAGGCTGGTCTGGAAGAGGGCCGGCAGGCTGCCAAGAAGGATGGTGGCTGCGCCGCCAATCTGCAGCAGCGCGGTGATCTCTGTGCGGATCATCGAGTCAGGTCCGGTGAAGGCCTCGACGACGCGGCTGAGTACCACGAAGCCAGCGGCTTTGGAGCCCACGGAAAGGAAGGTGGTTACCGGCAGCGGTGCGCCCTGATAGACATCTGGCACCCAGATGTGAAAGGGGGCGGCGGCGACCTTGAAGCCGAGGCCGGCAAGCAGGAGGGCGGCACCGAGCAGGGCGGCGCGGCGTGGCGTCTCGGGTTCGGCAAGAGCTGCAGCGATGCCATGAAAGCTCATCGAATCGGTGACACCATAGGTCCAGGCGATGCCATACACCAGCACGCCGGTGCTGAGTGCGCCGAGGATGAGGTATTTGACGCCGGCTTCGAGGACCAGGCTGCTTTTGCGGGCGAAGGCGACCAGGACGTAGAACGATACGGTGACCAGTTCCAGGCAGACGAAGACGGTGATCAGGTCCTTGGCCGATGCCATCCACATCATGCCGGCGCAGACGAGCAGGGGCAGGCTGAACATTTCGCTGTGGCGTCCCTCCGGACAATGGCGCTCGAGGTAACCGCGGTTCTCCACAGTCAGCCAGAGCACAGCGAGCGTCGCCACCAACGCAAAGCCCTTGTAGAAGAGGGCCAGGCTGTCGAGCTGGTGGAAGGGTTTGACGAAGTCGGGCAGGGCGGCCGTCGAGGTGTCGGCGAAGGCGAACAGAACCAGGGCCAGGGTGGTGCCGCCGAGGCTGAGGGCGGCGAGCGTGCGCCGTGACACGGTGGGCAGCAGGGCCTCGAGGCAAAGCAGGCCGACGCCCAGCAGGACGAGGAGGATTTCGACGGCGAAAACGGACATGGTCGGGAGAAATGCAGGTTACGGGGCCGTCTTGAGCAGGTCGAGCAGCAGCCAGGGGCAGCAGCCGGCGACCAGCAGGGCGGCGGCGAGCAGGATCAGGGGCAGGCGCTGGGACAGCGAGGGGTCATTCATGAACAGGCCGGTCGACGCCGTGCCTTGGAAGATGTCGCGGTAGGCGCGCAGCATGTACACGGCCGACATGACGACGCCCCAGAGAGCCAGAACGACAGTCCACTGCAGCGGACCAAAAGTGGTGCTGCCGTCGGCCCCGAAGGCGCCGAGGAAGACCAGCACCTCGCCGGCGAAGTTGGCCAGCCCGGGCAGGCCAATCGAGGCGAAAGCGCCGAAGGCGAACAGGATCGAGAAGACCGGCGCGTGCGAGGCCAGGCCGCCGAGCTTGGCGAGTTCCAGCGTGCCGAGTTGGTTGCGCAGGCGGCCGGCGAGGGCGAAGAGCAGGGCGATGGAGACACCGTGGGCGAACATCAGCAGGATGGCACCCTGCAGGGCCAGTTCGGTGCCCGCGGCAATGCCAAGGAAGATGTAACCCATGTGCATCACCGAGGAGTTGCCAAGGATGCGGTCGAGGGATTTCTGGGCGATGGTGACGAAGCCGACGACGAGAATGTTGCCGAGCAGCATGAACAGCAGGGCCTGCTGAACCCAGCCAACATGCGGTCCCTGCGGCAGCAGCGGCAGGGCGATCTGAATCAGGCCGTAAAGACCGAACTTCTTCAGTACACCCGCGTGCAGCATGGCCACGGGAACCGGGGCAGTGGCGTAGGCCGGGGCCGCCCAGCTGTGCAGCGGGAACAGGCTGACCAGGGTGCCGAAACCGAGCAGCAGGACAAAGAACATGAGGCCCTGCTTCTCGCCCGGCAGCGGGTTGGCCGCCGCGACTGCCTTTAGGGCGTTGAGGTCGAAGGTCAGCTTCTGGCCACCGCTGTACTCCAGCACCAGCCAGCCGAGGCCGGCGAGCAGGACGAGGCTTCCGGCTCCGAGATAGAGGGTCGTCTTCCAAGCCACCGCCCGGCGCGTTTCATCGTCGGCCCGTCCGTGCAGGGCGATCATCAGGAAGGTCGGGATCAGTGCCAGTTCGTGGAAGGCGTAGATGAAGAACAGGTCGGTGCAGAGAAAGGCCCCAAAGGCGCCGGCAGCGATGAGTTGCGAGGCGGTGTGATAGATCGGCGGCCGGTCGTCGGCAATCTGCCAAACGGCGGCCAGTGTGACCAACGCGGTGAGCAGGCCGAGGATGAGCGAGGTTCCATCGAGGCCGACGGCAAAGCTGATCGACGGGTTGTCGAGCACAACACGGGCACTGGTGAAGGCGAGGCCGCCTGCGGCCGCAGCCTTGAACTTGGCAGCCGCGCCGAGCAGAAGTCCCAAGTTGAGCAGGGCCGATCCGAGCGAGACAGGACGTGCCGGCGCGCCCAGCCAGACGGCGATGGCTGCAAGCAGGGGAAGCAGGATGACGATTTCGAGAAGGCTCATAGCACGTCAGTGGCCCGGGGCGGGCAGGACAAACACAACCACATAAATGACCAGAAGAACGCCGAGGCCGAGCAGGAAGGTGTAGGCCTGAAGGTGGCCGCCTTGGAGAACGCGCGCGGCTGCACCGGCACGGCGGGCGACAAAGGCGGGTAGGCGGGAAAACAGGCCGTCGACAATGAGGCGGTCGAGCCCTGCGACGATCCAGGCCAGGCTGTCCTGTAGCAGGCGCACCAGCACGGCGTAGATCTCGTCAAAGTAGAACTTGTTGGCGAACAACGGGATGCGCACCGGGTCGTGGTCCTTCCCGCGGTAGAGCTTGAAGGAGGTCGCGGCGCCAATGACCAAGGCGGCGATCGAGGCGATCATAACAGTGGCATGTTCCTCGGCGTGATGCGGCTTCATGGCCTCAAGCAGACGGGTGACACCTGGCACCGCGGACACCAGGGTGAGCAGGGCCAGGGCCAGCAGCGGCAGCAGCATCACCACCGGTGCCTCGACGGCATGGTGGGCGGAGTCGCTGCGCGGCTTGCCGAGGAAGGCGACCACGAACAACCGGGTCATGTAAAAGGCGGTCAGCATCGCCGTTGCGACACCAATCCAGAAGAGCGGGCTGCCACCCTTGACCTCGAAGGCGACGCCGAGGATGGCCTCCTTGCTCCAGAAACCGCTGGTGACAAAGGGCACGCCCATGAGCGAGGCGGTGCCGAGAGCGAAGGTGACGAAGGTCACCGGCATGTGCTTCATCAGGCCGCCCATCTTCCACATGTCCTGCTCGTGGTGGCAGGCGTGGATCACCGCGCCGGCGCCGAGGAAGAGCATGGCCTTGAAGAAGGCGTGGGTGTAGAGGTGGAACATCGCCGGATGGCCGGGCACCGCCTCCTGATGGGCTCCGGCGTGCTGCATGGCGAAGAGGCCGACCGCCATGACCATGTAACCGAGCTGTGACAGGGTCGAGTAGGCCAGCACGCGCTTGATGTCGTTCTGCTGGGTCGCCATCAGCGCGGCCATCAGCGCGGTGATGCCGCCGATCCAGGCAATGGTCTGGGCGGCCACTGGCGAGGCCTCGATGAGGAAGGCGACGCGGACCAGCATGTACACACCGGCGGCGACCATCGTCGCGGCGTGGATCAGGGCGGACACCGGGGTCGGCCCCTCCATCGCGTCGGGCAGCCAAACGTGCAGGGGGAATTGCGCCGATTTGCCGACCGCGCCCATGAAGAGGCAAAGCACCGCGATGGCCATGTAGGAACCCTGAGTCTGGGCGACGTGCTGGAGCGTGCCGCCGGCCAGGGCCGCGTGCAGGCCGTCCTCGCCGGAGAAGCTGACGTTGCCGTGGTTGGCCGCGAACAGCATGAGGATGCCGATCATGAAGCCAAAGTCACCGATGCGGTTGGTCAGGAAGGCCTTCTTCGAGGCCTCGGCGGCCGAAGGTTTCTCAAACCAGTGGCCGATGAGCAGGTAGGAACTGACGCCGACCAGTTCCCAGAAGATGAACATCATGATCAGGTTGCCGGCCAGGACGATGCCGGTCATCGAGAACATGAACAGGGACAGCGACCCGAAGAAGCGGGTCTTGCCCGGATCATCCTTCATGTAGCCGAGCGAGAAGATGTGAACGAGCAGTCCGATCGAGGTGACGATGAAGAGCATGCCGCGGCACTGCTGGTCGAGCAGGGCATCGATGGCGAAACGGAACTTGCCGACCTCGAGGAAGGGCAGCAGCGGCACCGCCTCGGCAGGGTTGGTCGAGCCGAGCATCACCAAGCTGACCCCGAAGCAGGCGGCGGCGGAGAACAGTGACAGGTACACGCCGGCGGCCTTCAGCAGGCGGTGGCCGAGAAGCAGGACGAGCGCCGAAAAGAACGGCAGCAGCAGCAGCAGCGTCGGGAAGGCGGCGAGGGAGTTTTCCTGGGCGGGCATGGGACGGGATCGATGTTCAGCCCTGCAGCTGGGTGACGGACTCGGTTTCGACGCTCTGCTTCGCGCGGTAGAGCGCCACGATGATGGCGAGACCGACCGCGACTTCGGCAGCGGCGACAGTAATGGTAAAGAAGACGAGCGACTGGGCTGCGAAGTCCGGTAGACCATCGGTGACGCGGAAGCGGCTGAAGGCCACCAGGGTCAGGTTGGCGGCGCTGAGCATCATCTCCAGGCACATGTAGATGATGAGGATGTTGCGCCGGGCGATGACGCCCGCCAAGCCGAGCGAGAACAGCAGGGCGCTGACAATCAGGTAATGATTGAGGGTGATCACGTCAGTTCGTCTCCTTTTCGCGTTTGCTGAGCACAACCACGCCGACCGTGCCGACGAGCAGCAGCAGGCCGATCACCTGAAGGTGAAAGCCATAGCGCTGGAACAGGGTCTGGCCGACCAGCTTGGCATCGGGCAGGATGCCGTTGCGCAGGTCGTTGGCGATGGTGGGCAACTTGCTGTATTCGGCGGCGGCCGGCAGATCGAGCCTGGCCTCGGCGAGCGCCTGGCGGCCCGGGGCGTAGCCAGCGGCAATGGTGGCCACCTGCACGGCGAGAATGGCGGCAAGTACGATGCCGCCGACGACCGCCTTGAGGTGGAAGGTCTTGCCCTCTTCGGCCTTGATGTCGAGCAGCATGATGATGAACAGGAAGAGCACCATGAGACCAGGATCTGGATGATGCCGATGAAGTAGGCGTCGAGGCTGAGGAAGAGTGCGGCCAGGCCGACAAAGCTCATCGCCAGGCTGAGGGCACTTGTCACCGGATTGCGCGCCGTGACCACCAGAAGGCCGAAGCCGAGCGTGATCAGCGCAAAAAGATAAAACAGGAGGGAGGGCATCGGAAGTCGGGAGGGGGCGGACGCGTCACTTCAGCTCGTTCCACTTGTTCACCAGGCCGACGCGCACGCCGCCGATTTCGTACAAGCGTTTCTTGTTGTGCACCATCTCGGCGCGCGACTCGCCGGTGATGGCGTAGTCCTTGCGCAGGTAGATGGCCTGCTCCGGGCAAACTTCCTCGCACATGCCGCAGTAGATGCAGCGGATCATGTCGATCTCGAATTCCTTGGGGCGCTTCTCGACCTTGGCCCAGGGGTCGTCCGAGGGGATCTCACCGGGAGTGATCTTGATGGCCTTGGGTGGACAGATGAATTCGCACAGCTGGCAGGAAACGCAGCGCTCGCGGCCGTGCTCGTCGGTCACGAGCGCGGGGGCGCCGCGGTAGTGCTCGGGCAAATGCTGGTCCCACTTCTGCTCGGGGTACTCCATCGTCACCTTGGGTTTGCCGCCAACGATCTGGCGGAAGGTGCGCAGCGCATGGCCGAGGGTGATCTTCAATCCCTTGACCAGGGTCGAGAGAAAGAGTTTTTCGTGCCAGGCGAGCTTGGGGCGCTGAACGGTGACGGTGGCCATGGGGATTGTCTCAGCGGTTGAAGGCGATCAGGATGAGGGCGGTAAGCACGACATTGGCCAGCGCAATCTCAAACATGAACAGCCAGCCTAGCTTCATGAGCTGGTCGAAGCGGAAACGCGGCAGCGACCAGCGGATGAGGATGAAGAAGAGAATGAAGAAAACAATCTTGGCGAAGAACGTGGCAATGTGCAGCAGGCCCAGCCAGAGCGGAGTGTCGCCGGGCTTGTAGTCGAGGCCGAGCAGAGGCGCGAAAGGGATGCTCCAGCCGCCGAGGAACATCGTCACGGCCATGCCCGAGCCGATGATCATGGCGGCGTACTCGCCCATGAAGAACAGCGCGAACTTCATCGAGCTGTATTCGGTGTGGTAACCGGCGACGAGCTCGGTTTCGCACTCGGCCATGTCGAAGGGCAGGCGGTTGGTCTCGGCGAACATCGCCACGACGAAGACGCAGAAGGAAATGACGATCGGCACCAGCAGCACCCAGCGCTCAAGGCTCAGGCCCTCGCCCCAGAGCGGCAGCAAGAGCCAGCCGTGGGCGTCCTGGAAGACCGACATCTTGGACAGGTTCAGCTCGCCGAAGATCATCAGCACGGGCACGATCGACAGGCCCAGCGAGAGCTCGTAGGAGATCATTTGGGCACTCGAACGCACGCCGCCGAGGAAGGGGTACTTCGAGTTCGAGGACCAGCCGGCGATGACGATGCCGTACACGCCGAGCGAGGCGATGGCGAAGACGAAGAGCGGGCCGACGTTGAGGTCGGCGATCACGGCCTTGACCGGTGTGGCCAGGCCGAGGAAAGAGAGGTCCAGTTCGCTGCCGAAGGGCAGCACGGCGCAGGTCATCAGGGCCGGCACGATGGTCAGGCAGGGCGCCAGCCAGAAATAGAAAGTGTTGACCGTGCGCGGGGTGAAATCTTCCTTCAGGAAAAACTTCAGGCCGTCGGCGAGAGGCTGAACCAGGCCGCCGATGCCCAGGATCTGGACGTCCTTCTTTAGGCCGAACAGGGTCAGCGGAATGCCGACGCGATTGGGGCCGACGCGGTCCTGGATCACCGCGGAAAAACGCCGCTCCGCATAAACGGAGTAGGCGACCATCGGCATGATGACCAGAAAGGTCAGAAAGATGATTTTGACCACCGAGGTGATCAGCAGGACGAAGTCAAAGCTGGCGAGGAGGCTTGCCATGGGCTGCGCCATTATCAGGAAGCCACGCAGGGCGGCAACACGAATTTGTGAAAAATTTCACAAGCTCAATCCAAGCGTGTGCGGCCAAGCCGTGCGATGGGGCGTTTAGGCTCGCTCCGCTGGCTGGCCAAGCAACTCGCAGAGGTGGGTCGCCAGAGCCTGCCAGGTATCGTCGCCGGCCGCAGGCACAGCCTGTTCGAGCAAGCCCGTCCCTTCATCGGGCAGGGTGACCCAGGAACGGCAGCCGCCGTAACCTTTCGAGTATGGGAAGGTCCAACGTCGGGGCAATTGCCAGGCGCGGACAAGGGCGATGTGCAGGCAGCTTTCGTCGTCGTAGACGAAGCGCTCGCGCACGACCTCCTCGTTCCAGGCATGGAGGGGCGCAATGGCCTCGACCCGTGCCCAGTCGGTGATTTTCCAAACGTGGGTGAGTTCGGCGTAGCCGTCGATGTCAACGCGGGTGCGCTCCTCCTCGGGGGGGAAGGCGGTCGCAGCGAAGTCGCCGCGCAGTTTTGCCGCCTGGGTGTGGAACCAGGTGGGGAACAGGAAGAAGCCGCGATGCTTCCATTCGAAGCCGCCGCGGCCCTCATGGATGCCGCCCTTGCGCAAAATCAGACTCTGCTGGCCGCTCGTCAGAAGGTCGCAGACGAGGGCCCATTCCTTGAAACCAACGGCGGAGGCGGGCGGGGCGGGGGGCATGTCAGTAGCGGGGCACGGCTGGGTCGATGAGGTCCGACCAGAGGTCGATGCCGCCGCGCATGGACTGGGCGCGGGCAAAACCCTGCTGGCGCAGCCAGAGCGCGGCACGCTGGCTGCGCATGCCGTGGTGGCAGTAAATGATGAGGTGTTCGTTGGGATCGTTGAAGCGGCGACTGGCGAGTTCGCCAAACTGGGAGAGCGGGACGAGTTCGGCGCCCTCGATTCGGCAGTGGCGCCACTCGTCGTTCTCGCGGCAGTCGATCAGGCGCGGCGGGGTGGCCGAGTCAAGCAGGCCGTGGACTTCCTCGACTCCGGTTTCCAGGGGCAATTTTTCGCCGGACATGAGTGGATCAGGGACGAACGGTGACCGGTGTGCCGATGTCAACATGCCTGAAGAAGGTGGCGGCCATGTGGCCGGGCATGCGCACGCAGCCATGCGAGGCCGGGTAACCTGGCAGGAAGCCCTCGTGCATGCCAGTGCCGCCGACAAAGCGCATGAAGTAATGCATTTTCGAGCCCTCGAAACGGGTGCCGGGCGGCGCCTTGTCCTTTGTCACGTCAATGTTGGCGACCATGACATTGCCGTTGGCGTCGACAAAATCCCCGTAAAGGTTCGATTTGTGCCACTGGTTCTTCTGGATGACCTTGAATTTGCCGGTGATCGTGGGATGCTTTTCGTCGCCGGTCGAAAGCGCCGAAACGCCTGCCAGGGCTTCGCCCTTGTAGAAGTAGGCCTTTTGATCGCTCAGGTCGATGACGACACTGGGCGGGCCGCTGAGGCCGTCGCCATCCCAGTAGGAATCCAGATCCTGGTTGTAGAGTGCCGAGGTCGGCACCGAGGCGGTGGGGAACGCCTCCAGGTAGAGAGTCTGACCACGAGCAGCGCCGGTCGAGGGGAGCAGGTTCGCACAGGAACTCAGGGCCAGGCTCAGGCCGGCAAGCAGCGTCAGACGTAGGGCGTTGGAGGGCATGATCAGACGAAGGTGGGGCGGCTAGCCATGCCTCATGCCTGCGGTTCTGTCCACTGCTTCCTGCCTCAGGCCAAGGCTTCCTCGATGCGGCTTGCCCATTCGTGTGCCACCTCGGCAAAACCGCGTTCAGCCTGGCCATGGTAGAGCAGGCCGCGCGAGACGTTGACCAGCAGTGGAGCACGGCGGCCGCTGCCGCGCAGGGCAGCGAGGTCGCCGCCCTGCGCGCCGAGTCCGGGGATCAGCAGGGGCACGTCGGGGATGCGCTGCAAAACATGAGGAGCCGCATTCGTCAGGCCCAGCACCAGCCCGGCCTGCGGGCTGGCGGCGGTCATGTCGGCGACGATCTCATAGACGTGG
>JBIJBO010000242.1:0-3823 GCA_044345215.1 Prosthecobacter sp. | reverse complement strand
AGCGGCTTTTCGCCAACCCGCGGCACGCCGGTGAGCGCGGTCAGGGTCGGCAGCAGGTCGATGGCGCCGCTGATCGGTTTCACCGTGCGACCCGCCGGCAGGCCGGCTGGCCAGCGCAGGTAGCAGACCGAGCGCACCCCGCCCTCGTCAGTTTGGCCCTTCTTGCCTTTCATGCCGCCGGTCCAGCGCGGGCTGTTCGGGCCGTTGTCGGAGAAGTATACGACGATCGTGTTCTCCTCGAGGCCGAGGTCGCGCAGGCGCTGCAGCACGCGGCCGACATTGCGATCCTGGTTCTCCAGCATGGCGTAGGCGCAGCGGGTTTCGTCGGCGACCTCCAATTCGGCCTGGGTGGCCCGCTGGGTAAGCGTTTTGTCCTTGAACCTCGACCAGTCCTCCGCTGGTGCCGCCCAGGGGGAGTGTGGCGTGGTGAAGGGCACATAGCAGAAAAAGGGGCGTTTCTGGTGGCGGTCGATGAAGTCGATCGCGCGGTCGGTGCAGACATCGACGATGTAGCCCTTCGTGCGCACCATCTGGCCCCTGTCCTCGAGCGGGGCGTCAAAGTACTCGCCCCAGTGGCCGGAGCTGTGGCCGAAGTACTCGTCAAAGCCGCGCGCCATCGGGTGGTAGGGCCACTGGCTGCCGTTGTGCCACTTACCGAAGGCGCCGGTGGCGTAACCGGCCGCCTTGAGGCTGTCGGCCAGGGTCTTCTCACCGAGATCGAGCCGCTCCTGGCCGGTCGACACGCCCTTGACCCCACCGCGCGGGTGGTAGCGACCTGTCAGAAACTCGGCGCGGGTCGGCGCACAGACCGGGCATACGTAGAAGCGGTCGAGGCTGACCCCACCCTTGGCGAGCGAGTCGATGTTCGGCGTCTGCAACTGGGTGTTGCCGGAGGCGCCGTAATCGCCCCAGCCGGCATCGTCGGCGAGGAAGACCACGACATTGGGCGGCGCTGCCCTCAGGCAGGCGGCGGTGGCCAGCAGCAGGGCGGCAAGACGGAGCAGGGAAGGGATGCGCATGGGGACAGGATGTTTCAGTGGGCGGCGGCGGTGACGCCGGGGATGGCGACCGGGAAGACGGTGTTGGGGGCGACCTCGCGGCGCAGCAGTTCCTCGGCCTGGCGGATCAGCTCGGAATGCTGCGCGGACAGGTCGGTGGTTTCACCGCGGTCCTTGTCGAGATCATAAACCTCCCAGGGACCGGGTGTCTTCGTCTTGAGGTTCTGGCGCACCAGCTTCATTGGACCGAGGCGCACGGCGACCTGGCCGCCATACTCCGGGAAGACCCAAAGCATCGGCTTGCGACGCTCCAAGCGGTCCTTGCCACTCGTCAGCACCGGCCACAGGCTTTCGCCATCAAGATCTGCGGGCGCGGGCAGGCCGGCGGCCTCGCAGAGGGTGGGGAACCAATCGGCAAAATAGCCGGGCGTCTCGCTGACCGTGCCGGCCGGGATCTTGCCGGGCAGACGGGCGATCGTCGGCACGCGCAGGCCGCCCTCGTAGACGCTGCCTTTCCAGCCGCGCAGGTCGCGCACACTCTCGAAAAACTTGCCGTCGGCACCGCCGACATGGAACGCCGAGGGCGGCCGCGGATGCGTGGCGCCGTTGTCGGAGCTGAAGATGACCAGGGTTTTCCCGGCCAGGCCGTGCTGCTCAAGGCGGGTGAGCACGCGTCCGACGTAGCTGTCGAGGTCGCTGATCATCGCCGCGTACCCGGCGCGCGGCCGCGGGTGCGGCAGGTAACCGGCATCGCCCCGGTAGGGTTGTTCATCCCATTCCTCGGGGAATTTTTCCACCGACTCCCTCGACGGATGCATGGAGACGTGGGGTTCGATGAAGGGCAGGTACAGGAAAAAGGGATCGGCCTTGTGGCGGTCGATGAACTGCTCGGCCTCGGCGATCATCAGCTTGGGCGCGTAGGTCTCGCCGAACCAGTCTTCCATGCGCACCTCCCCCTTGGGTTGTTTGGCGCTGCCGGGCACCGGCCTGGCGTTGATTGGGATCTGTTCGGCGTTGCGCCACAGGTAGGGTGGGTAGTAGCTGTGGGCGACCCCCTGGCAGTTGTAGCCGAAGAAGTACTCGATGCCTTTCCTGTTCGGATCGCCGCTGCTGCCCACCGGACCCAGTCCCCATTTGCCCATGGCACCGGTGCGGTAGCCGGCCTTTTGGAAGGCCATGGAAAGAGTGAAGGCACCCTCGGAGAGCGGGTGCTGGCCCTCGAAATATTTGTCGGGTTCGACCTTCTCCATCGCGCGGTTACCGCGCACCTCGGCGTGGCCGAGGTGCTTGCCGGTCATCAGCACACAGCGCGAGGGTGCGCAGACCGGCGCGCCGGAATAGTGCTGGGTGAAACGCAGGCCCTGGGCCGCCAGAGCATCTAGGTTTGGTGTCGGGATCTTCTTCTGTCCGTACACCCCAACATCGCCCCAGCCGAGGTCATCGGCGAGGATGAAGACAACGTTCAGCTTGTCGGCCGCGGGCAGGGCACTGGCCAGGCCCAGGCAGAGAGCGGCAAGGGGAGCGATTTTCATGGCAAGACCTCTCAACGTCGGACCTGCCCCCGGAATGTCAGGGCTTTTGCCGGCGTCTCAAGACTAGCCAAAGGCCGAGGCCGAGCAGAGCGAGGTCGCGCACGACAAGTTGCACATATTCGGAGCTGCCGCCACTGCCGAAGCAGCCGCAGCGGATGTCAAGACCGCGTGCCCAGGCGATGAGGATGGAGGCAAGGAAGCCGAGCAGGCAGGCGTTGAGCAGCAGCAGGCCACCGGCGCGCAATAGTCCGGTCATCACCGCCAGGCCGGCGAAAATCTCCAGCCAAGGCAGGCACATGGCCAGCCAGGCCGCCCAAGGATCGGGTAGCAGTTCGAAGCTGCGGACGTCGAGCAGGAAAGCCGCCGGATCCCAGGCCTTGACGGCACCGGCATAGACAAAGATGCCGCCGAAGAGCAGATGCAGCAGAAAGCTCAGCATGATGCTTCAGTCCGCGGGTTGATCGAGCGGTCCCGGTTCATGTCGTTCCTGCGGCAGCAGCAGGGCAATGGCGGCCGCCGGGATGAACAACCAGCCGGCCAGGTACATGGCGCGATGGTAGTCGCCCACCGGCGCGTACAGCTTGAAGAACACCGTGCCAGCGGCGGCGACGACCCGGCCGATGTTGTAGCAGAAACCGGCACCGGTCGTGCGCAGCAGGGTGGGGAAGAGCGGAGGCAGGCACATGGTGAACAGGCCGAAGACCCCCTGGCAGAGACCGATGATCGCATACCAGACGAGCATCTGCGTGTGCGTCCAGGCGGCGCCTTCGTGGAAGGCGGTAAGCATGGCCGCGGCATAGCCGAGCAGCATTAGCACGATGGCCACGCGGTAGCCCCAGAGCTTGGCCAGGAAACCGGCGACGTAGTTGCCGAGGATCGAGCCGCCCATGATCCAGACCAGGGCCTCGACGACCGCGCGCGTCTGGTCGGGTCCGGGCAGGGCCTTCACTTCGGGCAGGGCGCGGATCAGGCCCTGCTGCCAGAACAGGAAGGCCCAGTGGGCGGTGAGTGAAACCGAGCAGATGATCAGCACGCGCCAGGTCGTGCCGGCCACCCCCGGGCCAAACAGATCCCGCAGGCGCGGCGGTTTCCGGTCCTTGGCGGCATGGGTCCATTCCTCAGTCTCCGGTACCGCCTTGCGAATCCACAGGGTCAGCAAGGCAGGGAGGATGCCGACCAGGAAGACGGCGCGATGGCTGGTGGTTTCCTCCATCCAGCCCTGAGTGACGATCCAGGCGAAGACCGCACCGGCGGCGCAGGCCAGCAGCACGCCGAGATTGACCGCCGTCTGCA
>JBIJBO010000016.1:0-38923 GCA_044345215.1 Prosthecobacter sp. | reverse complement strand
CCCTTCTCCTCTGCGCGCCTCTCCTCGCCGCCGCACAGCCCAACCTGCTGCTGATCACCGCCGATGACCTCGGCCCCCTGCTCGGCTGTTATGGCAACAAGGCCATCCGCACCCCGAACCTCGACGCCCTCGCCGCGCGCGGCCGCCTTTTTGAGAATGCTTATGTCGCCCAAGCCTCATGCAGCCCCTCGCGCAGCGCGATGTTCACCGGTCTCTATCCGCATGCCAACGGTCAATATGGTCTGCTCAACAACGACGCCGGCTTTCAGCTGCACGAACCCCTGCGCAAGCAGACGATCCCCGCCCTGCTGAAGCAGGCCGGCTACCGCACGGGCATCATCGGCAAACTCCACGTTGGACCCGAGGCCAGCTTCCCCTTTGATGCCCGCCTGCGTGCCGACACCCGTGATGTCCGGGCAGCCGCCACCGAGGCCGGCAAGTTCCTGCGTGACCCAGGGCCCTTCTTCCTCATGGCGAATTACGCCGATCCGCATGTCCAGGGCCGCAGCCCGCGCCCGCCAGCAGAGGCCTTCCCCACCCAATACAAGGGCGTGCCGGAAACCCCGCTCAAGGTCGGCGAAGTGCCGCCCCTGCCATTTCAGCAGATCGACACCCAGGAGCAGCTCGAGCGCGTCACCCAATACTCCAACGCTGTCATGCGCTTCGACACCGCTGTCGGCCTGCTGCTCACCGAGCTCAAGGCCGCCGGCCATGCCGATGATACGGTGATCCTGCTCGTCGGCGATCATGGCCCCCCCTTCTTCCGTGGCAAAACCTCGTGCTACGAAGGCGGCGTCAAGGTGCCAATGCTGGCCGTCTGGCCTGGCGTCTTCCCCGCCGGTGAGCGTACCCCCGCCCTCGTCTCCACGGTGGACCTGCTGCCCACCCTGCTCGATGCGGCAGGGCTGACCATTCCGGAAGGCCTGCATGGCCGCTCCCTGCGTCACACACTTGAGTCCGCCGGACACCGCGAATTCCTTGCCACCGAATTCCACTTCCATGGCCCAACCCCGTTTTACCCGCGCCGGTCGATCCGGGATGCCCGCTACAAGCTCATTCACAACCTCCGCGCCGGTGAGGCCAAGCCCACGACGGGCATCGATGGCGATGCCGCCTACCTGATGGGCCAAAAGCCCCCCTACGCCGGCAACCGGGTGGGCATCGCCTTCGAGCGCGCCGCCAATCCTCCCGAGTTCGAACTCTACGACCTGCAGGCGGATCCCTGGGAGTTCAACGATCTCGCCGCCGCCCCGGCCCACGCGGCAGCCCTTGCACGGATGCAGCAGGCCCTGCTCGACTGGCGTCGCAGCACGAACGACCCGCTGCTTGAGCCCGCCGGCTTCGCCGCGATGGCGGCGCGGGAAATGCCCAACACGCCCAAAGCGCCGGCGAAGAAAAAGAAAAAGCCAGCGGCAAAGTAACCGCTTCCAAAAGTGTCTCGCCGCTGGACCTGACCTCCAGCTCCGCGCCATCGCGTCTTGGCATGAGTATCGTCCGGGTTTCCCATACGCCCATCCCGCTGACAGCGCCCTGACTCTCCGCCCGTACTCCTCCGCTCCTCATGAAGCTCCCTCTCCTTGCTGCCGCAGCCATCGCCGTCCCTTGCCTCGCCACCGACTGGCCCGCTTGGCGCGGCCCAACCCGCGATGGCCAGGCCGCACCCGGCCAAACACCGCCCGTGAAATGGAGCGCCACCGAGAACATCGTTTGGAAAGCCGAGGTGCGCGGCCGCGGCCACGGCTCGCCCATCGTCACCGGCGACCAGGTCCTGCTGGCCACCGCGGATGTGGAAACCGAGGAGCAACTCGTGCTCAGCTGTGATCGCAGCAACGGCAAAGCCCGCTGGCAGACGGTGATCCACCAGGGCAAGCTCAACAGCAAAGGCCACAAGATTTCCTCGCAAGCCTCCTCCGACGTCGTGAGCGACGGCGAGCGTCTCTATGTCAACTTCCTCAACGACAACGCCATCTTCACCACCGCCCTCGATCTGACCGGCAAAATTCTCTGGCAGCGCGGGGTCGACGACTTCCAGGTGCATCAGGGCTACGGCGCCTCGCCCGTCCTTCATGAAAACCTTGTGCTCGTCGCCGCCGACCACCGAGGCGGCGGCAAGCTGGCCGCACTCCACAAGCTCACCGGTGAAATCGTCTGGCAGCAGGAGCGGCCTCCCGTCGCCAACTACGCCACGCCCGCCGTGCTGACAATCGCCGGCAAGACCCAGGCCATCCTCGGCGGCTGCAACAAGTTCGAGAGCTTCGACCCGCTCACCGGAGCCAAACTCTGGAGCTTCGACGGCAGCACCGAGGAAACCGTCGTCACCGCCGTGACCGACGGCCAGCGTGTTTTCCTTGGCGGCGGTTATCCCAAGAATCACACGCTCGCGCTCGAGGCCGACGGCTCGGGCCGCATCGCCTGGGAGAACACCACCAAGACCTATGTGCCCTCGCTGCTGGTCAAGGACGGCCATGTTTACGCCGTTGGCGACGCCGGTCGAGCGATCTGCTGGAAGGCTGACAGCGGCGAGGAACGCTGGTCGGAAAAGATCGACCGCGAGTTCTACGGCTCACCGGTCATGGTCGGCAATCGCATCTACGCCACCAGCAAGGGCGGGGTCACCTCGGTGCTCGAGGTGTCGCCGGAGAAGTGCACCGTGCTCGCGCAGAATTCGCTCGGCGACGAGTCCTTCAGCTCGCCCGCCATCTGCGGCAATCGCCTCTACCTGCGCTCCGCCCAGACCACGCCCTCGCGCCAGGAATACCTCTGGTGTGTCGGCCAGTGAAGCCCGCCCTGTTGCCACGCATGAAACGCCTGCTGCCCCTGCTGCTGCTCCCCCTGCTTTCCGCCACCGCGGCCGAGCGCCCGAATCTGCTGTTCATCTTCTGCGACGACCTGACGAACCAGGCCCTGAGCTGCTTCGGCGACGCGCGCAAGCTGCTCGACACGCCGAACATCGACCGGCTTGCCGCGCAGGGCATGAAGTTCAGTCGCTGCCTGGTGCCGAACTCCATCTGCGGCCCCTCGCGCGCCGCCGTGCTCACCGGCAAGTACTCGCACCTCAACGGCTTTTACTGCAACGAGTCGGGCCGTCCCTTCGACGGCTCGCAGCCCACCTTCCCCAAGCTGCTGCAGAAGGCCGGTTACCAGACCGCGCTCATCGGCAAGTGGCACCTGGAGAGCGATCCCACCGGCTTCGACCACTGGCACATCCTGCCCGGCCAGGGCCAGTACTACAATCCGCCGATGGTCCGCGACGGCAAGCGCGTGAAGCACGAGGGCTACACGACCGATCTGATCACCGATTTTTCCATCGACTGGATCCGCGCGCGCGACAAAACCAAACCTTTCCTGCTGATGAGCCAGCACAAGGCGCCGCACCGCGAGTGGGCTCCCGCCCTGCGCCACCTCGGCTGGGACAAAGACCGGGTCTACCCCGAGCCCGAGACGCTGTTTGACACCTATGACGGCGACCGCGGCCTCGCCTGGCAGGACCAGGACATGACCCTGGAAAAGAGCTTCACCGAACGCGACGCCAAGCTCACGCCGCCGCCCTACCTGACGCCCGACCAGCTCAAGTACTGGAACGACTACTACGAACCGCGCAACGCCAGGTTCCGCGCCGCCAACCTCAGCGGCCGCGACCTGCTGCGCTGGAAATACCAGCGCTACATGCACGACTACCTTGGCACCATCAAGGCGGTCGATGAAAGCGTCGGCCGCCTGCTCGACTTCCTCGAAGCCGAGGGCCTGGCCGACAACACTGTCGTCGTCTTCTCCAGCGACCAGGGCTTTTACCTCGGCGAACACGGCTGGTTCGACAAACGCTGGATCCTTGAGGAATCGCTGCGCACGCCGCTGCTCGTCAAGGCACCCGGCCTCACCCGCCCCGGCTCGACCAGCGATCGCCTGGTCTCGGTGATCGATTTCGCCTCGACCTTCATCGAGCTCGC
Source organism: Prosthecobacter sp. (assembly GCA_044345215.1). Lineage (GTDB taxonomy): Bacteria > Verrucomicrobiota > Verrucomicrobiia > Verrucomicrobiales > Verrucomicrobiaceae > Prosthecobacter. The sequence continues at coordinate 34,976 of JBIJBO010000016.1, read as the reverse complement.
CGGCCAGCCGCAGCCCGCGGACCTGCAGGGCCGCAGCCTGGTGCCGCTGCTGCGCGGCGAGACACCGGCCGACTGGCGCCAGAGCTTCTACTATCACTACTACGAGTACCCGCTCTGGCACAAGGTGCGGCCCCACTACGGCGTGGTGACCGATCGCTACAAGCTGGTCCACTACTACAAACCCGACCTCGACGAGTGGGAGCTCTACGACCGCCAGGTCAACCCCGCGGAAACCCGCAACTTCATCGCCGACCCCGCCTACGCGGAGACGATTGCCGAACTGAAGGTGGAACTCACCCGCCTGCGCAGGGAACTGAAGGTGCCGGCGATCGAGGACGAACCGCGCCACGCCTACGGCAAGGCGCCCTTCGACGCCCCCGGCCAGGCCCCCGGTGCCGGCAAGGGCCTGCAACGCTGATCCCTCCCGCCATGAAAGCCCTGCTCCTGCTGCTCACCCTCACGGCCCTCGCCCAGGCCGGCCCGCTCGTCCTCTACGTTTCGGAAAGCGGCGACAAACGGCTCGCGGTCTATCACCTCGACGAAGCCACGGGCGCCCTCGAGCGCAAGGGCGCGGTCGATCTGCCGGGTTCGCCCGGCAGCCTCGCGCTCAGCCCCGACCACCGTCACCTGCACGCCTCGATCCGCAGCACCCGCCAGGCCGCGAGCTTCACCCTCGATCCCTCCACCGGTCTGCCGGGCGATCCCGTGTTCGCCGATCTCGGCTTCAATGCCGCCTACCTGTACGTCGACAAGACCGACCGCTGGCTGCTTGCCGCCTCCTACAGCGAGGGCGTGGCCGGCGTGCTGCCCCTCACGGCGGGCAGGGTCGGTGGTGCTCCCGTGTCGGTGCTGGAGACCGGCAAAAAGGCCCACGCCATCCAGACCTCGCCCGACAACCGCTTTGCCTTTGTGCCGCATGTCGGCGAACTCAACAAGGTCGAGCAACTGCGCTTCGACGCGACGACGGGTCGACTCAGCCGCAACGATCCCCCGCATCTGCCGGGCGGCAGCGGCGAAGGCCCGCGCCACCTGCAGTTTCATCCGAACGGCCGCTGGGCCTACTTCGTCAACGAGCAGGGCCGCAGCGTCACCCTCTGCGATTACGACGCCGCCCGCGGCACCCTGAGCCCCCGCCAGAGCCTGTCGACCGTGCCCAACGGCTGGACCACCGGTTCCTGCGCGGATCTGCATCTGACCGCCAATGGCCGTTTTCTTTACGCGTCCAACCGCGGCCACGACAGCCTGGCGCTCTTCCTCGTCGACCCCGCCACCGGCCAACTCACCTCCCAAGGCCAGGCTCCCACCGAAAAGACCCCGCGCTCCTTCTGCCTGACCCCCGGCGATGCCTGGGTCGTCGCCGCCGGAGAAGGCTCACACACCCTCGCGGTTTACCGCCGTGATCCGCAGACCGGCGGCCTTGACCGCGTGCAGAGTGTCCCCTGCGGCAAAGGCCCCGCTTGGATTCTGCCGCTAAGGCTCTGATGCGGCGGTTCTCGGTTCGTCATTCGTCATTCCTCATTCCTCATTCGTCATTCGTCATTCGTCATTCGTCATGCGCTCCCTGCTCTTCCTCTGTGCCGCGCCGCTGCTCGCTGCGACTCCGCCCAACATCATCCTCATGATGGGAGATGACCATGGCTGGGAGGAAACAGGCTACAACGGTCACCCTCACGTGAAGACGCCGGTGCTCGATGAAATGGCGGCCACCGGCCTGAAGTTCGAGCGCTTTTATGCCGCCCACCCGAGCTGCTCGCCGACCCGCGCCAGCTTTCTGACCGGTCGCCACCCGAACCGCATGGGCACCTTCGCGCCGGGCTGGTCCTTCCGCCCCGAGGAGGTCACCGCCGCCCACCTGCTCGGGAAGGCCGGCTACCACTGCGTCCACCTCGGCAAATGGCATGTCGGCGCGGTGAAAAAGGCCTCGCCGGTCAGCCCGCTGGCGATGGGGTTCCACGAAAACCTGTCGCACGACAATTTCTTTGAGCTGAACCCCTCCCTCTCGCGCAACGGCGGTCCGCCGGAGGCCTTCCAGGGCGAAAGCTCGGAGATCCTCGTGCGCGAGGCCATCGCCGCCATCGGTCGCGCCCGCCAGGCCGGCAAACCCTTCTTCCAAGTGATCTGGTTTGGTTCGCCCCACGAACCCTACAGCGGCCTGCCGCAGGATCTGGCGCTCTACGACGATCTGCCGGCGAAGTACTCGAGGAAGGTCAAGCTCACCTCCAATGAAACAGGCGGCGCCACCACCCGCCCCCAGGGCGAGGTGCTGCGCGAGCGCTACGCGGAAATCACCGCGATGGACCGCGCCATCGGCACCCTGCGCAAGCATCTGGCCGCCGAGGGCCTGCGCGACAACACCCTGCTGTTTTACTGCGGCGACAACGGCACCTCGCCAGACGCCGCCCTCGGCCATCCGCACCGCGGCGCCAAGGCCACCTTCTACGAGGGCGGCACGCTCGTGCCGGGTCTGATCGAATGGCCGGCCCGCTTGCCCAAGCCGCGCAGCACCCGCGTGCGCGCCAGCACGAGCGACCTGCTGCCCACGGTTGCCGCCCTGACCGGTCAGCCGCTGCCCGACCGCCCGCTCGATGGCATCGACCTGACACCCGTGTTCGAGGGTCGCCTGGAAGTGCGCCCCACGCCGCTCGCTTTCTGGGAGTACGACGACCGCCCACTCGCCGCCCGCGGGGCCGAGCCCTACCTCGCCCCGGAACTGCAGGAAGGCACGACGCCGCTGGTGAAAAAGATGGCTGGCAAAGCCACGCGCGATTTCACCAATTTCCGCCAACCGCCCCTGACCGAGAAGGATCATCACGGCACCCGCTCGATCGTCGTTGGCGACCTCAAGCTCATCGTGCAGGAGACCAAGACCGGCGCGGAGAAGATCGAACTCTACGATCTGGAGGCCGATCCCGCCGAAACCACCAACCTCGCCGCCCAGCTGCCGAAACGCGTTGCCGAACTGCGGGCCCAATTACGCGACTGGCAAGATTCCGTGCTAGGCAGCCTGACGGGCGCGGATTACGGCCAGTGATGGCGAACAAGGTGTAAAGCCCCTGATCTTCGCGCTCATCGAACCGGTCGTGCGGCGTGAGGTAAAGTGGCGGCTAACCAGCGTCGTGCCCCACCAGACACGGCGCCAAGGCGCCCCGTCGCCGGAGCGACGCAAACCTGGGCCTTCAGTAACCGACCTGCGCGGTTTTCGCCGCCACCGCCTCGGGCGACTGTTGCCGGGCCGAGGCTCGGTCGATCAGGGTGAGGGCACCAACGACGAGGAAGACAAAAACCGCCAGGAGGATGACTCGGTCGCAGAGCGGGACCTGGCGGGGAGCGGAGCGTCGTCGGTTAGGAACCGACAGATACAGCACGGTTTGGGAGCGCGGCATGGTGGTTGGGAGGGACTGCCACAAGGTAACGCATTATCCCAACTAAATATTTGGATTTCCGAAACATTTTTTGTTAGATGTTCTTGAGAACACCCAGACGGAGACGTCGCGGATCAAAGCGAAACGCCGCGTTTCCACGGCAGGAAATCGTCCTGGCCCAGGAGCACTGCCTTGGGACGGTAGGTGCCGCTGGCGGTGGCCAGGCAGAGTTCGAGCAACTGCTCGCCCGCTGTTTCGATCGTCGCCTCGCCGGTCAGCACCGGGCCGGCATCGAAATCAAGGATGTCGGCCATCCGGCGCATGAGTCCGGTGTTCGTCGCCACCTTCAGGGTCGGGCAGACCGGGTTGCCGGTGGGCGTGCCAAGACCGGTGGAGAAGACGATCAGGTTGCAGCCGGCCGCGGCGAGGGCGGTGGTCGATTCGACATCGTTGCCGGGCGTGCAGCAGAGGTTCAGGCCACCATGGCGGCGCACTGGCTCGCCGTAGTCGATGACGTCGACCACCGGCGCCGTGCCACCCTTCTTTGCGGCCCCGGCCGACTTCATCGCATCGGTGATCAGGCCGTCGCGGATGTTGCCGGGCGAAGGATTGGCTTCGAAGCCGGAACCGCAAGCGCGCGCGGCCTGTTCGTAGGCGCGCATCAGGCCGGTGAATTTTTCCGCCAGTTCCAGCGTCTCGCAGCGGTCGCAGAGGTCCTGCTCGACGCCGCAGAGCTCGGGAAACTCGGACAGCACCGGCGTACCGCCGCAGGCGGCGAGCAGGTCGGCCGTGCGACCGATGACGGGGTTGGCTGAGAGACCGGAGAAGCCGTCGGACCCGCCGCATTCGACGCCGAGGACGAGACCGTCGATCGGGCAGGGCTGGCGCTGTTGCTCGGCAGCGCGGGCGGCACCGGCAAAGACGGCGCGGATGGCACGCCCAAGCATGTCCTTTTCCGAGGCGCTCTTCTGCTGTTCGAAGACCTGCAGGGGCCGGTCATAGGCCGGGTGCAGCTCAGCGAGGGCCTTTTCCAGCAGACTGACCTGAGCGTGCTGGCAGCCCAGGCTGAGCACGGTGGCGCCAGCCACGTTCGGATGGGCGATGTAACCGGCGAGCAGGCGGCAGAGTGCCTCGGCATCTTGGCGGGTGCCGCCGCAGCCGAGGCCGTGCTCGAGGAACTTGACGCCATCGAGGTTGGCAAACAGCGGCGGGACGGATGCCTCCTCCGCTTCGAGTGCGGCGGCTTCAAGATCGGCCGGCGAGGCGCCGCGGCGATGCAGGTCGGCCAGTCGGGCGGCAAAGCGTTCGTAGGCCGAGCCTCGGCCGTAGCCAAGCGCGCGGGTCAGAGCCTCGCGCATGACCGCCAGGTTGCGGTTCTCGCAAAAAACCAGCGGCACGACGATCCAGTGATTGGCCGTGCCGAGCACGCCCGCGGAACGCTTGAAGCCTTGAAACGTCCGCCCACGCCAGGCCGAGACGTCGGGGGCCTGCCAGACGAAGTCGCGCTGCTTGCCATTGAAGTCGGCGGCGGCATGGGCGAGGTTCTCCGTGGTCACCCGGCTGCCCGCCGGCAACGCGCTCCGGGTGCGCCCGACGACCACGCCATACATCGTGACGAGTTCCCCGGCAGCGAGGTCGCGCGTGGCAAACTTGTGCTTGGCCGGCACCGCCTCGCGCAGGCACCAGCGCTGGCTGCCGAGCGACACCTCGGAACCGGCCGGCAGGTCTTGCAGGGCGACAATCAAATCGTCAGCGGGGTGGACGCGCAGAAGGGGGGTGACAGCGGACATGGGAGGACGCAAAAGGCGGCGGCGCCGGCTTGTCCACCGAAAGTTGCAGGTCCGCGTTGACCGCCCACATCATCCGGTCAAGCTGACGGCTTCATGGAACACGTCCTTGTCATCCCCCGCGCCCTCTTCGACGAACTCGGCAGCTTCCAGGGTTTCCAGCCCGAGGCCGAGCGCTACCTGCACGCCATGCTGGCGCCGGGCGCGAACTTTTTCATGGAGCGCCCCGCCGCCGAGCAGGACCCGACCCACAAGCAGCTCATCCCCTACTCGATCTTTCGCCATGGTGACCGCTACCTCTGCTACCGCCGCGGCGGCAGCTCGGGCGAAAAACGCCTCGTCGCCCGCCGCAGCCTCGGCATCGGCGGCCACATCAATCCAGTCGACCAGGCCCATGACGGCATGGGCGAGACGATGTACTTCAACAGCCTCGAGCGCGAACTCGCCGAGGAACTCGTGCTCGGCGGCGGCCACCGCCAGCGCGTGGTCGGCCTGATCAACGACGACAGCAGCGAGGTCGGCAGCGTCCACCTCGGCGTCGTTCACCTCTTTGAACTCGACAGCCAGGAGGTGTCCTCGAACGAGGACGCGATCCAGGACCTGGAGTTTTTCAGCCTCGACGAGCTGGTCGCCGCACGCGACGAACTGGAGACTTGGTCGAACCTCTGCCTCGACCATCTCGCCGGCCTCTGATCAGGGTTTCCAGCCCGGCCCGCGCAGCAGGTGCCCGAGCCTGCGCGGCCAGGGTATTTCGCTGGTGCGGAAGTCACGCCAGAGGTCGCGCCACTCGTGGAAGACGATGTTGAACGGCCCGCGGTCGGACAGTTCCTTGGTCAGCCCGTAACGCGGCCTCTCCTCCGGCAACTCAGCCTGGAAGGTGCCGAAGAGCTTGTCCCAGAGGATCAGGCACATGCCCATGTTCTTGTCGAGATAGGGCCCGTTCGAGGCGTGATGGACGCGGTGATGGCTGGGCGTGACCAGCACGTGCTCCAGCCAGCCGAGCCGGCCGATCCGTTCCGTGTGGATCAGGCTTCCGTAGATCTGAGTCGCCGCGTACATGAAGAGCACGTCGAGCGGCTCAAAGCCCAGCCAAGCGATCGGCGCGAAGTAAGCGGTGCGGTACAACGGCTGGAAGACCGAGGAACGGAAGCCGGTGCTCAGGTTGAACTCCGGCGAGGAGTGATGGGTGACATGGACCGCCCAGAACAGGCGGCAGTGGTGATCGACGCAATGCAGCAGGTAGTAGGCGAAGTCCTGGAGCAGGAACAGCACCAGCCAATACGCCCAGCCCCGCTCCCAGTTCATCACCCGCGCCTGCCAGCAAAGCGCCAACACCGGCAGGACCACCCCGGCGCGCAGCAGCAGATCAAGCCCGCCGTTCAGGCAAGCCAGGTAGACGTTCGTCAGCGTCTCGCGCCAACTGTAGGCACGCAGGCCGCGAAAATGGGTGACCGCGACCTCCAGCAGGATGGCACCAAGGATGACCGGCACCGAAATGAGCAGCAGCAGGTGTTCGCGAAACAGTTCCATCCGGAAGACAGGCTTGGGTACCCGTCAACTTGGCCCGAACCGCGCGAGCTGTCCAGCCGGGATCGGCAACGGCTGCGCCAATGGCAACGTGGCATGGCCGAGAAACGACGCTGGCTCGTGCCCTGCCGGCCCGTCAGCGGGCAGGGCACATGTCCGGTCTAGAGACTGGACAAGGGGCGGCCCTTACTCGGTCGGGGCATTGCCGCCTCCGGCGATCTTGCTGCGCATCTCGGTGTCGGCACTGAGATTGCGGAAGCGGGCGTAGTCCATGATGCCGAGGTTGCCGCTGCGGAAGGCCTCGGCCATGGCCTGGGGCACCTGGGCCTCGGCCTCAACAACACGGGCGCGCATTTCCTGGGTGCGGGCGGACATTTCCTGTTCGAGGGCAACCGCGGCGGCACGGCGCATTTCGGCGTTGGCCTGGGCGATTTTCTTGTCGGCCTCGGCCTGCTCGGTCTGCAACTTGGCGCCGACGTTCTCACCGACGTCGATGTCGGCGATGTCGATCGACAGGATTTCAAAAGCGGTGCCGGCATCGACGCCCTTGGCGAGCACGAGCTTGGAAATGCTGTCGGGGTTCTCCATGACCTCCTTGTAGGAATTGGCCGAACCAATCGACGACACAATGCCTTCGCCAACACGGGCGATGACGGTTTCCTCGGTGGCACCGCCGACGAAGCGGTCGAGGTTGGTGCGCACAGTCACGCGGGCGCGCACACGCAGGGAGATTCCGTCCTTGGCAACGGCGTCAATCTTGCCGCCACGCCCCATTTCCTGGTTTGGGCAGTCGATGACCTTCGGGTTGATGCTGGTGCGCACGGCGTCGAGCACAGTCTTGCTGGTGCCCTTGCAGGCAAGGTCGATGGCGCAGGCACGGTCGAAGGTGAGCGGAATGCCGGCCTTGTCGGCAGCCACCAGGGCGAGCACCACATGCTGGACGTCGCCGCCGGCGAGGAAGTGGGCCTCCAACTGGTCGGTCTCAATCGAGAGACCGGCCTTCACCGCGGTAATGCGCGAGTCGACCACCATCGCGTTGGGGATGCCGCGCAAGTACATGGCGAGCAGGTTGACAATGCTCACCGGGGCATTCGAGATGCGGGCGCGCAACCAGAGGTTGAAGAATTTGGCGATGACCAGGAAGAGGACGAGGGCGACCACAAGGGCGCCGCCAATGAGCAGGAACTGGAAGTTGATGGGCATGGTCAGGTGGGGTTGGGGGTGAGTCGAACGATGAGGTTGCCGGGCTCGCGACCGGTGACACGAACGCCGGCGCCGGCGGGGGCAAAACCATCCTCGCAGCGCACTTCACGGCGCAGGCCGCCAAAGTCGGCGCGGCCGAGCGGGCGCAGGTCGGTGAGGGCGACGCCGACGACACCCGGCGCAAGGGTGTCGATGGTGGGCGGGCAGGCCGGACTGACCGTCTCGAGAGTGAAGCCGCGTCGCCAGAATTTCACGGCGAAACAGCGCAGCCAGACGAGCAGGACGGCGGCGGTGAGCAGGATGACACCGGCGGCGGCGCACGCGCGGGCCGTGCCGTTCCAGTGGGCGAAATCCCCGGCGAACAGCAGCAGGGCGGCGGCGGACAGCGTGCACAGGGCGCCGATGGCGCCGACGATCATGCCCGGCACGAAGGTCTCCAGGATCATGAGCAGGATCCCGAGCAGCACGAGAAGGGTGAGCGTGAGAACCATGAGCGCTTCAGCATGGAAGGGCTTGCCCCCTCCGTCAAGTCGAGCCGGCTCAGGCCAGCAGGCCGCGGACGACCTCGCCATGCACGTCCGTGAGGCGGAAATCGCGGCCCTGGAACCGGTAGGTCAGGCGGGAGTGATCGAGTCCGAACAGGTGCAGGATCGTCGCATGGAAGTCGTGCATCGACACCGGGTCGCGGGCAACATGCCAGGCAAAGTCGTCGGTCTCGCCATGGATGTGGCCGGCCTTGACGCCGCCGCCGGCCATCCACAGCGTGAAGGCGCCGGGGTGATGGTCGCGACCCGTCACGGTCTTGAAGCCGGGGCGGTTTTCGCCGAGTGCGGTGCGGCCGAACTCGCTGCCCCAGACAACGAGGGTCGTGTCGAGCAGGCCGCGCTGCTTGAGGTCCTTGAGCAGCGCGGCGACCGGCTGGTCGACCATGCGGCAGTTGTGGGCGAGCTGGGGGTCGAGGTTGCTGTGGTGATCCCAGGAGGCGTGGATAATGTTCACGAAGCGCACCCCGCGCTCGACCATGCGCCGGGCCTGCAGGCAGTGGCGCGAGAAGATGCGGTAGTTGCCGATGCCGCCGAGGTTGCTCTTGATGGGCGGTTCATCGCGGTCGATGCCGTAGGCGTCGAGGGTGGCCTGCGACTCGCCGGAGAGATCGGTCAGCTCGGGCGCGGCGCTCTGCATGCGGAAGGCGAGCTCGTAGCTGTTGATGCGGCTGGCGATCTCCGGATCGCCGATGTGACGGTGGCGCAGGCGGTTGAGGTCGTTGAGCGCGCCCAAGCTGGCCTGCTGCATCTCTTGGCTGATGCCCACGGGGTTGTCGAGGTTGAGCACCGGCGAGGCGCCGTTGCGAAACATGACGCCGCCGTAGGACGACGGCAGAAAGCCGCTCGACCAGGTTGAGCTGCCGCCGGGCAAACCGCGGCCCTTGCTGACCATGACCACGTAGGCTGGCAGGTCCTGCGAGGGGCTGCCGAGGCCGTAGGTGAGCCAGGACCCGACGCTGGGCCGGCCGAGCAGGGGCGCGCCGCAGTTGAGCATGAGCTGGCCCGGCAGGTGGTTGAACTGCGTCGTGTGCATCGAGCGAATCATGCAGATGTCATCGGCGCAGCCGGCGAGATGCGGCAGCAGGTCGGAGAACTCCATGCCGGACCGGCCGTGCCTGGCAAAGACGCGCTTCGTGCCCAGCACCGTCGCCGTCTCCTTCTGCAGGAAGGCGAACTTCTGGTCGCCCACCAGCGAGTCGGGCAGCGGCTTGCCATCGTAGGTGTTGAGCAGCGGCTTGGGATCGAACAGGTCCATCTGGCTGGGACCGCCCTCAAGGAAGAGGAAGATGCAGCGTTCCGCGCGCGGCGCGAACTGCGAGAGGCGGGCGGCCAGCGGTCCCGACTCGGCCGCGAGCAGGCCATCGCGCCCGAGCAGGGAGGCGAGGGCGAGCGTGCCGAGACCACAGGCGCCGGTGGCGAGAAAATCGCGCCGGGCCAGGGTTTGTCGTTCTTCGGGGGACATCCGGGGTACAACGTCACCAAACCCTGCCGTCTCGCGGCCAAGGCTCAGCGTTTCCAGGCCAGGCAGGTGAAGATCAGGGCGCCCGGCAGGTAGGCCAGCGTGCTGAAGAAGAGTTTGCGGGCGGTGGCGCGCTCCGGGTGCTTCTGAAAGGCGAGCGCGAGGCGGCAAAGCCAGGCGGCGAGCAGCAGGGCCGGCGGCAGGAACCCGAACGGATGGACGAGGCCGGCATAGACCGGGTAAAACATGAGCAGCAGGGTGGCGACCGAGTAGGCGAGCGCGTGGCGGGAGGTGCGCACGCCCAGTTCGTCCTCGTTGGCGAGCATGATGAAGCCGCCTCGGCGGTACTCGTCGCGGTACATCCAGTTGATCGCCAGGAAGTGCGGCAACTGCCAGAGGAAAAGCAACGCGAACAGGTACAAGGCCCCGGGCTCGATGAGCAGTTCCCAGCGGAAGTACTTTTCGCCATGCGGTGTCGGTCCGGCGGCCCCCGCCCAGCCGATGAGCGGCGGCAGCGCGCCGGAAACCGCGCCCACCAGGGTGTTGACGGGCGACTGCTTTTTGAGCGGCGTGTACAGGAAGAGATAGACCGCCAGCGTCAGGGCGGTGAGGGCGGCGGCCTCGACATTGACCTTGGAGCCGAGGTGGATGAGGGCAAAGGAGCTCAGCAGCCAGCCGATGGCAAAGGCCGAACCGGGGCTGACCCGCCCCGAGGGCAGCGGGCGGTCGGCCGTGCGCGTCATGCGCGAGTCGGGCTCGATCTCCATGAGCTGGTTGAAGACCGCGGCACCGAAGGCGGCGAAGCTGCTGCCAAGCAGGGTGTGGAAGAGCAGCCACCCGCTCCAGTCCGGGCCACGGCGCAGCCAGAACCCAACGAAGGTGGTGACAATCACCAGCGCGCTGAGCCGGAACTTGGTCAGCACGAGCAGGTCATCCAGGGTCGAGCTGCGCGCAGGAGAAGCGGGATCGGGTCGGTCAGCCATCGTTGGGAGAGCTTACGCGCGCACCGCGCTTTCGCCAGGGGCGTTTGCAGCGAGCAGCCAGAGGAAGAGGGCACTGACCAGGAGCGAGGACAGACCGATGTGCAGGACCTGGGCGACCGGCAGGATGCCGACGTGGGCAAGCACGATGCCGAGCGCCATTTGCGCGAGAAGGATCAGGACCACGGAGCCCTCGAGCCAGCCCGCGCGCTGCAGGCGACGGCGGGCGCCGAGCCAGAAGGCAACCCCGGCGCCAACCAGCAGCCAGGAGAAGCTGCGGTGCACGAGATAGACGGTGCTGGCCTCCAGCTCGACCACCCACTGCGCGCGCGGTTCGCCGGCATGGCTGCGCGCAAGTTCATCGGTCAGTTCGCGCACCTGCGAGCCCATGACGCCCTCGACCACGACGAGCAGGAAAAGCGCCCAGGCAAGGCGGCACAGGCCGGTGGCGGGGGTTCCCCCGCGCCAGGCCAGTCGCCAGGGGCGGTCGCAGCCGCGCCAGACGGCATAGACCAGCACGCACTGGAGCAGGATGGCCAGGGCCATGTGCAGGGTGATGATGCCGGGCTGCAGGCCGCTGAAGACCACGCGAGCGCCGAGCCAGGCGTTGATGCCAACGAGCAGGAAGGCGCCGAGAGCGGCCCCAAAGACGCGAGCGCGGCCGCGGTGGATCTCGCCGAGAGAGGCCCCAAGCAGGACCACGACCGAGAGCCCGACCGGCAGGCTGGTCAGGCGGTTGAGGTACTCCACCCAGGTGGCCACCGGATCGAATTCCGCACGCAGGGTTTCCGGGGTGATCGTCGCCGGGTCGCGACCGTGGCGCTCGGCCTTGGCACGGAACTTCTCGAGGTCGAGCTTGCCGAAGTCGATGTCCTCGGCGCGAGTGGGCGGCACCAGGCAGCCGTAGCAGAAGGGCCAGTCCGGACAGCCGAGGCCCGAACCGGTCGCGCGCACGATGGCGCCGACAAAGATGAGCAGCTCGACCGCGACAAAGGCGGTCAGGGCGAGGCGTTGAAAGCGGTTCATCACAGGAACAAAACGTCCCGCCTCCGGGCGGAAGCGGGACATTCAGAAAGAAAACTGGCAGGGAGGATCACTTGGCGACTTGAGCCATCTTGGCGGCGGCGCCGGCGGACATTTCCTTCGCCCACTCGTCGAACTCGGGGCCTTCGACGACCTCGAGGACCGCTTTCATCTGGGCGTGACCCGGGCCGCAGAGCTGGCCGCAGATGATGTCCCAGGTGCCAGTGCGCACAGGCTTGAACCACATATGCGCCTTGACTCCCGGGCAGGCGTCCTGGGCGGCACGCATCGGCACGATGGCGAGGTTGTGGATGACGTCCTTGCTGGCGACATCGACGATGACCGGGCGATTGACCGGCAACTTCATCGTGCCTGGGTTGACGAAGTCATCCTTGCCATTCGGATCCTGCAGGTCACGACCGACCTGGTTGGCGGGCGAGATCAGGCGCGGATTCCAAGCCGAGAGCATGAGGTCACTGCCGGGATACTGGAAGTTCCAGAGGAACTTCTCGCCGAGCGCGCGCATCTTGATCGTGTCGGGCGAGGTCGGGAAGTCGTCGGCCTGGCGCGACCAGAGCGGAAAGGCAAAGCCAAGCAGCAGGATGGCCTCGACGATGACGACGCCGATTTCGATGTGAGTCGAGGCATGGCCGCGCACGCCATGATAGTCAGCCTTGGGGTTCTTCGACTGGCGAAACTTCGTGAAGGCGATGATCAGGAAGATCGACCAGCCAATGAACAGGAAGAGCATGAACCAGTGCACGAAGCCGAGCATGTGATCCACAAGTCCGCCGTGCTCGGAGGCGTTCTGGGTGATGCCAAACCAGTGATTGATGTCGGAGACGCTCATGGGGGTGGGGGAAAATCAGGGTCGGAGGGTTCAGGCGTCCGCGGCGGGGGCGGACTGGCGCTGCTTGCGGGCGAAGTTCATGACGATGAGGCCGACGGCGCCCATGCCGAGCATGAGGAAGCCGAGCATGACCAACACGGCCATGTCCTGGGCCTGGGCCATGAGGCTTCCAGGATCGGGTCGGCAGGTGGCGCAGGCGAGCAGATTCATGACGTGCGGGGGAAGGTTTTCAGATGATGATGCGACGGCTCTTCTTGACGATGTACCAGATGCCGTAGCCTGTGAGCACCAGGCTCAGCCAGCCGGCGAGCAGGCCGAGTCCGGCCACGCCCATGGCCTCGGCCCTCTCCGGCAGCAGGCGCGTCCACAGGAAGAACCCGAGATCGCACAGGATGGCGAAAAACAGGAAAACGATGTGGAAGTGCTTCAGGGACATGGGGGTTGGCTGCGGCTCAGAAGTTGTCGAAAACGAGGGGATCGTTGCTGGCGAAATAGGTCAGGAAGAAGATCGCCAGGGCAAAGACGACGGTGAAGGCCAGCACCTTGTAGATGAGCGGGCGCTCATGGTTCAAGTGCATGAAGATCAGGGCAACCAGCGCCGCCTTGAAAGTGGCGACAATCATGCCGACCAGGATGTTCAGGCCATGGGTGGGCAGCTCCACGTAGGAGAGCGCCACCGTGATGACGGTGAAGACGATGAGGAGGGCGCCGATCCACAGGTACTTGCGGATCGACTTCTGGAGTTCTTCGGGCGAGTCAGCCATGGCGTTCGGAAATCGGGATTAGAGGAGATAGAGCAGCGGGAACAGGAAGATCCACACCAGGTCGACGAAGTGCCAGAACAGGCCGCCGACCTCGACGCGGTTGGCGAGCTGCTCGGGGTTCTCGCGCAGCATGCGGCTGTCCATGAAGAGGAAGTAGGCGAGCACGAGGGCACCGGCCACCACGTGCAGGCCGTGCAGGCCGGTCAGGGTGAAGTAGATCGCGTAGTAGGTGTTCAGCTTGGGCGTGAAGTTCGAGTAGAAGGTGATGTCCTTCTTGTCGATCTTCACAACCGGATGATGACCGTGGCTGTCGCCGTGCTCGGCGGGCGCGCCGGCGGCGGCCTTCTTGGCGCCGTGGTCATCGCCGTGGGCGGCTTCGGGCGTGGCGGAATGCAGGTGCAGGAAGAAAGCCTCCTTCTGCAGGGTGGCGCTCTTCTTCGGATCGCGGCGGTCGCCGTACTTTTCCTCGAAGGCCTTGAGATGGTGGTCGCGGTTCTCGATGAAGGCCTTCTTCCAGGCCTCGCCGAGGTAGGCGCTGTTCCAGGCCAGCGACTTCTCGGCATCCGGCACCGAGCGGGTGTCGACGCCGTCGACTTCCAGCACCATGCTGTCGTCGGTCAGCTTGCCGGTGGCGACGCTGCCGTCGCGGAAAGTCATCGTCGTGGCGTTGTAACCGAGCAGCTTGCCGGGCTTGGCCTTGAAGGCGAGCGGAGCGACCGGCACCAGCTTGATGGCGGCGTTATTCTTGCCTTCCGAGGCGGCCTTGGCGAGGGCCTGCTCGCGCAGGCTGGCAAAAGTCGTTTCGTTGAGTTCGATCTCCGCGCCGTCGGCGGTCTTGAAGCGGGCCTCGCCGCCGGCGAGCAAGGGCAGCACGTAACCAACCGGGTCGGCGTCGACGGCGCTGGTCCTGCCCTGCACGGTGAGGGTCAGGTCGCTGACCTCGCCAAACTTGATCTCATAGCCCTCGGGCAGGTGGCCGGTGAGGAAGGTGCCGTCGGTCAGCTTGACCGCGTAGTGCTCAAACTTGGCCTTGTACTCGAAGGTCTTGTTGACCATGAACACGCCCGCGCACAGCACGGTGATGAGCATGTAGAGCTTGAACTGGGCGATGCGGCGCAGCTTGAGCGAAGCCCAGGCCATGACCACCGTCACCGACGAGGCAATCAGCACGAGGGTGTTGATGAAGCCGAGAGTGACATTCAATTCGTGCACCGGCCAGTGGTAGTCGGCACCGACACGCAGGAAGATGTAGGAAGAGAACAGGCCACCGAAGAGCATCACTTCAGAGGCGAGGAAGAGCCAGATGCCGATCTTGGCGTTGTACAGGCCCGTGTCGGGACGGGCGGAAACGGTGTAAGGGATGTCCATGAGTGAAGGGAAGCGATGGGCTCGGTTCTCGGTGGCCGTCAATGGTGGGCGGGCGCGGACGCCTTGGTGCCGGCCGGCACGGGGGCCGCCTTGCCCGGTTCGATCTCCCACTGAGGGAAGTAATCCTGGTTGATGCCCGGGACGCTGTACTCATAGGGACCGCGAACGACAACGGGTTCGAAGTCGAAGTTGCCGTGCGGCGGCGGGGTTGGCGTCGCCCATTCCAGGGTGGTGCAGTGCCAGGGATTGTCGCTGTTGGTCTTGCGACCGCCCTTGATGCTGAGGAAGAAGTTCAGAATAAAGGGCACCTGGCCGAGGGCGAGAATGAAGGCGCCGACCGACATGAGGACATTGAGGCCGAGCAGGTTGTTCGGCACCTCCATGCCGAACAGCCCGAACACGGAGCTGTTGAGCTCGGTCCAGAAGTTGGACACGCCCGAGGTCTGCTCGAAATACTTGCCGCCATCGTACCAACGGCGGTGGAAGCCGCCCATGCCCTGGATGAACATAGGAGCGAACAGCAGGTTCATACCGACCAGAGACGGCCAGAAGTGCAGCTTGCCAAGCTTGTCGTTCATGTAGCGGCCGGTGATCTTCGGATACCAGTGGTAGATGCCGGCAAAGAGGGCAAAGATGGTGCCCGGGGCAACGACGTAGTGGAAGTGACCGATGACGTAGTAGGTGTCATGCAGGGCCAGATCGATGAAGGTGAAGGCGAGCGGCAGACCGGTGAGGCCGCCGATGCCAAACATTGGCAGGAAAGCCGAGGCGAAGAGCATCTGGGGGGTGAAGCGGATCGAGCCGCCCCACAGCGAAATCATCAGGCCGGTGAGCAGGATGACCGAGGGCACCGAGATAAGCACCGTGGTGATCTGGAAGTAGGTCGACATCATCGTGCCCATGCCGGTGAGGTACATGTGATGGGCCCAGACGAGGAAGCTGAGGAAGCCGAGGGTAAGCGCGGCGTAGACCATCGATTTGTAGCCCCAGAGCGGACGGCGGGTGTTGGCTGGGATGACCTCGGCGAGGATGGCGAAGGCAGGGAGGATGAGCACGTAAACCTCAGGGTGGGCGAGGAACCAGAACAAATGCTGGTACAGCAGCGGGCTGCCGCCGCCGGCGATGTCGAGATGCTGGCCGCCCTCCATGAGGCCGGTTGGCAGGAAGAAGCTGGCTCCAAAGACGCGATCAACGAGCTGCAACAGCGCGGCGACTTCAAGAGGCGGGAAGGCGAGCAGAAGCAGGAAGCTGGTGACAAACATCGCCCAGCAGAAGAAGGGCATGCGCATCCAGGACATGCCCTTGGCGCGCAGGTTGATGACGGTGGTGATGACGTTCACCGAGCCGAGCAGCGAGGCGGAGATGTTGAAGACCATCGCCAGCAGCCACCAGGTGTGACCGTGCATCCAGATGTTGGTCACAGCCAGCGTGGTCGTCGAGGCGAGCGGCGAGTACATCGTCCAGCCGGTCTGCACCGATCCGGTGCCGACAAAGAAGCTGGCGAGCATCATGATGCCACTGACCAGGAACAGCCAGTAACTCCACATGTTGAGCTTCGGGAAGGCCATGTCGATCGTGCCGATCTGCAGCGGCATGACGAAGTTGACGAAGCCGGCGAAACCGAGCGGCACAATGCCGAGGAAGACCATGATGGTGCCGTGCATGGCACCCAGCATGTTGTAGAGCTCGCCATTGACGACGCCGCCGGGGGCCCAGCGGCCGATCATTTCGTGGAAGATGCCGCCGAGCACCGGCAGTTTCTCAACGAAGGCCATGCCCGGAACCGGCTGGCCCGGGAAGGCGATGCTCCAGCGCATCAGCAGCATCAGGAAGAAGCCGAGCAGCAGGAACAACAAACCAGTGACAGCGTATTGCACGCCGATGATCTTGTGGTCGGTCGAAAAAACATACTTGCCGATGAAACCCGGCTCGTGGTGGTCGTGCGCGTGGTCGGCTCCGTGCTTGGAATCGTGGGTGGTGGCGGCGCTCATGGAGAAGATGGAAGGGGGGAAGGAATTACTTGGCCGGTGCAGCGGCGGCGGTGGCGCCGGGACCCGCTGGGATCTCGCCGGGGACGTTGGCGGCGGCAAAGGACTCGAGCTCGGCCTGCGTCCACTGCTTGTTACGCGCGGACTCGGCCTTGCGGACGGCTTCCACCATTTCCTTGGTGATCATGGTGCCTTCATTGCCCCAGTTGTTGCGAATGTAGGTGAGGACGTTGGCAAGGTCGCCGGCGGACATCGCGGCGCCAAAGCCCTGCATGCCGCCCGGGAAGTTGTAGTTTTGGCCGGCCACGGTGACCTGACCAACGAGGCCGTGCTGGACGACTCGGATAAGGCGTTCGGTGCCCCCCTTGACCCACTCCGAGCCGGCAAGCGGCGGATACTGGCCGGGGATGCCGAGGCCGTTGCCCTGATGGCAGCCCCCGCAAACGGCATAGCCGCTGGCACCCTTTTTCAGGGCCGTCTGGAAGGGATCCATGGCGCCGGCACCGGCACCGCCGCCCGGACGGGGGTCGCCGTGCTGGGCGAGCGAGAACGGATTGCTGACCGAGAAACTCCAGCCGCCGGTCATCGGGCCAAGCTGACCGCCGGCAATGATGGCGATGATCATGAACAGAAACATGACCCAGAGCGGCGCAGGCTCGCGGCCCGGCTCGAGGTCGGCCTTCTCACGGCGCACGGCTGAGTGCAGACGGTCGAGGTCGGTGCTGTCAGGGTTTGACGGGGAATGGGGGGCGCTCATGGGCGTGGGCAGATCGCGGGAAATATCGGAATCAGCGGGCGGCGGGAGTGGCTGCAACCGTGGTCTTGCCGGGGACCGGATAGTCTTTCTTGAGGGACAGCAGGTAGTCGACCAAGGCTTCCGCCTCGGCGGTTGGCACGACTTCATAGCCGGCCTGGGGGGCGAACTTGCCGGTCAGCCTGAGGGCTTTTACCGAGGTCTGCCCCTGGGCCAGACGCTCCTTGTAAAGGTGCTGGAAAGCCGGCATGTTCGACCAGTCATGCACCGATTTCGGCGCATAGAGCATCTGGTGAATGGCGTTGCGATCTGGAGCACGCCAGCCGTAGTTGGCGAGGTCCGGGCCGCTGCGCTGGACACCGAGGAAGGCATAGGGTTCGCCGAGGTAATCGCGCAGTTCATTGGCGCGCACCGGAGCAGCCGGGCGAGCCTCCTGATCCTGCCCCCAGCCCTTGCGCCATCCATCCAGGGCAAGCTGAGTCGGACGGATCATCTGGGTGTGACACTGAACGCAGCCTTCGCGGGCGTAAACGAGCTGCCCCTGACGGTTGATCGGGGCCGGCGGATAGAAGCCATCCATGCCGTCGGCTTCCTTGTCATAAGGCAGCGGAGCGAGCGCCTGGTATTTGACGGCAGGCACCACGACCAGGCACAACCAGGGCAGGCCGAAGCTGGCGATCAGGGCGAGAATGAACGTGCGGAACTGGGTCATGCGTGGGCGGCGTTGGGAAGGGCTTCTTCTTCGTGATCATGCGCAAGCAGGGTCGGAGCCGAGCTGCGGCGGCCGAGGCCGGCCACCATGAGCATGAGGTGGACAAGGAACCAGAAGTTGGACCAAGTGATCAGGGCCCAGGCAATGGCGCGGGCGATCAAATAGGGGCGCAGGTTCAGCGCAAGCTGGCTGAAGTTCTGGTCCCACATCTCCGGATGATTGAGATCAGCTCCCTGCTGGATGCCGGCGACCAGACTGGTGACAACAATCGCGGCTATGCCATAGACGGAGAACCAGAAGTGGTTGCGGATCAGTCGGACGGAAAGCCACTCACAACCCGAAAGGCGCGGAACGATGTAATAGATGGCGCCAAACACAGTCATGCTGAAAAAACCATAGACCGCCACAATCTGGAAGCCATACCAGGCCTGAGTGAACTGCAGAGCGACTCCTGTGCTGAAATTGGAAATCAGAGCCAGCATGGCGCCGCTAACCGGGTAGAAGAGCGATCCGAAAAAGACGAAGCGCAGGGTCGGGCTGGTGGCGATATGGCTGTGCTTGCCGAGGGTGGTCAGGTGGTGGTTGAGACCGACAACGCCCACCGGAATAAGCAGCAGCACGGCCGAGGCGGCGCCGATGGCCGGCATCCACGCGGGAAGCGGACCACCCATGAAATGCTGCATGCCGGTCCAGCCGCCAAGCACCGCAAGCATCCAGAAACCGAGTTTGGCAAGCTGGGCGCTGGCGATCGGCTGACCGGTGACCTTCGGAATGAAGTAGTAGGCGGCGCCAATGGCCACGGGTGCGAAGAACAACAGGATCAGCGCGTGCACATACCAGGCATTGATGCCGGCGCCAAGGGCGCCCAGCCCGGGCAGGCAATGCAGGGCGACGTTGGCCGAGACGAAGACCCAGGGGAACCAGAAGCAGGCACCAAGGACGTACCAGGTGCTGACCATGAAGCCCTCTGGGCGGAAGGCCCGACTGAACATGCGGGCCATCGGCCAGGCAAATGCAAGAAAGCTGGCTAGCATCACCGGCCAGACAAAGGCGGGCATTTCCAGCCACTCCATCGACGTACTGCGGCCAAAGAGAATGCTCAGCAGGCCGAGGGTGACGGCAATATTCCAGAAGACCGCGGCAACCATCAGCACGGACTTGCCGGATTTCAGTTCCTGACCGGTACGGCGGGCCATGATCCACAGCATCGCACCGAGTCCGGCTTGAATTCCCCATCCATAAACGAGGGCATTGACGTGGGTCGGCTGAAGACGGCCATACTGAAGAACACTGCATGGGCCGAGGAAGTCGGGGGCGAACTGCTTGATGGCGGCGAGCACACCGAGGATGGTCGAGGCCATCAGCCAGAAGGCGCCGTTGAGGAAGAGGAAAAGCACGGGGCCCTTGACGGACTTGTCGATGGCCGCACGCCGGAGGTCATCGGCCTGGGTGTCCGGGGTCGCTGGGGAGGTCTGCATAGGTTCCGGGATCAAATTCATTTCTTGGGAGCCGCGGCAGGAACAGCCGTTGCTTGGGCGGCGGCCTGCTTGAGCTGGGTCGGCGAACCGGGCACCACCTGCTGGCTGGCACCCTGCGGACGCGCCTTCAGGGCGGTCAGGGCCTTGTCAAACAGGGCGGCTTTGCGGGATGGATCGGCGAGACCGAGCTTGCCAACGAGTTCGGCCTGCTGATCCACGATTTCAGCGCGGTTGGCCAGACGCTCGGGCGCGCGCGGATCGCGGTCTCCCGGCTTGGCAAAGACGGTCTGGACGAGCCAGAAGAGGACGGCAAAGCTGGCAAAGGCACCGAGCACCCACGTGAAGGTGGCGCCGGCTTTCGAGGAGGAGTCGGTCGAGGACATGGGGATCAGTTGACAACGTTGGCGGACTCGAGCAGACGCGGGTCGCGGCAGGGATAAAGGCTCTGGTTGGCAAGGCCGCGCAGGAACAGGAAACCGAGCGTGCCGACGACGGCAAGCAGGGCAAAGACATCACCCACCCAGGCGCCAGGTGCCCAGACGCCGATGCCCAACGACGGACCGCGCTCGGGAATGACATTCCAGTAGATGTCCACGAGGTGCATGAAGAGAATCCACAGGCAGACGAGGCCGATGACCGCCGGGTTCTTCTTGCGCGGCTGCGAAAGCAGCAGAACAAACGGGGCGATGAAGTGACCGATGACAATGAAGATCGACACCCAGCGCCAGCCCTCGGTGTTGCGGGTCAGGTAGTAGCGGGTTTCCTCGGTGATGTTGGCGTACCAGATGAGGAAATACTGGCTGAAGGCGATGTAGGCCCAGAACACCGTGAAGGCGAACAGCAGCTTGCCCATGAGGTGGTAATGCTCCTCGGTCACGACCTTGTCCAGGTAACCAAGGCCCTTGAGCCAGGTCACGAGGAGGATCGTCGCGGCCATCGAGGCCCAGGCGCAGCCGGCAAAGATGTAGACACCCCACATTGTCGAGAACCAGGAGTAATCGAGCGTCATCAGCCAGTCGACCGCGGCAAAAGTGACGCTCAGGGCGTAGAACAGCAACCAGCGGCAGGAAAAGGTGCGCGACTTGATGGTATGCTTGATGTCGCCATCCTGGTCCTGCAACACCGACTTGCGGCGCAGGGTGCGGGCGATGTGCCAAAGAACAAGGAAGTAGAAAACAAATCGGAAACTCCAAGCGTTCAAATTGAGGTAGCCGAACTTGTCCACCAGGATGTGCAGGTGACTGTTGGCCTCGGCCATGTGGTGGAGGGCCTCCTTGACGGTTTCACCCTTCTCATGGGCGTGGTGGGCCGCCTCACGGTGGTGCCCCATCCATTCGTAGAGGGAGTTTTGAACCTTGGGCACCAGCAGTAGCGGCAGACCGAGGATGGCGAGTGGCAGCACGAGGTTGGCCAACTGCTCCCAGAGGCGGCGCAGGGCGACCCCCCAGCCGGAGTTCGAGGCGCTGTGGAGAAGAATCCAGAAACAGCCGCCAGCGACGAAGGTGAAGGCAAAGAAGAAGGCGAAGAGCCAGCTGTAGGCAAACGTGTCCGTCTTCGCAAAAAAGAAGTAAAGCGAACCAGCCAGGCCGAGTGCGGCGGCGGCGCCGAAGGCGTTGATCAGCTTGGCGCCCTTGGCTCGGTCGAATTTTTCGCCGCCCTTGGGCAGATCGTTGAAGGTGACGTGGTGACTCATGCCGAAAAATGCCTCGAATTACTGGACGTTGTTCTCCTTGGCCGCGAACTGGAGGGTGCGGATGTAGGCCACGATGGCCCAGCGATCCTGAACGGAGATGGAACCGCCATAAGGCCCCATGAGCCCCTTGCCGTGGGAGATGACATCAAAGATCGCTCCGTCGGCGCGGTAGGCCCCCGCGTTCGCCGGGTCGAGGGAACCGGACTGGAGGAAGTTGAAAGCTGTCAGGATGCCGTATTTGGAGGTGACACCCTTGCCGTTGCCGGATTCGGCATGGCAGACGGCGCAATAGATGTTGTACTGGCGCCGGCCACGCTCAAGCAGAGCCTTGGACAGCTCAATTTCCTGCGGCAGGCCGTCGCCGTAGTAGTCGCCCATCTTGCCGGTGCCATAGTAGCCTACCCCGTGGCTGAAACCAAAGGCGGGCGGCTGGTACTTGCCCGAGGAAGCCGCGGCGGCGGGAACCTCAAAGCCCATCGGGACCGTGCCCTTCACGGGGCGACGCGCGCCCAGGCCATCGGCAAAGAAGTCGCTCTTGGCCTGATACTTGACCTTGGCCTGATGGTCCATGTCTTGGAAGATCTCCAGGGGAGGCAGTTCAGACTTGCTGCCGCGTGTGCCGAAGGCGGCCACCACGATCGCGGCGACAAACAGGTAGCTGAGAAAGAAATATTTCATGGGTTGAAATGACCGGGCCCGCCCGGCCTGAGCTTGTGAAAAATTTCACAAGGCCCCAAGATTAGAAACGACCCGTGACAATGCAAGAACGAAATCGTTTTTTGTGAGGGGAATTTGAACCTTTGCAGTCGCCTCTGCCGCCCCCTGTCGGAAGTGCCAGAGCACCTGGATTTCAGGCACGGCTGCGGGCCAAATCGACCAGCACTGCCTTCTGGGCGTGCAGGCGGTTTTCCGCCTGGTCGAAGATGAGGTCCGCCTGGGCCTCAAGCACCTCCTCGGTGATCTCCTTGCCGCGGTAGGCGGGCAGGCAGTGCATGACCACCGCCCCCGGCTTGGCACGGGCCAGCAGGCCGGCATTGACCTGCCAAGGGCGCAGGGTCTCGATGCGTCCGGCCGCCTCCTCCTCCTTGCCCATGCTCACCCAGACGTCGGTGTAAAGGACGTCGGCTCCGGCGACCGCACTGGCCGGATCGTCGCTGACTGTGACGGTGCCGCCCGGAACCCGCGCCATGAAGTCGGCGGCGGGCTGGAACTCTTCGGGAGCCCCAATGACCAACTCAAAACCCAGCCTGGCACTGGCCCAGATCCAGGAGCGGGCAACATTGCAATCGCCATCGCCCAGGAAGCAGACACGCCTGCCCTTCCAGGAACCGAAGCGTTCGTTGAGGGTCTGCAGGTCGGCGAGGATCTGGCAGGGGTGCTCGTCGTCAGTCAGGGCGTTGATGGTGGGCAGGCCGCTGTGGGTGGCGAAATCGACCACGTCCTGCTGGGCGTAGGTACGGATGACGGCACCGTCGACCATGCGGCCGAGCACCCGGGCGGTGTCCTTGATCGGCTCGCCGCGACCGAGCTGAATGTCGGCCGAGGACAGGAACATCGACTGCCCGCCGAGCTCGCGGATCCCGACCTCGAAACTGACGCGGGTTCGGGTGGAGGACTTGCTGAAGATGAGCGCCCACTGCTGGCCGGCGAGCACCTGCGGCGAGGCGTGGCGGTCCTGCTTGAGGCGGGCGGCGAGGTCGAGCAGGCCTTCAATCTCGGCAGCGCCGAGCTGTTCAAGGGAAAGGAGATGTTGCATCGCGGTTCGAAACGTGGGGGTTTGCCCTCAGGCGGTGGCAAGGCGGTCGAGCACGGCTTTGAAAAGGCGCAAACCCTCGTCGGCCTGGGCTTCGGTAAGATTCATTGGCGGCAGCCAGCGCACGACCTTGGGACCGGCGGGCACGACCAGCAGACCGGCCTGCAGCAGTTCCCAGGCGAGGAAGATCGAGGGCAGCTTGCCCGAGGCTTGAACCGCCGGCAGGGCGGCCAGGCGGGCATCGTCGAGCTCAAAACCGATCATCATGCCGAAGGCGCGGATGTCGGTGAGAAGAGGCTGGCGCCAGGAGGCCACCTCGCCGGCGATGCGGCAGCCGAGTTGGGCGGCATGCGCAGGCAGGTGGTCGCGCAGAATGATGCCGAGCGTGGCTAGCCCGGCCGCGCAGGCGAGCGGGCTGCCGCCGTAGGTCGTGCCATGCGTGCCCGGACCGAGCAGTTCCGGCAAGCGACGCGCCGACGCGGCATCGATCTCACGCTCGCGGATCCAGAAGGCGCCGAGCGGGTAACCGCTGCCGATCGACTTCGCCCAGCTGATGGCATCGGGCAGGATCTCGTCGCCGGGCACAATGCTGCGCCAGCCGCAAGTGTCACCAGTGCGGCCAAAACCGCACTGCACTTCATCAAACAGCAGCAGCAGGTCGCGCTCATCGCAGAGTGCGCGCGCCGTGCGCAGGAAGTCGGCACTGGCCGGATTGACCCCGCTTTCACCCTGCACGGGCTCCATCAGAATCGCCACCGTGCGCTCGTTGACCGCCGCGCGCAGGGCGTCGATGTCGTTGAAGGGGGCGTAAACGAACCCCGGCACGATCGGGCCAAAGCCGCCGTGGATCTTCTCCTGGGCCGTTGCGCTCATGGCGCCAAAGGTGCGGCCGTGGAAACTGCCGGTGAAGGTGATGATCTCGTGGCGCGGGGTACCGTCGGCCAGCGGCCGGGCGACGCCATACTTGCGCGCCAGTTTGATCATGCCCTCGTTCGCCTCGGCGCCGCTGTTGCAGAAAAAGCAGCGGCCGGGCGAGCGGACAAATTCCTCGACGATGAGCCGGGCAAGCTGGGCCTGCTGGCGGATGCAATACCAGTTCGACACGTGCACGAGGGTGCGCGCCTGGGCGGCCAGGGCGTCGGCGACCTCGGGATGGGCGTGACCGAGGGGGCAGACGGCAACACCGCCGGCGAAGTCGAGGTACTTTTTGCCGTCGCGATCCCAGAGGTAGGGGCCCTCGCCGCGCTCGGGCCAGATGGGAAAGCGCCCGTAGTTGGGCACCACGTACTTGTCCAGCCAAGTTGGGTCGAATTCGTTCAGGTCTGCCATCCTAGGGTTCCTCGGGAAAGGGGTTCATTCGCCGGAGCGGGCGGGTCTCACAAATGAATCTCGGTGCCGATGCCGCCATCGGTAAAGATTTCCAAAATCAGCGCATGGGGGATGCGGCCGTCGATGAGGTGAACCTTGCCGACGCCGCCGCGCAGGGAGGCGAGCGAGGAATCCACCTTCGGGATCATGCCGCCGCCGATGACGCCCTCAGCCTTGAGCCGCGCAATGGCGTCCGGATCGAGGGTCGGGATCAGCGTCGACTCATCCTTGGGATCGCGCAGAACACCGCGCACATCACTGAGAAAGATCAGCTTGGTTGCCTTCAACCGGGTGGCCAGCGCGCAGGCCGCGAGGTCGGCATTGACGTTGAGCGTCCGGCCGCTCGACGTTTCACGGGCCACGGGCGACACCACCGGCACGAATTCACCGGCCACCGCCGCCTGGATCAGGCCGGTGCGACAGTCGGTCACCTCCCCGACCCAGCCGAGGTCGCCCTTCATCTTGTCGCCAATGAAGACCTCCGTGCCAGGCAAGCCGACCGCCTTGCCACCGAAGGCATTGATCTTGGCGACGATTTCCGGGTTGATCACCCGCGCCAGGGTCTGTTCAACGATCTGGATCGTCTCGTCATCGGTGACGCGCATGCCATTGATGAAGCGCGCCTGCAGGCCGCTCTCCTGCATGGCCTTGGAGATCGCCTTGCCGCCGCCGTGGACAATGACCGGGTTGATGCCGACCGCTTCCAGGAAGACGACATCGCGCAGGAACAGGTCGACCTGGGCCGGATCCTCCATGGCGCTGCCGCCCACCTTGATCAGGAAGGTGTGGCCGCGGAAGCCCTGCATATACGGCAGAGCTTCGAGCAGGACAGAGGCTTTTTCGGCGGCGTTCATGGCAAAGGGGGAAAAGGTGGGAAGGATAAGCACCCAGCCGCAGCGTCAAGCCAAAGCGTCGAAAAAGCGCAGGCAGCCGCCGCAGGCGGCGGCGATCTCAGATCTCAGATCTCAGATCGCCAAGCACGCCCCTGCCCTGCCGTGTTGGCAACGGTCCTGCGCGCTCTTGAGCGGGTCGCATCGTTGCCACCGCGGTCAGTGCCCGCGGCTACAGCAAGGCAGCGCGGCCACTGCCCGCGGCTACAGTTCGGCCGTGCCGAGCAGTTGCGCGACGTCGACCTGGCCACCGGGGTGGCGTTCGGCGAGGGCGGCGCGCAGCACCTCCGAGCGCTCCTTCTCGCCATGCACCAGGAAAACCCGCCGCTTCGGGCCGCTGATGCGGTCGAAGTAGGCCAGCAGCTCGTCGTGGTCGGCGTGGCCGGAAAAGGCATCCAGCGTTTCGATCTGCGCGCGCACCTCAAACTCGTCGCCGAGGATGTTCACCCGCTTGTGACCGCTGCGCAGCTTCCAGCCCAGGGTGTTCTCGGCGCAGTAGCCGACAAAGAGCAGGATGTTGTCGGGGTTGCCAACGTGGTTGCGCAGGTGGTGCAGGATGCGGCCGCTCTCGGCCATGCCGGAGGCGGAAATGATGATCGACGGCCCCTTGACCTTGTTGAGCGACTTCGACTCCTCAATGCTGCGCACGAGGTGCAGGCCCTCGAAACCAAAGGGGTCCTGGCGCATGAACACCGCGTCGCGCACCTCCGGCTTGAGGTCCTCGAGATGCAAACGGAAGATCTCGGTGGCACGCACCGCCAGCGGGCTGTCGACAAAGGTCGGCACCGGCGAAAAGCAGTGCTCCGAGCGCAGCTTGTCGAGGGTGAACAGCAACTGCTGGGTGCGCTCCAGCGCAAAGGCCGGGATGATCAGGCGCGAACGGCGCTGCTGGATCTCGCGGATGAGCCGGCAGATGTGGTCGGTGGACGCCGCCCCGACCTCGTGCTTTCGGCCGCCGTAGGTGCTCTCCATGATGACAACATCGACGCCCTCGCTGGGCGCGGCATGGTCGAGCAGGTCATTCTCCGGACGGCCGACGTCGCCACTGAACAGCAGGCGGGTCTTGCGGCCGGTCTCGCGGTCATCAATGTCGAGCAGGACCTGCGCCGAGCCGAGCACGTGCCCGGCATCGATGAAGGTCAGGCGCACGCCGTCGGCCACCGGCAGGGGCCGGGTGTAACTCAGGGTCACGAACTGGCGCATGCATTCCTCGGCATCGCGCACCGTGTAGCTGGGATCGAGCAGCGGCAGGTCGTCCCGCTTGCGGTGGCGGTTCAGCCAGCCGATGTCGTTTTCGTGAATCTTCGCAGCGTCCGGCAGCATGATGCTGCACAAGTCGCGCGTGGCCGGCGTCGCATAGATGTTGCCGGTGAAACCGCGCCGGCAGAGGTGCGGCAGGTTGCCGCAGTGATCGATGTGGGCGTGCGAGAGGATGACCGCGTCGATCTTCGCCGGATCAAAGGGAAACTCCCGGTTGCGCTCCAGCGCCT
Source organism: Prosthecobacter sp. (assembly GCA_044345215.1). Lineage (GTDB taxonomy): Bacteria > Verrucomicrobiota > Verrucomicrobiia > Verrucomicrobiales > Verrucomicrobiaceae > Prosthecobacter. The sequence goes on along the minus strand of JBIJBO010000016.1, from coordinate 7,982 downwards.
CCGCGCGCCGGCCCTGGTAGAGCCCGCAGTCGAGCAACAGGCGGGCGCCATTGACTTCGATGAGGTGCTTCGATCCCGTCGTCGTGCCTGCCGCGCCGCAAAAGGTGATTTTCATGATGGAGATACGCCCATCCCAGCCGAAAGCGACGCACGAGGCAAGGGGGAAGTCTGCCAGTTCTCGGTTCTCGGTTCTCGGTTCTCGGTTCGCCGTTCGTCAGCGTGGCTGCCCTGCCCCCTGTGAAAGCCACGGCCCCGACGCAGCGGGGCCCTACCGACGCCATCATGGGTCATTCATCCAGTCGTGCGCAGGCCGGAGGCGAGGGCGTTGACGGAGACGAGCAGGTCGGGCAGCAGGGCTTCGGCGGCGTCCGCGCGGCCCTCCGCCTGCAGGCCGCGCCAGCGGCGCAGCAGATCGATCTGCTGGGCATGCAGGACGGCGAGCGGGGCCTCGCGGATGGCCAGGGTGTAGGCCAGGCGGGGCCGGCGCGACTCGAAGCTGCCCTGGAAGATCTCTTCGAGCAGGGTGCGCGTGCGCTGGTGTTCGTCCAGGATGAGACCGAGGAAGCGCTCGCGCACCTCCGCCTGAGGCACCAGCGCGGCGTAGTCGGCCATGAGCCGGGTATTGGAGCTGACCAGGGAGCTTTCGATGTTGGTCAGCACGTAGCGCAGGAAGGGCGAGCGGCGCAGGGCGTCGCGCAGGGCGTCAAAAGCCTCGGGTTCCTCGCGACGCAACTGGTTGAGGGCCGAGCCCGCGCCGAACCAGCCGGGCAGATAGAAGCGCGACTGGGTCCAGGAGAAGACCCAGGGAATGGCGCGCAGGTCTTCCAGCGTGGCCTGGCCGCTGCGCCGCGACGGCCGCGAGCCGATGCGCGAGTGCTCGAGGGCATCGATCGGCGTGGCATGCCGGTAGAAATGCATGAAATCGGGTGCGTGCAACAGGCCGCGGTAGGTGTCGCGGCTGCAGGCCGCCAGGCGATCCATGAGCGGCCGGATTTCCGCCTGATCGGCTCCCTGGCCGCGGGCATGGCGGGCGGTGGCGGCGGTGGCCGAGGCCATGAGCAGCTCGGTGTTGTAGACCGCCGAGTTCAGGTGAGCGTACTTTTGCGCAATCGTCTCGCCCTGCTCGGTCATGCGCAGCCGGCCGCCGAGCGAACCCTGCGGCAGGGCCTCCATGAACCAATGGGTCGGACCGGCACCGCGTCCCACCGTACCACCGCGGCCATGGAAAAACACAGCGCGGGCACCATGGCGGGCACAGGTTTCGGCCAGATCGCTCTGGGCGCGGTGCAGCGCCCACTGACTGGCAAGGATGCCGCAGTCCTTGTTCGAGTCGGAGTAACCGACCATCATCTGGAAGGTCGCCTCGCCGGGCACCAGGCTGCGACGGGTGACCGGGTGGGCGAGGAAGTCCTCGACGATGCCGGGCGCGGCCTCGAGGTCGGCCATGGTCTCAAACAGCGGCGTCACCGGCAGCGGACAGCGCAGGCCGCCGTCGCGCCACTCGGCGAGCCCGGCCTCGCGCGCCAGCAGGTAGACCGTCAGCAAGTCCTCCGCATTGCGGGTCATCGAAACAATGAGGGCGCCGAGGCCGGCCGTGCCGTGGCGGGCGACGTGGCTGGCGAGCACGCGGTGGCAGGCCAGCACGGTGTCGGCCTCGGGACCGGCGGAGAGCCCGGGAGCAAGGAAGGGCCGCGGCGAGCGCAGTTCGCGCTCGAGCAACTCGCGCTTCTCCTCGCGGCTCCATTCGGCGAGCGGGCGACCGCCAAGCAGGCCGGCGGCGGCGAGCAACTGCTCGAGGGCCTTTTCGTGGAAGGCCGAATTCTGGCGCACATCGAGGATGGCGGAGTGGAAACCAAAGGCCAGCAACTGGCGCTGGAAGGGCACGAGGAATTCGCGCACCAACCCGTCGGCACCGACCTCGGTGAGGGCGGCGGCATAGACCCCGAGATCGGCGGCGAGCTGATCCGGGGCTGCGTAGGCGGCCGGACTGTCCGGCTGTTCGACGGCGAGCAGAATCTTGGCCCGCATCAGGTAGGCGGCGGCGCGCCAAGGTTCCTCGCGGTTGCGACCGAGAATGTAGGCGACATCGGCCCGCCCCTCGAGCTCGGCGGCGAGGCGGTCGTTCAGGGCCTGAAGAGCTTGGGGCGTGGCCTGGAAGAGCGAGCTGAGCGGCGAGTGATAGGCGAGTTTTTCGAGCGAGCGCCGGTGGATGCGCAGGGCGTTCTGGCGCAGCGCGCGCAGCGAGCGCGCGGTGACCTCGGCGGTGACAAAGGGATGGCCGTCGCGGTCGCCGCCGATCCAGGTGCCAAAGCGGATGAGCGGCGGCAGATCGTCGAGCGCGCTCGCCTCAAAGCCGGCCGCCGCCCAGGCCTCGTTGAGGTGCACATGGGCGCGCGCCAGGGCCTCGGGAAAAACCTCGCGCAGGTAGTACAAGGCGTTGTCGAGCTCGGCCTCAATGGTCGGCCGGGTGACGTGGATCTCACCGGTGCGCCAGAGGTTTTCCAAATGAATCTCCAGCAGGCGCTGCATGCGCTCCTGCTCGCGCGGCGTGTAGGCCGCATTGTCGTGGCGGTTCATCACCGCGTAAATCTCGCGGTGCAACTCGCGGGCGGTGTCGCGCTTCGACTCGGTCGGGTGGGCGGTGAGCACGGGCTCCACGCAGACCTGGCGCAGGATGTCGAGGATGTCCGCCTCGCCGAGACCGCAGGCGCGCATCTGCGCGAGGTTGTCGGGCCAAAGTCCCTTCTCCGCCTCCGGCCCGCGTTCCTTCTCCAGCAGGCGGCGCACCTGGGCGGCGGCGCGCTCCTCGACGATATTGAGCATCTGGAAGGCCACCGACCAGGCCTGGCCGAGCGAACGGTCCGGGGCCACCGCCCCCGCCGGGTCCTCGCCCACCCAGGGCAGGCGGGCCGCCAGTTCCGGCTCGCCCAGGCGGCGCAGCACGGCCGCAAAGGCCTGCATGAGGAAGTGCAGTTCAGTCTCGAGAAGTTGGAAGCCGTGTTCCCGCAAAGGGTTGGTCGCTGTCATGAATGATGCAAAAGTATAAGCAGGAACGATGCCGGCGCGACAAGGGATGGCGGAAGCGTTCGATCCGCCGGAAGGAAGCGGCGCTTCACTTCCCCGCCCCCGGCACCGCCAGGCGCAGGAACCTGGTGAGATCGGCCTTCTGCTTCTTCAGGTCGGGCAGGTTGAGGTACATCATGTGGCCGGCGCTGTAGTCGTCCTGCAGGACATTCTTCTGCAGTTCCGGCGGCAGGCCCAGGTGGTTGAAGGTGTAGCGCGCGGCGAAGTAGGGGGTCGCCATGTCGAAGAAGCCGTTGGAGACGTGCACCTTCAGGAAGGGGTTCGCCGTCATGCTCTCGGCCAGCACCTCGCTGACGTTGGCGAACTGGTTCTCGGCATCCCAGTTCCATTTGCCGACGCTGGCCAGGATGTGGTAGGGCCGGTCGTCCTCGAACTTGAGGTCCTCGCGCACGTAGTGGTTGAAGGTCGAGGCAAAGGCGCTGAACACAGCGTCGGCGCTCGGGTCGCGCTCGGCCTGGTTGCTGAGCGGGTCGCGCACCGGGCTGGTGTAGCGGCTGTCGAAGCGACCCGTGACAAGGCGGCGGTCGCGCAGCAGTTCGGCGCTGAAGCGGGACAAGGACACGCGCAGGTCAGCGGCCTCGACAAAGGCTTCGCTCAGGCCGGTGAGGCGCGCCATTTTCCGGACAATTTCCATCCGCCGGTCGGCCGGCAGGGCGGCCCCGAGCAGCAGGGCCTGGTTGTAATCGCCGGCGGCAAAGGTCTCGGCCTCCTGCAGCACCGCGGCGAGCGGTTTCGCCTGCAGGTCGGCCGGCAGCTTCTTGTGATGCCAGGCGGTGGCGGCATAGCTGGGCAGATACAGCAGATGCGGCAGGTCATTGCCTTCGGCGCCCCAGATGGTCTGGAAGTTGAGCACGGTGGAGACCAGCATGATGCCGTTCAGGTTCATGCGGTGGCTGCGCAGCAGTTCGCCGCTGAGCGCGGCGGCACGGGTCGTGCCGTAGCTCTCGCCGATGAGGAACTTCGGCGAGGGCCAGCGGCCGTGGCGGGTGACGTAGAGACGGATGAACTCGCCAATGCTGCGCGCATCCTCGTTGACACCGAAGAAGTTCTTCGCCTCCTCCGGCTTGCTGGCGCGACTGTAGCCGGTGCCAACCGGATCGATGAAGACCAGGTCGGTCTCGTCGAGCAGGGAGAATTCGTTGTCGACCAGCGCATACGGCGGCGGCACGGCGAAACCGTCGTCGCGCAGCCGGACCCGTTTCGGCCCAAGCAGGCCGAGGTGCAGCCAGACCGAGGACGAGCCGGGACCACCGTTGAAGGAAAAGGTCAGCGGCCGCGCCGCCGGATCGGTGCCCCCCTTGCGGGTGTAGGCGATGTAGAAGATCTCGGCCGTGCTCTTGCCGTCGGCGTCCTTGAGCGGCAGCAGGCCGGCCGTGGCGGTGAACTCGATCTTCTGGCCGTTCACCGTCAGCACGTGCTCGGTGACGCTCTTTTTCTCCGGGGCGTCCTTGGGCTTGTCCTCGATCTTGGACTCGGCCTTGGCCTCCTGCTTCTTCGGCTCCGGGGCTTCCTGGGCGACACCACGGCCCAGCGGGGCCAGCGACAAAAGGAACAGAAGGAGCAAACGCATGGCCGATGGTTGCCTAGCTGCGGCGGACTGCAACCGGTACCGTCCGACTTGTCTGACCCGTCAGACTTGCCCGATCCATCAACTGTTTGCTTGAACAGTATTTTTTCAAGCCCATGATTCCTCCCCGTGCCCCTCACCATCTCCAGCACCCTGCGCTGGCTTTTCATCGATCTGAACAGCTACTTCGCCAGTGTCGAGCAGCAACTCCACCCGGAGTTACGCGGTCGACCCGTGGCGGTGGTGCCGGTGCTGTCGGACTCGACCTGCGCCATTGCCGCCAGCCGCGAGGCGAAGCGTTTTGGCATCAAGACCGGCACGAACATCGGCGACGCCAAACGACTCTGCCGCGACCTCGTGCTGGTCGAGGCCCACCACAACGCCTACGTCGAGTACCACCACAGGATCCGCGACGAGATCGAGCGTCATTACCCGGTACACGTCATCGGCTCGATCGACGAGGTCGGCTGCCTGCTCGACAACCGCCACGCCAACGAGGCCGCCGCCCTGGCCTTGGCGCGGCGCATCAAGCGCGGCCTGCGCGAGCAGGTGGGCGAGGTCATCACCTGCTCGGCCGGCATCGCCCCCAACCGCTACCTGGCAAAGACGGCGAGCGATCTCACCAAACCGGACGGCCTCGAGATCGTGCGGCTGGAGGATTTGCCCCGCCGGCTGGCGCACCTGAAGCTGACCGACCTCTGCGGCATCGGCCGCAACATGGAGCCCCGCCTGCACGAGGCCGGCATCCACGACTTTCTCGATCTCTGGCAGGCGCGCCCCGAGAAGCTGCGCCGCGTCTGGGGCGGGGTCGGCGGCGAGCGCTTCTGGCACCAGCTCCACGGCGGCGATCTCGACGACGAGCCGACCACCCGGCGCACGGTCGGCCACAGCCACGTGCTGGCGCCGGAGTTCCGCAATCCGCCCGAGGCGGGCATCGTCGCGCGCCGGCTGCTGCTCAAGGCGGCCAGCCGCATGCGCCGGCTCGGCTACCGCGCCACCGCCCTGCAGCTCGCCATCCGCCTGGAAAACCGCCTGCGCGGCGAGGCCCAGCAGCGTTTCCCCGCTCTGTCCGACAGTCATGCCCTGCTCGGCTTGCTCGCTGGCCTTTGGGAGCGCCTGCTCGATCCCGCCGGTCGCCAGCGGGTGCTGAAAATCGCTGTCACCCTGCACGGCCTGGAACCGGCCGACACCCCCGAGCAGCTCGACCTCTTCCCTTCCCTCGGCCTGACCGTGACCGCCGACCGCGAGCGGCGCGAGCGCCTCTCCAAAACGCTCGACGACATCAATCAGAAGTTCGGTCGCGACAGCCTCGCCCTCGGCTTCCTGCCCGACGCGGTCAAAACCTTCTCCGGCACCAAGATCGCCTTCACCCGCATCCCGGACGCGAGTGAGTTCCACGAGTGAACCGGCTCAGCGCACCGGGATGCGACTCAGCGTGTAAGCGGCGTAGTTGCGGCGCAGCGGCGTGGCATCGTCGCGGCTCTTCACTTCCGGCAAAACGAACTCATGCACGTAGCCCGCGCGCAGGTTGGCGCAGCGCACGGTCAGCTCCAGGCCGTCGGCCGACAGCGCCCAGTCGGACAACTGCAGCGGCTGCGGATCGATCTCGGGGCTGCCGTACTTCGCCGTGTAAGTGTAGGTAAAGCTCTGCGCCTGGGTGCGGCTCCAGTCGGTCGCCTCCACCGGCCGGGTGAAGGTAAAGCGGAAGCCGTCGGGCCGCGCCTCCAGCTTGGCGACCTCCAGCGGCGTCTTGCCGGTCCAGACCAGACGCTGGATGCCGAAGGGCCGGTTGCCCTGGCTGTTCCAGCCGCGATTGGTCTGCCCAACCGCCAGCGAGCCGTCCTGGAGGAAATCGAGCGACAGCACGGCGCACTGCAGGTCCTGAACGAAGGGAAACACCGCACCCTGGTACTCACCGTCGACCTTTTCCAAGAAGACGCGATGCAGGCCGGAGATGACGAACTCGCCGACAAACAACTGCTTCGCGAACGGCCCGAACTTGCCGCCGGTGAGGTCGCAGCGCAGGCCGGTGGGGCTCTGACCGGCCTTGACGTAGGGGAACCAGACCGCGGGCGGCTGGTAGCCGGGAATGACGCGCATCGCCTCGGCCGTGGTGATGCCCTCGGGCAGCTTGCCCGGATGCTTCACCGGCGAGTCCGGTCGCTCCATATCCTGCAGGCTGTCGCCATGGCCGAAGAAGGCGCCCTTGCGAACATGGACGATCGGGTTGGTCGGCATCCAGTTGCCCTGCTGATCGGTGACAAAGATGTCGCCCTCGGCGTTCGTGCCGATGCCGGACGGACTGCGGAAGCCGGCGGAGAAACCCGTGGCGCGACCGCCGCCCTTCGGCGTCATGACCGTCCAGCCGCGCCAGAGCGGCTTCTCGGCATCGGTGCCGGCCCCCTGCCACTTCTTGCCCATCGAACAGTTCAGGCTGTTGTGCAGGTTGCCCTCGCGATCAAACACCGGTCCGTAGGCATACTCGTGGTAGGCGCCGGAAACGCCCCAACCGCTCGCGACGGCGAGGTATTCATCGGCCTCGCCATCGTCATCGGTGTCCGCAAGACGGGTCACCTCGGAACGCTGGGTGACGTAGAGATGGCCATCGTGCCAGGCCAGGCCGAGCAATTCATGAAGGCCGGAGGCAAAGCGCTTGTAATCGAGGTTCTCCACCGTCGGCGGATCAGCGAGCGGGTTCTGGATGATCCAAACCTCCCCGCGCCGGATCGCCACGGCGAGCCGGCCGTCCGGCAGCGCAGCCATGCCGCCCACCTCGAGGTTCAGCCCCTTGGGCACCTCATAGGTCAGCACGCGATAAAAAGCATCGTCCTGCGCCTGCAGCCCCGGTGCCAGCAGCGTCAACGCGCCCAGCAGGATTGTCCACTTCACCATGACAGCACCTCCTTGGTTTCCTCGCCGTTGCGCTTCACCGTGCGCTCAAAACTGCGTCCGTCGGCCGCGGGTCGCAGCGTGTCCTCGATGAGGACACCGTCGCGCCGATACAGCAGCACCGGCACGCCGTCCGCCCCAAGCCGGTAACCAGCGAACTCGCCGCCGGCCGCGCCGGACAGCTCATGCACATCCTGGCCAAGGGGCTTGATCGGCGTCATCTCACGGCTCTGCCAGTTGCTCATGGCATCAAGAAAGCGCCCGCGCCAAATCAGCCGCCAGCGGCACTCCAGGGCATCGAAGGCGGCATTCAGGCCCTGCGGAAAACCGACTCCGATCGCGTGGCTGCCCGCGCCTTCGATGAAGCTGCGGAAGACGATGGGCTTGCCGGCCTTGGCGGGCAGCAGCTCGAAGTCCTCGGTCGACAGCAACCCCTCGGGCA
>JBIJBO010000106.1:0-12631 GCA_044345215.1 Prosthecobacter sp. | reverse complement strand
ATCGGCCGGCAGGGCGCGCACCTGTTCAGCGCGGGTGAGCGGTGCCTGGGCGGCAGCCTGGGCGGTGAGGCCAAGGCAGGCGAGCAGTAGGACGGCGCAAAGCTTCATCGCGATGCCCCACTTGACCGCGCGCCAGCGACGGATGCAACCGCGAAGCGGACTCAGGCCGGCACGGCAGCGCGCACCTTGACGGCGACCTCCTGGAAGGCGCGCGAGGCTGGTGATGCGTCCGCGTCGTCGAGGGCGACCGGATGTCCCTGGTCGCCGGCCTCGCGCACGCGGATCTCGATCGGGATGCGGCCAAGCAGGGGCACGCCCAGGCGTTTCGCCTCGTGTTCGCCGCCGCCCTGGCCGAAAATGTGGTAAATCTGGCCATCGCTCGGGCAGATGAAGTGGCTCATGTTCTCGATGAGGCCGAGGATGGGCACGTTCACCTTCTGGAACATGGCCACCGCCTTGCGGGCGTCGATCAGGGCGACCTCCTGCGGCGTGGTGACGATCACCGCGCCGTCGAGGGCGACGGTTTGGACGATGGTGAGCTGGATGTCGCCGGTGCCGGGCGGCAGGTCGAGCACGAGGTAGTCGAGGTTGTCCCAGGCGCACTGGCGGAGGAACTGCTGGGTGTAGCGGGTGGCGATCGGACCCCGCACGATGACCGGTGAATCGTCGTCGAGCAGCAGGCCCATGCTCATGAGCTGCAGGCCGTGGCGTTCGACCGGGACGATCTGCTGTTCCTCGTTCTGCCAGGGGCGCTCGTTTGTGCCGAACATGTGGGCGATGCTCGGGCCGTACAGATCGCAGTCGCACAGGCCGACGCGGGCGCCGGTGCGGGCGAGCGCGACCGCCAGGTTGGAGGCCACCGTACTCTTGCCGACGCCGCCCTTGCCCGAGGCGACGGCGATGACGCGCTTGACGCCGGGCAGGCTGGACTTGCCGAGCTTGTCGGAGGAGGTCGCGCCTGGCGCGTTCGGCGGCTCCTGGATGTCAAAGTCGAGGCGGATGTTGCCCTCGCCGGCGAGCTTGCCGAGCACGTCCATGGCCTGCTCGTGGATCAGGCGCGGAATGTTTGGGTCGCGGGTTGCCAGGGAGATTCCGACCTTCACCTTGCCGTCCAGGACCTCAACACTTTTCACCAGGCCGAACGAGACGATGTCACGGCTGAAGCCAGGGTAGCGGACTTGGGCGAGTGCGGTGCGGATGTCGGATTCGGAGGGCATGGTTGGCAAAGGGGATACGTCTCCGCTAGCGGGTCGGGGCCAAAACTCAAGTCCTGAGACGCTTCCCGCGCAATGTCCTGAAAGAAGCGCCGCCCTCCGACCCTTTCCCATGGGATGATCCGTCACACCGTCGTCTTTCGTTTGAAGCATGAAGCCGGCTCGGCCGCCGAGCGCGATTTCCTGCGCGCCGCCGGTGAGCTCGCCCGCATCGAAGGCGTGAAGAGGTTCGAATGTCTGCGCCAGACCAGCGCCAAAAATGCCTTCCAGTTTGGGCTGTCGATGGAGTTCGACGACGCGGCCGCCTACGCCCGCTACAGCGACCACCCCGACCACACCGCTTTCGTCCACAACCGCTGGATCCCCGAGGTCGCGGAGTTTCTGGAGATTGATTACGAACCTTTTGCCCCATGAATCCCCTGCGTTCTCTCCTTGCCTGCGCCGCCCTGCTCCTGCCTGCCGCCGCCAACGCGGCGGACCGGCCCAACCTGCTCTGGTTTGTTGTCGATGACATGTCGGCACATTTCTCCTGCTACGGCGAGACCCTGATTCAGACGCCGAACGTCGACCGCCTGGCTGCCGAGGGCACACGCTTCACCCGCGCCTACGTGACTGCCCCGGTCTGCTCGACCTGCCGCTCGGCACTGATCACCGGCATGTACCAAACGACGATCGGTGCCCACCACCACCGCAGCGGCCGCGGCGAGCTGAAGATTCATCTGCCGGAAGGCGTGACGCCGGTGCCGGCCCTGCTGCAGCGCGCCGGCTATTACACCTGCATCGGCAGCGGCCTGCCCGGCAAGGATTACCGCGGTCTGCCCTTTGGCGGAGGCGGCAAGGCCGGGAAGAAGAAGGCCGGTGTCGCGGCCAAGAACCGACTTGGCAAGACCGACTACAACTTCGAATGGGACCCGGCGATGTATGACAGCCATGACTGGGCCGGCCGCGCGCCGGGCCAGCCGTTTTTCATGCAGGTGCAATTGCACGGCGGCAAGCTGCGCGCCGACACGCTGGAGGCCAATCGAGCCCTTGCCGAGCGGGCGCGCGCGGAGCTGGGTTCCGCCACCGATCCGCAGAAGGTGACCCTGCCGCCCTATTACCCGCGCGACCCGGTCCTGCTTGAGGACTGGGCCGCCTACCTCGACAGCGTGCGCCTGACCGACAAGCATGTCGGCGAGGTGCTGGCGCGGCTCGAAACGGAGGGCCTGCTGGAGAACACCCTGATCGTGTTCATGACCGATCACGGCATCAGCCATGCGCGCGGCAAGCAGTTCCTCTACGACGAGGGCGCCCACATTCCCTTTGTCGTGCGCGGGCCGGGTGTCGCCCGCGGCGCGGTGCGCGAGGACCTCATCGAGCAGATCGACCTGCCAGCACTTTCGCTCGCCGCCGCCGGCCTGCCGTTGCCGCCGGCGATGCAGGGGCGCGACATCCTCGCGAAGGGCTACCAGTCGCGCGAGGCGGTGTTCGCCGCGCGCGACCGCTGTGATGAAACGGTGGAACGCATACGCAGCGTGCGCACCGACCGCTTCCTCTACATCCGGAATTTCCTGCCGAAACGCCCGCACCTGCAGCCGAATGCCTACAAGGATCACAAGGCGATCGTTGTTGCCCTTCGCGCCGCCCACGCGGCCGGCACCCTGCCGTCGGTGAGCGAGGAACTGCTGTTTCGGTCCGAGCGTCCGGCCGAGGAACTCTACGAGTACGTCAACGACCGCTGGCAGGTCACCGATTTGGGCTCCAACCCGGACTACCGCGGGGTGCTGGAGTCGCACCGCGCCCGGCTCGATGCCTGGCTGCGTGACAGCCGCGATCCCGGCCCCGAGCCGGACGCGATGTTCGACAGTGACATGGCCGAGTATCTCAGGAAGGAGAACCCCGAGGTCGTGCGCAACATCGCCCTGATGAAGCAGTGGGCGCGCGAGGGCAAGTGACCCGGAAAAGTGCCGTTGAATTCGGCCCCCGGTGCGCCATGCTGGGCATTCCCCCATGCTCACCAAGCGCATCATCCCCTGCCTCGACGTCAAGGAAGGCCGCGTCGTCAAAGGCACCCAGTTCCTTGAGTTGCGCGACGCCGGCGACCCGGTCGAATGCGCCAAGGTCTACAACGCCCAGGGCGCCGACGAACTGGTCTTTCTCGACATCACCGCCAGCCATGAGGAACGCAAGACGATGGTCGATGTGGTGGCGCGCACGGCGGAGTCCTGCTTCATGCCACTGACGGTTGGCGGGGGCATTCGCACGGTGGCCGACATGCGCGAGATGCTGATGGCCGGTGCCGACAAGGTCGGCATCAACACCGCGGCGGTGAAAACCCCCGAGGTGATCGACGCTGCGGCCGAGGCCTTCGGCTGCCAGTGCCTGGTGGTCGCCATCGACGCCAAGCGCAACGACCGCGGTTCCTGGACGGTGTTCACCCACGGCGGTCGCAACCCGACCGAGCTCGATGCGGTCGAATGGGCCGCCGAGGTTTGCCGGCGCGGCGCCGGCGAGATTCTGCTGACCAGCATGGATGCCGACGGCACCAAGGCGGGATACGACCTCGCCCTGACGCGCGCGGTCAGCGAGGCGGTCAGCATCCCGGTCATCGCCAGCGGCGGCGCCGGCAACCTGCAGCACATGGCCGACGTGCTCAGCGACCGGGGCAAGGCCGATGCCGTGCTTGCCGCCAGCATCTTCCACTTTGGCGAATACACCGTGCGCGACGTCAAGGAATTCCTCGCCGGGCACGGCGTGCCGGTGCGTCTCTGAGCCTCAGCGCGCGCCTGCCGCAGGCGGAAGTTCGAGCGGTGTGTCGCGGTCGGGATGGCGTGCCTCGCAGGTGAGCTGGATGCCGCCGCGCGGAACAAAGCGGCCGCGCACGACCGCCTGCTTGGGTGCGCAGGCCTTGACCAGGTCGTCGAGGATCCGATTGACGATGGCCTCGTTGAAGGCCGCGTGGTTGCGGTAGCTGGCCAGGTAGAACTTGAGCGACTTGGTTTCCACACATCGTTCGTCCGGGATGTACAGGATCTCGATGTGGGCGGCGTCGGGCTGGCCGGTCACCGGGCAGAGCGAGGCGAAATCAGGGGCGCTGAGGTGGATCGTGTAGTGGCGGCCCGGCGTGCGGTTGGGGAAGGTCTCCAGCGTGGCCTCGTCGGGCGAGGCGGGCAGGCGGTGCTCGGAGCGACCGAGCAGGGAGAGATCGGTTTCAGTCATGCCGCACCCTGCCGGAAGAGGTCCCGTCCTGCAACCGGCTTGTCGGTCTCACCAGTGGAAGAAGAAGGGGCCGGGCACGATCTTGACGCCGCCTTCGCCGAGGGGGTTGCCCTTGGTCTCCTCGATGCTGTCGACCACGTTGTCCTTGAGCGTCACGGCGAGGTTGCCGGTTTCGACCTTGAGATACACGACGCTCTGCACCGGCCGGCCGAAGGAATCCAGGCCGGTGGTGTATTGGGGCACGCGCTCGTAGACGACATATTCGAACTTTTCCTCCTTCCCGGCATTGGTGATCTTGGTCGATTTGCGCTTTGGCTTGCCCAGGCTGGCGGTGACCTCCTCGGCGGTCATGCCCAGCGCCACTTGCTTGGCGGCGATCATTTCCTCGACTCGGCGGTGGCGGTCGTGCAGCTTGCGCACGTTGGCCAGCAGGTCGGGGTCGGGCAGTTGCAGGTCGGCAAGGCGCACCCAGCCGGCGACATCGCCGTGGCGGGCCCTGCCGCGGACGCGGCAGGCCTGATCGGCCAGACCGACCAGCTTGACCTGGGTGCCGGGTGCCATGGAACCGAGGGCGTGCTCGAGGGTGGCGCGCGAGTAAACCGGCGCCTCGCGCAGGATCTTCAGCAGCACCGGCTTGGGCAGCAGGTCCTCGACATCGATCGTGCCGGGTTCGGGCGACAGCGAGGACTTGCGCGGGCTCGAGAGCTGGCCCCAGGCGGGTGCCAGGGCGAGGCTGCTGGCGACCAGCACGGCGAGCAGGAAGATCTTCATGGCGATGGCAGCAATCCTACCGGCTTCTGACGCGGGAGGGAAAGCTTTTGTTCGACTCGCGGTCGCTTCCGCGTAAGCCTTTGGCCATGCCCAACGGCCCTCTTTCCAGCAAACTCTTCGACCTCGCCAGGCAGTACATCCCCGGCGGGGTGAACTCGCCCGTGCGCGCCTTCCGCAACGTCGGCGGCGATCCCTTCTTCGTGCGCCGAGCCAAGGGCTGCCGGATCTGGGATGTCGACGGCCGCGAGCTGATCGATTTCGTCGGCACCTGGGGTCCGGCCATCCTCGGCCACGCACCAGTGCCGGTCATCGAGGCCATCCACACGGCGGCCAAGGAGGGCGTCAGCTTCGGCATCCCCAACCCCTACGAGGTGGAGATGGCGCGCACGATTTGCGAGTGGGTGCCGAGCATCCAGAAGGTGCGCATGGTCAGCAGCGGCACCGAGGCCACCATGTCCGCCATCCGTTTGGCGCGCGGCTTCACCGGTCGCCAGCGACTCGTGAAGTTTGACGGCTGCTACCACGGCCACAGCGACAGCCTGCTGGTCGCCGCAGGCAGCGGTGCGCTCACCCATGGCAACCCCGACAGTGCCGGTGTGCCGCCCGCCTTCGCGGAGCTGACCACCGTTCTGCCCTTCAACGACGAGGCCGCGCTCGAGGAACTGTTTGCCGCGCGCGGTCACGAGATCGCCGCCCTCATTGTCGAGCCCTACCCGGCCAACGCCGGCCTCATCCTGCCCAAGCCCGGCTTCCTGCAGAAGCTGCGCGACATCACCGCGAAACACGGCAGCGTGCTCATCTTCGACGAGGTGATGACCGGCTTCCGCCTCGCCAAGGGCGGCGTCCAGGAACTCGAGGGCATCACGCCCGACCTCACCTGCCTCGGCAAGGTCATCGGCGGCGGTCTGCCAGTGGGCGCCTTCGGCGGTCGTGCCGAGATCATGGACCATCTCGCCCCGCTCGGCCCCGTCTACCAGGCCGGTACCCTCAGCGGCAACCCGGTCGCTCTCGCCGCCGGCCTCGCCCAACTGCGCGAGCTCGAGAGGCAGAACGGCTACGTGCACCTGGAGGCCATCGGCCAGGTCATGGAGGACGCCGTGCTCGGCGTGCTGCGCCAGAAGGGGCTCGGCTACCGCTGGTACCGCCGCGGCAGCATGTTCTGCCTGTTCTTCACCGAGACCGAGGTGCACAACCTGCAGGACGCCAAGACCGCCGACCTGGCCGCCTTCCGCAAGTTCTTCCACCACTGCCTCGACCACGGCGTCTACTTCGCCCCCAGCCAGTTCGAAACCGGGTTCATCAGCCTCGCCCACACCCAGGCCGAGATGGACCGCACCGCCGAGGTCGCCGCCGCGGCCCTGGCGGCGCTCTGACATCCCTCCCGCACCGCCATGTCCGCCCCCCGCTTCGCCGTCGCCCAGCTCGATGAAATCCCGCCGACGCCCTGTCCCTGCGGCCAGGCCCGGCGCGCCTTCAAGGAGGATTGGAACACCCTGGCCACGGTGCACCTGACCGACATCCATGCCGACAGCCGGGCGCACTACCACAAGACGATGACCGAGATCTACATCGTCTTGGAGGGCGAGGGCCATCTCGAGGCCGACGGCCAGATCATTCCGCTCAAGCCGATGACGACCGTCATGATCCGGCCCGGCTGCGTGCATCGTGCGGTCGGCAAGCTGCGCATCCTCAACATCCCCATGCCGCCCTTTGATCCGGCGGATGAGTTCGAGGTCTGAGGGGTGGCGGATCGGAGATGGCAGATGCGGCGAAGGCCTGCGCCTGGGGTGGGGCAGGCTAGCGCGCTTCCGTCTCCGCCAGCAGCCACTGCCGGTAGGCCGGGCTGACCTGGTCGGGGCGCAGGGCGAGGATTTCCGGCACCTCGTAGGGGTGAAGTTCGCCCAGGCGCGCGACGAGTCGGTCGTGGAGGTCAGCCCGGGTCTTGATCAGCACCAGCACCTCGGCGACGGTTTCCACGGCGCCCTGCCAGCGGTAGATGGATTCCGCTCCCGGCAGCAGGCTGACGCAGGCGGCGAGCCGTTCCTCGACCAGCACGCGGGCGGCCCGGCGGGCCTGGTCGGCATCGGAAAAGCTGGTGAGAACAAGGAGCAGGTCGGTCATGGCGTCAGCCTAACGGCGCTTTTCGCGGATGCAAAGCCGCGCGGCCATGCCATGATCGGGGCGTTCCGACACCGCCATGAGATCGGCCTTCCTCGACAAACTGCTCAAGCGCATGGACCGCCTGGAACCCGGCGAGGTCCAGGGCGTGCTGCTCGAACTGATGAAGGAGAAGGGCTTTTTGGAAAAGACCTTCCAGGCCCTGCAGGAGGGGGTCATCCTGCTCGACCCCGAGGCGCGGGTCACCTACGTCAACCAGGCGGCCTGCCGCTTCTTCGGCCTCGAGGCCGGACAGGTGCTCGGCCAGAAGCTCACCCAGGGCATGCGCGGGCTCGACTGGGGCGAGCTGCTGAAACCCGGGGCCGTGGTCAGCCGCGACCTGGAGATTTTTTACCCCGAGAACCGCTACCTCAACTTCTACATCACCAGCATCGACGATGAGCAGCCCATGGGCTTCGTCATGCTCATCCGCGACATCACCGAGACGCGCAAGCGAACCGAGGAACAGATCGAGAGCGAGCGGCTCAACGCCTTCACCCTGCTCGCCGCCGGCGTCGCCCACGAACTCGGCAACCCGCTCAACTCGCTGACCATCCACCTGCAACTGCTCGAGCGCCGGCTCAAGAAGATGGGCAAGTCGGGCGAGGCCCTGCGCGAGCATCTCGACGTCGCCACCAGCGAGATCAAGCGCATGGACGGCATCATCAGCCAGTTCCTCGCCGCCATCCGGCCCACCCAGCCGCACCTGCAGCGCGTGCAGCCGGCCGAGCTCATCCAGGAAAGCCTGCGCTTCCTGCAGCCGGAAATCGAGCGCGCCGGGGTCGAGGTGCGCCTCGACCTGCGTGCCGATCTGCCGGTCATGCCGCTCGATGCCGACCAGATGAAGCAGGCCTTTTACAACCTCATCCGCAACGCCTGCCAGGCCATGCCCGGCGGCGGCACGCTGACGATCCACGGCAGCTTCACCGACTTCGAGGTGCGGCTCAGCTTTGAGGACACCGGCAAGGGGATCTCGCCCGAACAGATGGGGCGGCTGTTTCAGCCCTTTTCCACCACCCGGCCCACCGGCACCGGCCTCGGCCTGCTCATCGTCCGCCGCATCGTCCGCGAGCATGGCGGCGAGATCGACATCGAATCGCGCGCCGGCCAGGGCACCCGGGTCAGCCTCTGGCTGCCGCTGGTCGAACGCAAGGTGCGCCTGCTCGGCGCCGGTGAGACGGCTTCGTCGTGATGAATCGCCGCCTGCGGCGGCTCTGCGGTGCCTGAAACGCCGCCTGACCAATGAGACATTTTGACTTTTTGGTCGGAACGTTGCAGGTTGATTGAATCGATGTTTCGGATGCTGCCGCCATGACTGACCCTGCGACCGTTCTCATCGTGGACGACGAAAAGCACACCCGCGACGGCCTGCGGCTGTCGCTGGAGGATGACTTCGACTGCTACGTCGCCGCCAATGCCGCCGAGGCGCTCGAGCACCTGCGCCATGACACCATCGATGTCATGCTCACCGACCTGCGGCTCGGCGCCGACGACGGCATGAAGCTGCTCGACGCAGCCCTGGCTCTGCCGCAGCCGCCGGTCTGCATCATGATGACCGCCTACGGCAGCGTGGACACGGCAGTCGAGGCGATGCGTCGCGGCGCCTATCATTTTGTCACCAAGCCGCTCAACCTCGACGAGGTGGAATTGCTCATCAAACGCGCCTTGCGCAGCCGCCACCTGGAAAAGGAAAACCGCGTGCTCAAGCAGCAGGTCGAGGAGAAATTCTCGGTCGAGGGCATCATCGGAAAGTCCGACGCCCTGCGGCCCATCCTCGACACGATCCAGCAGGTGGCGCCCACACGCGCCACGGTGCTCGTCGAGGGCGAGAGTGGCACCGGCAAGGAACTTGTCGCGCGCGCCATCCACAACCTCAGCGGTCGCCCGAAGACCAAGCTGGTCACCGTGCACTGCGCGGCGCTGTCGCCGCAGATCCTCGAGAGCGAGCTGTTCGGCCACGAAAAGGGCGCCTTCACCGGTGCCCAGGACCGCCGCATCGGCCGCTTTGAGCTCGCCGACGGCGGCACGCTCTTCCTCGACGAGATCGGTGAGATTGACGCCTCGACCCAGGTCAAGCTGCTGCGCGCGCTGGGCGAGCAGACCATCGAGCGGGTCGGCGGTGCCAAGCCGATCAAGGTCGATGTCCGCGTCATTGCCGCCACGAACCGCGACCTCGCGAAGATGGTGGAAGAGGGCAAGTTTCGCGAGGATCTGTACTGGCGGTTGCGCGTGGTGACGATTGCCATGCCGCCGCTGCGCACGCGCAAGGGCGACATCCCGGTGCTGGCAGCGCATTTCCTCAAGGAGCTCGCCGCCGCCAACGGCAAGCCGGCCAAGCCGCTCGGCGAGGATGCCCTGCCGGCGCTGATGAACTACGACTGGCCCGGCAACGTCCGCGAACTGCGCGCCGCCATCGAGCACGGCGTGGTCATGAGCAACAGCAGCCGCATCATGGCCAAGCACCTGCCTGCCTACCTGTCGCAGCCCGGCGGACTCGGCTGGCGCGTGCCGGCGGCGCTCGCCGCCCCCGCTGCCACGCCGGTCGCCGCAGGCAGTGCCGAGCCACCGAAGACCGAACTCGATGTCCATGCCATGGAAAAGCAGCTCATCCTGCAGGCCCTCGAACGCAGTGGCAACAACCGCAGCGAGGCCGCCGAGTTGCTCAACATGAGCCGCCGCACCCTGCAGCGCAAACTCAAGGACATGGGCATGGTACGCAAGCACCGCAAGCGCGCGACGGGATAGGAGATGGGAGATCGCGGATTTGAAATCCTGCTCCTACAGCCCGAGCCCGGCATAGTACCCGGCCAAGCGACGGGCGTGCTCGTCGTAGGCGGCTTCAAACAACTCGGTGGCGCGTTCGCTGCCGAGCAGGGCACTGGCGGTCAGCACCTTCGGCGGCTGGCCGGCGGCGGTAAGGCGCTGGGCGACCTCGGCCTTGAGGGCGTTGACGACCAGACAGCCGCCGACCGTGCTGCCGGGGGCCACCGGTGTGTCGAGGCCGTCGATCCGCACCATGGCGTCGCCCACCGGCGCGCCGGTGTCGAGCACGAGGTCGGCGCAGTCCTGCAGCTTTTTGCCGGCCGGATGGCGCGAGGTGCTGGCGGCGGCATGGTCGCTGGACACCAGGGCGACCACCCAGACGCCGCGGCGCTGGAATTCCTCGGCCATCTCCACCGGCACGACGTTGCAGCCGCTCGAGGAGACGACGAGGGCGCTGTCGCCGGGCTTGAGGTCAAAGTTGCGCAGGATGCGCGCGGCCAGGCCGCTGACGTTCTCGAGGAACATCGCCTGGCGCTGGCCGTTGGCGCCGACGACGAGGTTGTGGAAGGTCAGGCTGAGTTCGACGATCGGATTGAAGCCCGGGAAGGAGCCGTAGCGCGGCCACATCTCCTCGACCAGAATGCGGCTGTGGCCGGAGCCGAAAACGTGGACCATCTGGCCGGCGAGGATGGTTTCGGCAAACTCATCGGCCGCGCGGCGGATCTCCGGCAGCTGGGCGCGCACGCGGTCGAGCAGGGCGGCGGAATGATCGAGGAACTGTTCGGCGGGACTCATGGCGCTCCCTTAGCCTGCATTCCGCGGCCTTGTCCACTGCGTCTTGCGGGAGCGGGCAGGCCACCCAGCCTTTCGAATCACGTAGGACACGAAGAGCACGAAGGGAACCGGATGGGGAGGTTCGTGAACTTCGTGCCATTCGTGGCTCAATGGTCTTTCGGGACGGAGGGAAACTCCAAGGGCGGGCAGGAACGGAGGCAGGTTGCATGTTCACTGTGCCACTCGGGGGCGGTGGCTGCCTTGGGTGCCAGGCCCTTGCCGGAAGGTGAGCGCCGGCCCAGCGGCCGGTCTGCCGATTCCCACCGGTTTCCCTTGACCTGACACGGCCTGAAAGCGTCGGCCCGCCGGCGCTGTACTGTCTCCGTCATGTCTTTCCGCCTGCTCCTGCTCACCGCCGGCCTGCTCGCCAGCGTGGACCTGCGTGCGGCGAAGCCGGAGACGCCACCGCCGCGCCCCTGGTCGTTTGCGCCGCTGCGTCGCACGGAGCCGCCGCCGGTGCGCCAGACCGCCTGGCCGCGCACGCGCATCGACCGCTTTCTGCTCGCGCGCCTGGAAGCCGAGGGCCTGCAGCCCGCCCCTGAGGCCGATGCCCGCACGCTGGCGCGCCGTCTTGCCTTCGACCTCACCGGTCTGCCACCCGAACCGGCCCTGGCGGGGCTGTCTCACGAGGCGCGGATCGACCGCCTGCTGCAGAGTCCGCACTACGGCGAACGCTGGGCCCGCCACTGGCTCGATCTCGCCCGTTACACCGACCAACTGCCCACTTGGCTGGATTCCACGCGCTACGCCCACCTTTACCGCGACTGGGTGGTGCAGGCCTTCAACGAGGACCTGCCCTACGACCGCTTTGTGCTGCGCCAGCTCGCCACCGATTATCTGCCCGGCAGCGGTCCGCAGGATCTGCCGGCGCTCGGCTTCCTCGGCCTCAGCCCGACCTACTTCAAGGAGCTGCAACTGCCGCCCGACATCATCAAGACCACCGTCGCCGACGAGTGGGAGGAGCATGTCGATGCCGTCAGCCGCACCTTTCTCGGCCTGACGGTCGCCTGCGCGCGCTGCCACGATCACAAGTCCGACCCGGTCACGGCGGCCGATTACTACGCGCTTGCCGGCGTCTTCGCGAGCGTGCGCATGACAGAGCGCCCCATGATGGACGAGACTTTCTGGGCGCCGGTGAAAAAGGCGCGCGAGGTGGTCGCGGAATTGGAAAAGCAGGTCGCCGCACTGAAGAAGGCCAAGGCGCCCGCCGCGCGCAGCTCTGAACTGAAAGAGAAGATCGCCCTCGTCAAAAAGGCCACCCCGCACTACGACATGCCCATGGCCAATGCCGTCGAGGAGGCGGCGCTGTTTGTCGTTGAGGCCGACAACCAGAAGGGCACCAAGCTCGACTACCGCATGGGCATGGCGCGCAACCTGGCGCTGCAGAAGCGCGGCAATCCCAACGACGAGGGCGAGGTCGTCGAGCGCCGGTTTCTTTCGGCCTTTCCGCTCGCCGACGGCCGGCCTCGCGCCTTCACGAAGGGCAGCGGCCGCTACGAACTCGCCCAGGCCATCGTTGGCGAGGCGGCGCCGCTGACCGCGCGCGTCATCGTCAACCGTGTCTGGAAGCATCATTTCGGCCGCGGCCTGGTCGAGACGCCGAGCGAGTTCGGCAACCTCGGCGAGGCGCCCAGCCATCCCGAACTGCTCGACGATCTCGCCGCGCGCTTCATCGACAACGGCTGGTCTCTCAA
>JBIJBO010000105.1:0-12662 GCA_044345215.1 Prosthecobacter sp. | reverse complement strand
TCACTCCCCTGCTCGCCTGGCTGCTGCTCGGCCAGCGCCCGGCCGCCTGGGTCTGGCTGGCGGTGGCGCTGTCGTTTGCCGGCACCTGGCTGCTCGGCGGCGGCGAACTTGCGGCGCTGTCGCGGGGCGACCTGCTCATCGCGGCCTCGGCGGCGCTTTGGGCCCTGCATGTCGTGCTGGTCGGCCAGGCCGCCGGCAGTGGCATGGCCGCCGCCTTCACGGCCCTGCAGTTTGTCGTCGTCGCCCTGTTGGCCGGCACCGCCACCCTGATCTGGGAAAGCCACGACCTCGCCGCCGTCCAGCGTGCGGCGCCCGATGTGCTGTACGTCGGCCTGCTCTCCAGCGCCTTGACCTTCACCCTGCTCGCGGTCGCCCTGCGCGCCACCCGCCCTGCCGAGGCCTCCGTGCTGCTCTCCACCGAATCGCTGTTCGCCGCGCTGGCGGCCTTTGGCCTGCTCGGCGAGCGATTGCCCGCGCTCGGCTGGATCGGCGCGGCGGCGATCTTTGCGGCAACGCTGGTGGTGCATTTGCCGGCCCGACGGCGCTGACGTTCTCAGGGCGCCACCAGCCGCGGCACGATCAGGCGCGAGGGCCGGGCGGCATCATGCCAGACGGTGTTTGTCGCCGCGCGGGCGTCCTGCAGCCAGTCGCGGGTCTGCGGACCGCCGGTCTGGCTGTTCGGTTCGTACAACGGGGCGCCGGTGCTGGCGACGGTGACGCGGATGCGATGCCCCTTGTTGAAAATGAGGCTGGTCCAGCCGAGGCGCCAGGTCAGTTTGGCGGGTTCGCCGGGCGTGAGCGGCACCTGCTTCTCAAACCCCTCGCGATAGCGGGCGCGCAGCGGGTAATCCATGACCAGCAGGCTGCGACCGTCGGGATAGACGTCGCTCACCCGCACAATGACATCGGTGTCGGGCGCGGTCGAACTCAGCCAGAGTTCAGCCTGCACGGCGCCGGTCCATTCCATCGGTTCGCTCAGCGGTTCGGTGGTCCAGGTGCGCACCTCGGCCTGGGTTTCAAAACCACGCGCATCGCGGGCGCCGGGAAAACCGCGACCCTCGATCTGCATGGGCTGCCGCGGATCGGAAACGTAACTCGTAGACCCTCCGTGGTCATCGGGCTGGGCCGGAGCAAGCCGACCCTCGGGATGCAGGAACAGACTCTGTTCGCGCGCCGGCGGTGGCCAGTCGGCGGCCTCGCGCCAGACATTGCCGGGCGCGCCCGGCTCGCCGACCGCGCCCATCACGTAGTAGCGCACCGCCGGTTCGGTTTCGACCCCGTTGGCCTCGCCCTTGAGCCAGTGGTTGAACCAGCGCGTCAGGTGATCGACCTCGGGCCAGGTGGCGTTGTCCGGATACACCAGTTCGCCGACCTTGCTGCCCTTGTTGAGGCGACCGTGCAGCCAGGGACCCAGCAGGAGTTGCTGCCTGCCGCGCGATCCCGGCCCGCCCTGATGCTGGCGACCGATGAAGCTGGCGACGCTGCCCTGCACCATGAAATCGTACCAGCTGCCGATGGTGAAGCAGGGCACGTCCATGCGCTCGAAATGCCGGCTGCAGTCCTCGGCCTGCCAGTAGACGTCGTAATCCGGGTGCTGCTCCCACTCGGCGAGCAGGGCGTCGTTGTCGGCCGGTTCACGGCAGATCTCGCGCATCGGGATGAAGCGCTGCGGCCGGGTCACCCCGCCAATGCGGTAGCCTTCCTGAAACAGGCTCAGGCCGGTGTCGACCATGTATTGGCAGACCAGGTGCGGCGGTTTGGCGACGGCGAGAAAGTTCTGGGCGAAGCCGCCCTGCGAGCTGCCAAAGGTGCCGATCTTGCCGGTGCACCAGAGCTGCTTCGCCAGCCATTCACAGGTGTCATAACCGTCCTGCAGTTCGCCCCAGCCGAGCGCGCGGTAGCCCTGCCAGCGACCCTCGCTCAGGTGGGTGCCGCGGAAGTTGACCATGGCCACCGCAAAACCGCGCGCCGCCAGTTCCGCCGACCGCTGACGCGTGGCCTTGCCACTGATGTCGGCGTAGCGCTGCTCGAATACCGCCGGCCAGGGGCCGTCACCGGCGGGCAGATAAAGATAGGCCGACAAGTGAGCGCCATCGCGCATCGGGATCCGGAGGTGCTGCTCGCACACGCCGCCGAGATCGAGCGGGGGCAGATCGGCGGCGGCAAGGGTGGAAGCGAGGGCGAGCAGGCAAAGACAGCGCATGGCAGACCTACGCGTTCGCCAGCCCGCATCTTCGCGACCCGCCCCCGAGCGGAAGAAGACGCCTTGGCGGGGCGTTGTTTGGCCACCATGAAGGCCTCCTCCCGCCGTCGCTTCCTGCAAACCGCCACCGCCGTCGCAGCCTCCGCACCGGCCCTGCACGGCGCCAGCCCGACCCAGCTGCGCGTGCTCTGCTACAACATCCACTACGGCCAGGGCAACGACGGCGTCTACGATCTCGAGCGACTGGCGCGCGTCATTCGCGAGGCCAAACCCGACTTGGTCGGACTGCAGGAGGTCGATGTCGGGGTCCGTCGCTCCGGACAGGTGCACCAGCTCAGTCGCCTCGGCGAATTGACCGGCCTCGCCGCCCGTTTCGGTCCCACTCAGCACTACGAGGGCGGCCTGTTCGGCAATGCCGTTCTCACCCGCCTGCCGATCCTCGACGAGGTGATCCATCCCCTGCCCTACACCGAGGCGACCCCGGAACGGACGACCTACCCGCGCGGCGCCATTGCCGTCACCGTCACCGCGCCCGACGGCAAGCCGCTGCGTTTCGTCAGTACCCATTTCCAGCACAATGTCCACGAGGACCGCGTCGCCGAAGCGGCCGCGATCAACCAACGGTTCGCAGGCGACCAACTGCGCACCGTGCTGGCCGGCGACCTCAACGCCAAACCCGACGAGGAACCGCTGAAGATCCTCGGCGAGCAGTGGACCAACGCCCTCGATGCCGGGGTCGCCCCGAGCGCGCCGTCGCAGGCGCCGAAGATGCGCATCGATTACATCCTGTCGCGCCCCGCCGCCGCCTTTCGCCTGGTGAGTTCGGAAGTTCTTCCAGACACCATGGCCTCCGATCATCGCCCCGTGCTCGTCGTGTACGAACTCGCCTGAAGCCGGGAAGAACCGCCAGTCCGCCGCGTTTCCGCCTGCCATGAAACCGCTCCTCCTGCTCGCCCTGCTGCTCGGTCTCGCCCAGGCCGCCGAACCCACGCCCAAGGCTCCGGCGAAAAAGGTCGTGCCTGCCAAAAAGGTCGCAGCCGAGAAGGCCGCCGCGAAAAAAGCCGCGCCGGCCGAGAAACCCCTGCCGCCGCCGACACAGGCCAACGTCCGCTACGGCGAACATGAACGGCACATGCTCGACTTCTGGCGTGCGCCGACCCAGGCGCCGGCGCCGCTGCTCTTCTTCATCCACGGCGGCGGCTGGATGGGTGGCGACAAGGAGCGGTTGGCCAAGTTTTACGACGCTGAAAAACTGCTCGCCGCCGGGGTCTCGGTGGTGTCGATCAACTACCGCTATGTCTCGCAGGCCCATGCCGAAGGCGTCAAGCCGCCCGTGCACGCCTCGCTGCACGACGCCGCGCGCGCCCTGCAGTTTGTGCGCAGCAAGGCCGGCGAATGGAACCTCGACAAGACCCGCGTCGTCGCCAGCGGCGGTTCGGCCGGCGCCTGCACCAGTCTCTGGCTCGCCTTCCACGACGACCTCGCCGATCCCAAGAGCAGCGATCCGGTGGCGCATGAATCGACCCGCCTGACTGGCGCCGTCGTCTCCGGCGCGCAGACCACGCTCGATCCCGCGCAGATGCTCGAATGGACCCCGAACAGCCGCTACGGCGCCCATGCCTTTGGCCTGTTCAAGGACGTCAACGGCCGGCAGACGCCCGGCGACTTCACCACCTTCCTGTCCAAGCGCGAGGAACTCAAAAGCTGGATCGCCGAGTACTCGCCCTACGCCCTCGTCAGCAAGGACGATCCACCCGTGCACCTCGACTACAGCGCCCCGCCCGCGCTCGGCCAGGACCAGAAGGACCCGACCCACACCGCCAACTTCGGCGTCAAACTGCAGGAGCACTGCAGGGCGCAGGGCGTCGCCTGCGAACTTGTCTATCCCGGCGCCCCGAACGTTGCGCATCGCACCACCCATGAAGCATTGCTGGCCCTGCTGAAAGTCCAGTAAAACCGGACACAATCGCGCATCGGCGTTCTGGACCGCTTGAAGCCCTGCTGGCCGGGTTTCCTGCAACAGGGGCAGTGACCCATGCCTCCGCGGTCTCTGCCCGCGGCTACAGAAAGATCCCGCACACAACCGCGGCCCCAACAAAAAAGAGGGGGCCGAAACCCCCTCTTCTCGATGAACCGTACACTCAGGCCTCGATCTTCGTCCAGGCGGCGTTGGCCTTGCTGGAGGCGACGACCGCCTCGATGAAGGCCATGCCGCGGACGCCGTCCTCGATCTTCGGGAAATCGTTGGCGGGATCGTCCTTGACGAGCTTCTTCTTCTCCAGGCGCGCGCGGATGGCGTTGGCGAAATTCTTGTAGATGTTGGCGAAGGCCTCGAGGTAGCCTTCCGGATGCGCCGGCGGCGTGCGGCCGGCGGCGAGTGCGGCGGCGCTGAGGTAACCGTTGGCGGTGCGGTAGACCTGCATCGGCTGGTCGAGCCATTTCACCAGCAGGGTGTTCGGCTCCTTCTGGTGCCATTCCAAGCCGCCGAGCTCGCCGTAGACGCGGATGTTGAGGTTGTTTTCCTCGCCCACGCTGATCTGCGAGCTGTGCAGCACGCCCTTGGCGCCGCCCTGAAAGCGCAGCAGGACGTTGGCATCGTCATCGAGCTTGCGCCCCTTGACGAAGGCGGTGAGGTCGGCCGCCAGTTCCTTGATCTTCAGACCGGTGATGTACTCGGCGAGGTTCTCAGCGTGCGTGCCGATGTCGCCGACGCAGCCGCCGGCGCCGCTCTTCTTCGGATCGGTGCGCCAGGAGGCCTGCTTCTGGCCGCTCTCCTCGAGGCGCGTCGCAAGCCAGCCCTGCGGATACTCCACCACCACCTTGCGGATCTTGCCGAGCTTGCCGGTGCGAATCATGTCGCGCGCCTGCTTGACCAGCGGGTAGCCGGTGTAGTTGTGGGTCAGGCCATACAGCTGGCCAGTCTTCTTGACGATCGCCGCGAGCTCCTTCGCCTCCTTGAGATTGAAGGTTGCCGGCTTGTCACTCAGGACATGGAAGCCGTGCTCGAGCGCCATCTTCGCCGGGGGAAAATGCATGTGGTTCGGCGTGACGATGGCGATGAAATCCATGCGCTGGTCGGCCGGCAGGGCGGCCTCGGCCTGGATCATTTCCTGGTAGCTGCCGTAGCAGCGATCCGGCGGTAGAAAGAAGTCGGCGCCGCTGGCCTTCGACTTTTCCGGATCCGAGGAGAAGGCTCCGCAGACCAGCTCGATCTGTTGGTCCATCGCCGCCGCAATGCGGTGGACTGCTCCGATGAAGGCGCCGCGACCGCCGCCGACCATGCCATAACGAATTTTCCGGCTCATAGGGTGTGTGGGATGTGGGTTGAAAAAGCGGCTGACACTGGCGCAAACCCACCCGCCGGGTCAAGCACGGGGTTTTGCGGAAAAGAGGCGCCTCTCAGGCCGTTGCCTTGCCATGCTCCGCCTGCTTTCCCTGCTCCTCATCAGCCTCGGCTTTGCCGCCCTGGCGGCCGACCGACCCAATCTCGTTCTCTTCATCGCCGACGACGTCAGCGCCGAGGACCTCGGCTGCTATGGCAACCCCGGCATCCGCACGCCAGTGATCGACCGACTCGCCGCCGACGGTTTGCGTTTCGACAACGCCTTCCTCACCTGCAGTTCCTGCAGCCCGAGCCGCTGCAGCCTGATGTCGGGTCGCTACCCGCACGCCACCGGCGCCGCCGAGCTGCATCAGCCCCTGCCCGCCGAGCAGCCGGTTTTTCCCGAGCGGCTGCGCCAGGCCGGTTACCACACGGCCGCGGCCGGCAAGTGGCACCTCGGTCCGCACGCGATCCGAGGCTTTGATGTCATCAAGGAGGGCGGCAAACCGAGCGGCTGCGAGTACTGGGCCGAAGTCGTGCAGGGTCGCCCGAAGGACCGACCCTTCTTCCTATACCTGGCCGCCTTCGACGCCCATCGCGACTATGAACCGAACGCCATCGCCCAGCCGCACCGGCCTGCCGACGTGCGCGTACCGCCCTACCTCCCCGACACGCCGGAGACCCGCGAGGATCTGGCGCTGTACTACGATGAAATCAGCCGCTTTGACCAGCACATCGGCCGCGTCGTCGAGATGTTGCGCGCCGATGGCGTGCTCGAAAACACCCTCATGCTCGTCATGGCCGACAACGGCCGCGCCTTCCCGCGCTGCAAAACCACTGTGCTCGACAGCGGCCTGCGCACGCCCTTCGTCGTCCACTGGCCGGCGCGGGTGAAGCCCGGTCAGGTGGGCAAAAACCTGGTCAGCAGCGTCGACATCGCGCCGACCTTCTGCGCCGCCGCCGGAGTGGATCCGGATCCGGCCTTCCAGGGCGTCAGTTTCCTGCCACAGCTTGACAACCCCGCCACGCGAACCCGCAAGTTCGCCTTTGGCGAACACCACTGGCACGACTACCAGGCCCACGAGCGCAGCGTCACCGACGGCCGGCACCTCTACGTCTGGAACGCCCGGCCCGACCTGCCACGCACCCCACCCGCCGACGCCGTGCGCAGCATCACCCACCAGGCCATGCTGCGTCTGCACGACCGCGGTGCCCTGCACGACTACCAGGCCGACCTCTTCCGCGCGCCGCGTCAGGCCGAGGAACTCTACGATCGCGAGGCCGATCCCCACCAGTTGAGTGATCGATTTCAGGATCCGGCGCTGACCGACACCGCCGCGCGCTTGAAGGCGGCGCTGGCTTCCTGGCAACGCGAGACCGGCGACGCCGTGCCGGCCGTGCTGACGCCCGACAAGTTTGACCGTCGCACCGGCCTGCCTCTGCAGACCGCCGGCAAAAAGAAGAAAGCCGGACCGAAAAAAGCCGCCCCTGCCAAGCCATGAAGCGTCCCTGGCGCGATGCCACCCATCCCCTGCGCAACGGCATGGCCAGCTGGCCGGGCGATCCGGTGTTCGAGCACAGGCTCGCCGCCAGCATGGCCAACGGCGACGTCTGCAACCTCACGGCGCTGTCGCTCTGTGCCCACACCGGCACCCACATGGATGCCCCGCGCCACTTCATCGCCGACGGCGCAACCATCGACCAGATGCCGCTCGAAGCCGGGGTCGGCCCCTGCCGGGTGATCGCCCTCGACTGCGCCGACCAGATCACCGCGGCGGACCTGCGCCCCCTGCGCCTGCGCGCCGGCGAGCGCGTCCTGTTCAAGACCCGCAACTCTCAGCGCGATGCCGAACTGCAGGCTTTTGATCGCGACTTCATCTCCTTGCGTGCCGATGCTGCCGGCTGGCTCGCCCGAAAGCGCGTGCGCTTTGTCGGGATCGATTACCTGAGCGTCGGCGGCTATGAAAAGGACGGTGTTGAAACCCATCGCCACCTGCTCGGAGCCGGCATCTGGATCGTCGAAGGCCTCGATCTACGCGCCTTCGAACCGGGTCGCTACGAGATGATCTGCCTGCCCCTCAAGCTCGCCGGCGCCGACGGCGCGCCCTGCCGGGTGCTGCTGCGCTAGGAGGTCGAAGACCTCTCATTTCAGATTTCAGATTCGCGACTCACCGCCCGCCATCCGCCGAGAACTTGCCGCCGCCGGTGAAGACCAGGGCGACGAAGCCGGTGAGGTAGATGAAGGCGAGTTCGCCCGGCTTGTCGCCGGTGAAGGCGCCTTTGTGGGCGATGAAGAAGGCCACGGCCATGGTGGCCGCCAGGTTGAGGGCGGCAAAGCGGGTGAACAGGCCGAGAATGAGCAGGACCGAGCAGACGACCTCGGCAAAAACAGCAAGGCCGAGGCTCAGCGAGGAGGGCAGGCCAAACAGCGGCAGGAACTTCGGGGCGATGCTTTCGAAGTTCTGAAACTTCGACCAGCCGTGCAGCAGCAGCATCGAGAAGCCGAGACTGACGCGGAGCAGGAGCAGACCGACATCCTGCAGGCCGTTGAGAAAGGGGAGGCGAAGAAGCTGGAGCATGGCCTCAGCATGCGCCGGAGGGTGACAGCCTGGCAAGCCTTTTCTGGGCGTTGTGGACGCGGGCAGGACCGCGTAGCTCTTGCGGGTCCTCTGCTGTAGACGCGGGCAGTGACCGCGTGGTTCCTGCGCGTCCTCCTGCTGTGGACGCGGGCAGTGACCGCGTGGTTCCTGCGGGTCCTCCTGCTGTGGACGCGGGCAGTGACCGCGTGGTTCCTGCGGGTCGATGCCCCGCACTACAGCCAACCCTGCGGGTCGATGCCCCGCGCTACAATCGCGCGGCGCACCAGTCGAGCATCTGGCGGCGCTGGACGGGCAGGCGCTTGTGCAGGTGCTGCTCAAGCAGATGCGCCGCCAGCGCACCCTCGGCCCCGGCTTCGCCGACCAGGCCAAGGTCCTCGGCGAGGCGCAGCTCGAAGCGATGGAGGAAGGCCGGACTGGGGTCGTGTTCGACGAGGTAATCGAGGGCCTTGGCGAGCAGGTCATAGAGACCGGGCAGCGGTGCATGCGGCTCGACCGCGAGGGCCAACAGCTTGACCAGGTAAGTGGCGGCGAGCACGCGACCGTAGCTCGCGCGCAGGCCCAGGCGCGGCTGCAGCAGGTGCGCCTCGGCCAGGGTGTGCAGATCCCCGGACTTCGCGCGCGCCAGCCGCAGGTCGGCGGTGACAAAGAGATCGAGCACGCCGTGAAAAGCCGAGCTGGGTCGCAGGGCGCCCTTGGCCATCGTGCGGAACAGGCCGAGTTCGGGCGCGCACCAGTGCACAATCAGACTGGTCTCCGACCAGCGCGAGCGCCCGATGAGGATGGCCTGCGTGTTCTCCATGACCCCACCTTGGCCCGGCCGGCGACCGCCGGCAACCGTGGTTCAGGGCTGGAAATTCGCCTTGGCCGCATCGCCGCCGGCTTCCAGGAAAGCGAGCAGGTCAAGGATCTGCTCGGCGCGCAGGCTGTTGAGCAAGCCGGCGGGCATGGGCGAGGCGACCGCTTCCTCGCGCTTGCGGATGCTGCTCAGGCCGATCTCGACCGTGTCCGGCGCCAGCGGGTTGGGGCGCAGGACGAGACGCTCGTCGTCCTCGGATTCCAAGGCGCCGGTGACCGTGCTGCCATCGGCGCGGGTGACGGTCAGGAAGCGAAACTTTTCATCGATCACCCTCGAGGGATTCAAGATGTGGTCGAGCAGGTCGCGGCGACCGAAGCGGGCGGAAACCTGCACCAACTCGGGGCCATAGATCCCGGCCGGCAGGGAGGGGTCGGTGCTGACGCGGTGGCAGAACACGCACTGGCCGCGGATGGCGGCGTCGCGCCCGCTGGCGAAGGAACGACCGCGGCCCACCTCGTCGAGACGTTTTTCCAGGTCCTCGAGTTTCCATTCGCGAAACGTGTGCCCGGGCAGGGCATGGGGCGAGAGCGCCACCGGCTTGGGCGGATGGATCAGGGCCGCCAGGATCCCGGCCTGATCCGGCGGCAGGTCAGCGGCGAGTTCGCTGCGGGTGTCCTGCAGGGTCTTGAAGTAGGTGCTGGCGCCGTTGAGCTTTTCCGCGCGGTTCAGCGCCTCGAACACGGCGCGTCGCTGGCCCAGAGTCCATCCTTCGCGGACATAGCGCAGGTGCAGGGGATAAAACAGCAGGTCCTCACCGGACTGCGCCGCGCTCAGCAGCGGCAGCGACTTGGCCACGACCCGGGTCGAGCCCAGGCGCACGAGCAGGCGGCAGAGTTCCTGGTTCAACTCGCGCGTGCCGGCGGGATACAGCGGCTCCAGCCAGGCGAGCAGGCGCGCGCGTGCCTCCGGCTCGGGATCGCCGTGGCGGGCGATCGAAACCCCAAGCGCGCGCAGGGCGGCGAGACGCTGGTCATCCATCAGGTTGCGCCAGGGCAGCGTGCGCAGGCGTTCCTGCACCACCTCCTGATCCGCCGCTTCGCCCACGCGCGCCAGCGCCAGGCAGCCCATCAGGGCGCGCCATCCGGTCGCCTGGGCCACCAGCTCCGTTTTCCACAGCGACACCGGCACCTGCTCAAGGGCGAGTCGCGCCGCCCAGCGCAGGTGGCGGTCGCTGTGCTCCAGTCCCGGCCGAATCTGCGCCAGCGCGGCCGCTTCCTGACCACGCTCAAGGCCGCCATGAAAGGCTTCGAGTTCGCGGCGCTGCTGACGCAGGTCCGCGGCCTTCGAGGACTTGCGCTCGGCGGGTTGTGCCGCCGGCAGCTCGCCCTGCCAGGTGACGCGGTACAGCCCGCTCTGCGTGCCACGACCCCCGGTGAGAAACCACAGCGCGCCGTCGGGACCGATGCAGCCATCGGTGACGTTGAGCGGGCGACCACTGACAAAGGTCTCGAAGCGGCCGCGGTAACTCGCGCCCCTTTCCTCGACATGAACGGCGAGGATGCGCCCGTAGGACCAATCGCAGATGAACAACGCTTCCTCGAAACGCGCGGGGAATCGCGCGCCGTAGCCGAAGAACACGGCGGTCGGCGAGGCCAGGCCGATGTCGACCACGCTCGGCAGGGTGTCGGCCTGCCAGGCGGCCAGACGGCCGGTGCCGCGCCGCCAGCCGAAGTCGGCGCCGGACACCAGATGCAGCACTCGGTTCGGCATGTACCAGGACGCCCCGACGTCGCGCTCCATGTCGGCATCGAAGGTGAAGAGTTCGCCGTCGCGGTTGAAGGCCAGGTCGAGTGGATTGCGCAGGCCGCCGGCATGAACGCGCAGGTCATCGCCCTCGGGACTGACGCGCAGGATGTAACCGGCCGGCATCTCGACCGTGCCATCGAACATGCTGCCGTCCCAGGGATTCGGCAGCACCTGATCCCAGGCGCTGTGTTGCAGCGGCGAGGCAGGCGCGAGCGGGCTCGGGAGCAGGACGTTGTTGCCGCAGGCGAGCCAGAGATGACCGTCGGGGCCCAACTTCAAGTGATTGCGCCCGTGGCCAAAGCCGCCCTCGGTGTGGACGATCTCCTTCACGTCCTCGAAGGCGCCGTCGCCGTCGGCATCGCGCAGACGGAACAGGCCCTTGCTCTGGTTGGCATGCGCGTACAGCGCCCCGTGCGCGTACAGCAGGCCGCGGCATTCCTTCAGGCTGTCATCGATCATCGTCATTGATCCGGCGGCGGGATCGAAGCGCAGCAGGCCGCGCTTTTCCCGCGCCAAGGTGATCCGGCCCTGGGGATCGAAGGCGAGGGCAATCCAGGAATCCTCGTCGGCCGCGGCCGAGCGAATCAGCTCGACCTTGAACCCCTCGGGCACCACGAAGCCGGCCGGATCCGTGGCCTGCTGCTGGCGCTCGCGCTTGGCCAGCTGCCAGGAGTTGTAGGCGTCGAAGGTCTTTTTCAGGTCGAAGGGATTGGCGCTGGCCGCGACAGGACCCTGGTCGATCGCGCGACCGGGCCGGGCGGTCCAGGCTTTATCGCTGACCAGCCACTGCTTGCGGGCGAGATCGCCATTGAGTTCGAGCAGAGCGGCGAGCCGCGGGGTGCGCGCGCTCAATTCCAGGCGGTTGCGCCCGGGCCGGATGAAGGACGTAACGTCGAGACTGGCCGCCGGTTCCTCGCTCGCGGTGCGCACGCGACCGGCCAATGCGCCGTTGACGCGGACTTCCGTGTCGGTGGCCGAAGCGATCAACAGGATGGCCTTCAGCAGGCTGCCGCGCTGCTCGAAGTCGGTGCCGAGCACGACCTCAGCCTCGGCCGGTTCCGCGCTCAACCAGTGCGGCACCGGCGGCGAATTGGCGAGCTGGGCGGCGGCCGGCAGAGCAAGCAACCAGCCCATGGGCAAGACCCGGGAGCAAACACGCAACACGATGGACAGCATGAGCAACGAACACCCGTCAGGCGCGCGGCCTTTCACAGGACACGCAAGGTTGCGCTGTAGCGCGGGGCAGCGACCGCGCGGGAATCCGCGCGGTCATTGCCCGCGTCTACAGAAAGCGCCACAGCGCGCCCCTACTCCTTCGAGATCGTCTCGTCGAGGTTGAGCAGGGTCAGGGCGACCGCCTCGCTGGCGGCGGCCTCGCCCTTCACAGACTGCTTCTGCCAGAGCTCGCGCAGGGTGGTGAGTTCGGTGACGCTGGGCGAACGAGCAAGGGCGAGACGGAAGCCGTGGCGGAGTCGGTCGTCCACCGAGCCCCCCGGGGTTTCCGCGAGCAAGCGTTGGCCGAGGGCCTGGGCGGCGCCGACGTAAACCGGATCATTAAGCAGGTTGAGCGCCTGCAGCGGCGTGTTGGATCGATGCCGCTTCACCACGCAGGCAAGTCGCGGACCGGCGTCGAAGTTGACGAAGCTCGGGTAGGGCGCTCCGCGCTTCAGCACAACGTAAAGGCCGCGGCGGTAGGGTTCGGTGCCGGGACTGACCTCATACTTGTATTGCTGGCCGCCGACCTTGGCCCACAACCCGTCCGGCTGCGGCGGATAGATCGGCGGGCCGCCCTGCTTCGGGTTGAGCAGGCCGGCAATGGCAAGGGCGTTGTCGCGGATGCCCTCGGCATCGAGCCGGAAGCGCGCCATGCGCCCGAGCAGCAGGTTTTCGGGATCGGCGGCCAGCGCGGGCGAACCGGCCGGGGCATGGCTGCTC
>JBIJBO010000104.1:0-12732 GCA_044345215.1 Prosthecobacter sp. | reverse complement strand
GAGTCGCTGCAGGGCGCCGAGATAAAGATTGGGCAGCGGATAGTTGTCCTTCTGATCGAAGGCAAGGTGCTGACCGTGCCTGAAGCCGCCGCCGGCGAAGAGCACCGGCATGTTCTTGTTGTCGTGGCTGGAGGCATTGCCGAGGTTCGAGGTGAGCAACACCATCGTCTCCCCGAGCAGCTTATCCGACTTGAGTTTGCGCAGGAAGTTGCCCCACGCATTGACCACGCCCTGCTCAACGATGGCGAGCTGGGCGAGCTTTTCATTGTCCATGCCGTGGTGGCTGAGATTGTGGTAACTCTCGTCGACACCCTCGATGCCCTGGACGTTGTTGCCGGTGATGTGCAGGGTGATGAAGCGGGTGCTGTCGGTGGCCAGGGCCATGTGGACAATGTCAAGGAAGATGCGATCCACCTCGACCTCGTTGTCGCGGGGGATGCGCGAGGGCGGCGCCAGGGAAACCTTGGGCTTCGGCCGGTGTGTCCAAGCCTCGTTGGCGGCGAGGCGCTGCTCGAGGTCGCGCACGCTGGTGAACCAGGCGTCCAGCTTGTCGCGGTCGCCCGCGCCGACCTCGCGCATGAGGGCCTTCGCCTCGGCGCCGACCACATCCATGACACTGCGGCCCTGGCGGATGAGCTGGGCCTGGCGCGCCTGCTCGGCGGGTGTGTCGTTGACGAAAAGGCGCGTGAACAGGCGCATGGCATTGTTCTCAGCCGGAATCATCGAGCCGTTCTCCGTGTAGCTCGGGCTGGTCTGACTGTTCGTGTTGAGCACCAGCGAGGGAAAGCGCGTCTCGTGGCCGAGATGCTTGGCCATGAGCTGGTCGAGCGAGATCGTGTTGCGCGTGGTGGCGCCGCGCGCGTTGGGACAGGCCGAAAAAATGCTGCCCTCGGCCGTGTGCCCGCCGGTGACGCCCGGATGGGAGGAACCGGACACGATGGTGAAATCCTCGCGCAGGTCCTGGATGGATTGCAGGTAACGCGAGGGCTTGTAATCGCGGCCACGTCCCTCCGGGACCAGGTTGGGATTGTGCAGCCCGAGCGCCATGCTGACTCCGACAAAGCGGCGGGCCGTCCTCGCCTCGGGCACGGCAGCCAGAGCCGGGGTCATGGCCTCTAGAAGCGGCAGGCCGAGCGAGACGCCGGCACCGCGCAGCAGGGCGCGGCGGCAAAGGTGCTTTTGAAAGGTGAAGGTGCTCATGAGGGGCTGAAAAGGTAACGTCACTTGGTGCGGAAAATGTCGCTCAAAACCGCTTCGCGGATAAGGCTGCGCAGACCGTACCCCCCGGTGTCGGCACGACCGGCAATCGCCTCCACGGCGGCCTCCTCGCTGAAGCGCGGCGGGGCACCGGTGGCATAGGTGAGGAAGTGGCGGACAAAGCCACGGGCCAGCAGGTCGGCGCGGTCCTTGTAGATCTTCTGCCAACTGAGGATGTCCTCAAATCCCAGACCGTCGGGGGTGCGGCCGGTGGCATCGATTTTCAAGCCCTTGCCGCCCTGGCCGTATTTCACCCGCCAGATGCCAACCGGGTCGTAGTTTTCCAGGGCAAAGCCCGGAGGATCGATGGTGAGGTGACAGCTCGCGCAGCTCTCGTTGTTGCGATGCTTGTCGAGCTGGTCGCGAATGCTGGTGGCGCCGCGGATGTCAGGCTCGATGGCCGGCACGCCGGGCGGCGGCGGCGGGATGTGGGTGCCGAGCAGGCGTTCATTGACAAAGACACCGCGCACCACGGGCGAGGTGCTGGTGCCATCGGCCGTGACCTTGAGGATGGCGCCCTGGGTGACCAGACCGCCGCGCCGGTCGCCGGGCTTGAGGGCGACCTTCTGCAGGCCGTCGCCGGGCTGCAGCGTCCACTCGCCGCGATAATGGCGGGCAAGCCGTTCGTTGAGGAAGGCAAAGTCGGAATCAACCACGTGGGTGATCGCCAGGTCCTTCCGAATCATCTCAGCAAAGTAGGTGCGCGTCTCCTGCAGCATCGACTCCTGCACCACCGGATCGAAGTCGCGGTAAAGGCGGGTGTCGGGTGTGGTGAAATCGATCTGGTTCAGCTTCAGCCATTGATCGGTGAAGCCGACGAGGAAGCGGCGCGCCTTGGGGTCGGTCAACAGGCGCTCGACCTGGGCACCCAGCACGGCCGGCTCACGCAGGCGACCTTCCACGGCGAGCCGGAGCAATTCCGCATCCGGCATCGACGCCCAGAGGGCGTAGCTCAGGCGCGAGGCCAGCGCGTGGTCATCGAGGGCACCGGGCGCCTCGAGGAAGGTGAGGAAGCGCGGCGAGCAGAGAATGGCGCGGTAGGCCGCGCGCAGGGCGTCGGCCGGCTTGTCGCCCTCGGCTTGGGCCTGGCGGGCGAGCTCGCGGTAGGGGGCCGTTTGCGCCCCGGTGACCGGGCGACGGAAGGCGCGCTCGGCAAAGCGCTCGATCAGGCCGTCGAGTTCGCCGTTCTTGAGGGCGTCGAAGCCGCCCTTGCCGTAGAGGTGGTGCTTCACCTGCTGGCGGTCGCCATTCGGGTGGATGCGCTCGACGTCGATGCCGGTGAAGGCGATGCCCTGGTAACCCTGCTTTTCGAGATCGCGACCTTTGAACGAGACGTTGCCGCCGGTGGCACCGGTGGGCGCGCGTTTGAGGGTGGCATCGTTGGGCCGAATCTCGAGCATGTGCCCGCGCTGGATCCAGGCTTCATAGGTGAGGTCACGCGGCGTGGCAGTAGCCTCGACCAGGCCGAGCATGTACAGCATGGGCGCGGCCGAGGAACAGGCCCCGGAGCGCAGGGTGCCCCAGACGGCGCCGCCCGACCCGGGATTGATCGCCTGCACCTCACGCAGGGTGACCCGGTACCAGCCGTCGGCCGGCACACTGGTGGCGGGCAGGCGACCGAAAAACTGCAGGGTGATCGGCCAGGAGATCGTGCGGTCGCCGCGGTGCTCGGGCATGCGGTTGTTGCCGCCGCGATGCACGCCCATTTCCTTGGGGGTGTGGTGCTTCTGATAGGGTTTGTCGCCATCGAAGGCGCGCTTGAAGGCGTCGCTGAGCGCCAGGTCGGCGGCATCCAGGTAGCGGGCGAGCTGGTGGTGAGAAAGTTGCTGGGCGCTGGCCACCGTTTCAAAGCCGTGCGCCGCGCCGTCCTCGGGCAGCAGCAGCTTGAGCGGCAGATCGATGCCGAGCAGGTCGTGCAGGGTGTGCTCGTATTCCGTGCGTGTCAGCCTGCGGCCGCGCACCCGGCCGTTGGCGGCGATGTCGGCGGCATCGGTGTCAATGAGCGGCTGCTTGAGTCCGACGAGGAAGGCCTCGAGCTGCGGCTTGGCCGGGCGCTCCTTCTTGGCCGGCGGCATCTCACCATCGTGCACGCGCTCAAACACCCGCTGCCACTTGGCAAAGACGTCGCGGTCGGCCAGATCGAACGGCAGCGCGGTCAGGTCGAGGCCACCCTTCTGGATGTCGCCATCGTGGCACTCCAAGCAGTGCTGGTCGAGAAAGCCGGCCAGCGGCGCGGGCGCCGGCGCCGCGGCGCGGGCGGCGGAGGCAACAACAAGGAGGGCACAGGGCGTCAGCAGGTGCCCGGCAAGGAGACGGGCCAACAGAGGGTTCATGGGGTGGGGGTGTCGGAGTAACGTCGGCCCGGGGGGGAGCTTGCCAAAAAAGGCGCCCGCGATCGGACAACTCATTTTGCCAGGTGGATGAACGAGGCCCTGCCTGCCCGGCGTTGTTAGCCGGTCGATGCCCGCCTTCTCCCGCCGCCGCCTGCTCCAGACCGCCCTGGCGACGACCATGCTGCCCGCCCACGGCGCAGCCGCCGGACCCGCTTGGATCGATGCCAATGTCAGCCTGTTCCACTGGCCCTTTCGTCGCCTGCCGCTGGACGAACCAGGCGCGCTGGCGGCCCGCTTGGCGGCGCTCGGCATCGGCGAGGCCTGGGCCGGCAGCTTCGAAGGCCTGCTGCACCGCGATCTCGACGGCGTCAACACCCGCCTCGCAGCCGCCTGTCGCGAGGTCCGGCCCCTGCGCCTGCGCCCCTTTGGTTCAGTCAATCCGCTGCTGCCCGACTGGCCCGAGGAACTGCGCCGGTGCGCCCAAGTGCACGGAATGCCCGGCCTCCGCCTGCACCCGAATCACCATGGCTACGGCCTGGAGCATCCCGGGTTCGAGCGCCTGCTGCAAGTCGCTGGCGACGCCGGCCTGCTGGTCCAGGTGGCCGTTTCGACCGAGGACACCCGCACCCAGCCGCCCCAGACCCAGGTGGCCGATGTTGACCTAACTCCCCTGCCGGTCCTGCTAACACGCCATCCCCGGACACGGGTCATGCTGCTCAATCACCGGCCCGGCAGCGTCACCGCCGAACTGGCCCGACTGCCCAACCTGTGGTTCGAGATCGCCCGCACCGAGGCGACCGACGGCGTCGCCCGTCTGGTC
The DNA here is from genome assembly GCA_044345215.1 of Prosthecobacter sp. GTDB lineage: Bacteria > Verrucomicrobiota > Verrucomicrobiia > Verrucomicrobiales > Verrucomicrobiaceae > Prosthecobacter. The sequence continues at coordinate 8,322 of JBIJBO010000104.1, read as the reverse complement.
CAGCTGGCCGGCAACGGGCGCGTGCTGTTCGGCTCTCACGCCCCCTTCCTCATCCCCGAGGCGGCGCTGATCCGGGTCGAGGAAGGCCTGCTTGCCGGCCTGCCCGCCGCCGAGGCCGTGGCCCTGCTGATGAGCAACGCACGCCGCCTGCTGCCCGCCTGATCCGCCATGCCAACACCTCCGCCCGCCTGGTCGCCCCTGCCCTCCCCCGAGGTTTTGGCGCGCTATGAGATCTGGGATTCCTACCTGACCCAGGCGCGCGGCGCCGACACGGTGCCGGCCATCGAGGCCCTGCTGCCGCTGGTCGAACGCGCAGCCTTGAAAAAGCTGTGCTATTTCCCGGATGTCGGGCTCGGCACCGGCAGCGCTGCCATCGAGCAGTGGGCCGCCGCTCATCCCCAAGAGATCGACGAACCCCTGCGCCGCTGGCCGGACCTGATGCTCGGCATGATCCAGGTCAACGCCCGCGAACCGCAGCGCTCACTGGACGCCCTCAACCGCTGGCTGCGCGACGGCCCCATGATCGGCGTGTATTTCCCCGGCGGCGCGCCCGCCGGCCTGCCCTGCACGCATCCGGACGTCGCCCGCCTCGTCGAACGCATCGCCGAACTCGGCGGCGCGATCATGGTGCACACCTGGTTCAGGACCCACGAGCCCAGCCCGCCCCACGGATCGACCCCGTCCGACCTCGCCGAACTGGCAGCCCGCTTTCCCGAACAGACCTTCATCTGCGCCCATGCCGGTGGCAACTGGGAGCTCGGCCTGCGCGCCATTCGCGACCGACCGAACGTCGTCGTCGAGACCTCCGGCTTCGACGCCACCGCCGGCTTTCTGGAAATGGCGCTGCGCGAACTCGGTGCCGAACGTGTTGTGTTCGGCAGCCACCTGCCCTCGCGCTCGCTCGGCACGGAACTCGGCAAGATCCTCTTTGCAGGACTCAGCGAGGCGCAAAAGCGCCTCGTGCTCGGCGGCAATTACCGCCGCCTGCTGCGCCGCGGTTGAGATCAGGCGAAGATGCCCTGCACCACCTTGGGTGAGGCAAAGCCGGTGAGCCGCTCCTCAAGGCCGTTGCGCTCGAAGTGCAGTCGCTCGGCATCGAGACCGAGCGCATGCAGGATCGTCGCGTGAAAGTCCGGCACGCTGACCGGATCGACCACCGCCTTGTGCCCCAGCTCGTCGGTCTCGCCAAAGCTGAAGCCGCGCTTGAGACCGCCCCCGGCCATCCAGGTGGTGAAACCCTGCATGTTGTGGTCGCGACCACTGAAGTCATTGCCAATCTTTTGCGAAGTCGGCGTGCGCCCGAACTCACCGCCCCAAATAACCAGGGTATCGTCGAGCAGGCCGCGCTGGCGCAGGTCGCGGATCAATGCAGCCACCGGCTGATCGGTGCGTTCGCAGGCGGAGAGCAGCGTCTCGGTGAGGTTGCTGTGATTGTCCCAGGGCTGATCCTCAAGGAAGAGCTGGACGAAACGCACGCCGCGCTCGACCAGGCGGCGCGCCATCAGGCAGCGGCGACCGTAGGAATCGGTGACCGGATTGCCGATGCCGTAGTCAGTGCGGGTGGCCTCGCTTTCACTGGAAAGATCGAGCACGTCGCTGGCGCTGAGCTGCATGCGCGCGGCCAGGCTGTAGGCCTCGATGCGAGCATCCAGTTCCGGGTAGCCGGGGCGCAGGGCGCGATGGCGGCGGTCCAGCCGGTCGAGCAGGTCGCGCGCGGCAGCGGCCACCGGCGCCGGCTGTTCGAACTCCGGCGTCAGATTGAGAATCGGCGCGCCCGTGCTGCGGAAGCGGGTGCCCTGGTAGATCGGCGGCAGGAAGGCCGAGGTCCAGTTGCGCACGTCGTTCTTCGGCAGGCCGCGCTCGTCGTCGAGGACGACATAGGCGGGCAGGTCCTGGCACTCGCTGCCGAGGCCGTAGGCGATCCAGGCACCGAGCGAGGGATGCCCCATGAACAGGCGGCCGCTGTGGATCTTGTACAGAGCGTTATCGTGATTCGGATGATCGGTCCAGAGCGAATGGATGAAGCAGAGTTCATCGATCACCTTGGCCGTGTGCGGCAGGGCGTCGGACATCCACAGGCCGGAGCGACCGTGGCGCGCGAACTTGAAGCGTCCCGGCATGATGGCGCCGACATTGGAAGCGCCGACGTTGCCCAACTCATCGACCCGGCCAGGGAAGGACTTGCCGGCATAGCGCTCGAGCGCGGGCTTGGGATCAAACAGATCCATCTGACTGGGCCCGCCATTCATGAACAGGTGGATCACCGCCTTGGCGCGCGCCGGCCGGTGCGGTGATTTGGGCGCGAGGTCGTGGCGCCCGGGCGCCGTGGCCGCCAGCAGGCCGTCGCCGGCAAACAGGTGCGCCAGCGCGGCCCCGCAGAGGCCGTCGGACATCCGATGGAAAAAGGAGCGGCGGGTCAGGCCGGGCATGGCGGACTCAGTCGACATGGAGGAACTCGGCGGTGTTGAACAGGGTGTGACAGAGCGCGGCGAGGGCTTCGCGGCGCGCGCGCTTGGATGACAAGCCGTCGTTTTGCCAGGCTGTCTGCGCCTGACCAAGAGCCGCCTGTGCGGCCGCCGCCTCGTCAGCCGCGGGCACTCGCTGCAGGGCGGCCTCGAAGGCGAGCCGCACCGGATCGGTGTCGGGCGGCGCGGTGAGCAGACGATCGGCAAAGGCGCCGGCAAGCTCGCGCACGCGCTGGTTGTTCATCAGCATCAGCGGCTGCAGCGAGACGGTCGAGACATTGCGCTGGATGCAGTTGGGCTGCATCTCCGGGTAATCGAAGGTGGCCAGCAGCGACGGCATTTCCGTGCGGCGCAGGCGCAGGTAGACGCTGCGGCGGTGACCGGCCTGGCCCGGGTCATCGACGATGAGGCCGTCGGCCCGCACGCTGACCGGCGCGGGCGGCCCGAACAGGCGGGCATCCAGCCGGCCGGCCACCGCATGCAGGGCATCGCGCAGGGCCTCGGCATCGAGCCGGCGCAGGGGCATGCGCGCGAGCAGCAGGTTCTCCGGATCGACCGCCTGCGCGGCCTCGGCCACCGAGGCCTGGCGATAGGCGCGCGACAACAGCAGGGTGCGATGCAGGTGCTTCAGGCTCCAGCCGCTTTCGACGAAGTCGCGCGCCAGCCAGTCGAGCAGTTCCGGGTGTGTCGGCTTGGCGCCCAGCACGCCAAAGTTGTCGAGGGTGGCGACCAGGCCGCGACCGAAGTACTTCGCCCAGACTCGGTTGACCAGCACGCGGGCGGTGAGCGGGTGATCGGGTGCAGTCAGCCAGCGGGCAAAAGCGAGACGTCGACCCGTCTTCTCGGCACCCGGCCAGGGCGGCTCGGCGACAAACGGCGTGCGGCCGTCGGTCAGCACCGACGGCACACCCGGGCCAACGAGGCGGGTTGGGCGGTGGGGTTCACCGCGCGCCAGCAGGTAGGTTGGCGAGGGCCGGCCGCGGTCCCAGAGCGCACGCACCTCGAGGGGCGGCGGCAGGCGCTCGCGCAGGGCGGAGATTTCGCCATCTAAGGCGCGCAGTTGCACGCCGAGCTCGGGATGCCGCTCCACCAGCACGCGCTCCACCGGCTTCAGCTCGGTTTCATAGCGGCGCACGAGTTCCTCCTCGCGGCGGCTGCGACGACCGGCATCCGCCTTGACCGCGGCGAGAATCGCCTCCTGCTCGGCCTTGGCGAGCTTCGACCAGCGTTCCTGGTGGTAACGGTCCTGAACCGATTTCAGTGCGGTGGCGCGGCGAGCCTCGGCGGCCTTGATCTGCTTCTGCAGGCGGGCGACAACCTCCTTGTGACGTGCGGCCGTTTCCGCGGGCGCGGCCTCGAGGTTGCGGTTCTTCCAGGTCAGCCAGTCATGCTCATCAAGCGCGCCCTGAAACACCGCCTTGAGCCGGTAGTAATCACGCTGCGGGATGGCGTCGTACTTGTGGCTGTGGCAACGCGCGCACTCGACGGTCAGGCCGAGGATGCCGGACCCGACCACCTGCAGGGCATCGGCGATGACCCCGAGTCGCTCAGGCACAAAGTTCATTGTGCGCGATCCGGTCTGGTCCACGCCCATGCGCAGGAAACCGGTGGCGACCAACTGTTCGACCATCGCGTCGGTCACCCGTGCCGGGTCGCTGTGCCCGGCGAGTTCATCACCGGCAAGCTGCTCGAGCAGAAAACGGTCCCAGGGCTTGTCGGCATTGAGCGAACGGATGACGTAGTCGCGGTACTTCCACGCCGTCTCGCGCACGGGATCCTCGGAGGTGCCGCCCTCGGAATCGGCATACCCGGCAACATCGAGCCAAAAGCGCCCCCAACGTTCACCATAATGCGGCGAGGCGAGCAGATGGTCGAGCATCTCCGCATACCAGCCGTCGCTCGGATGCTCCAGCCAGCGCGCGAGTTCCCCCACCGGCGGCGGCAGGCCGGTGAGGTCAAAATACGCGCGGCGCACCAGGACCTGGCGCGGCGCCTCAGTGGCAAAATCGAGTCCGCGCTCACGCTGGCGCACCTGCAGGAAGGCATCGACCGGCCGCAGCGGCATTGCCCCCTCCACTGCCGGCACAGGCACCTCGGCTGGCAGCTTTTGGAAGGCCCAGTGCGCGCGGTCGGCATCGGTGACGAGCGGATCCGGTTCACCGTTGGCGACATCGGGCAGCGTCTCGCGCATTGAAGCACCGCCGGCGATCCAATCGCGCAGCTTGTCGATCTCCACCGAGGACGGGCGCTCGACAAAGTATTTGAGCAACTGATCCCTGGGCGGGCAGAGTTCCTGTTCGACGCGCTGCAGGGCCAGGCTGGCCGCGGGGTTGCCGGGGACGACCGCAGGACCCGAGGTGCCGCCATTGAGCAGGTTTTCCGGTTGCCGAAGATCGAGCTTGCCGCGCTGGACTTCGGCACCGTGGCAGGCGGTGCAGCGCAGGAGAAGGATGGGCAGGATGTCATGCTTTTGCAACCGCACCTCGGCCACCGGCGCGCTGCGAAACCGCGCGCCGTCGCGAATCCAGTCCTCGATCCAGTGCACCTGCTCGGCGGTCAGCTTGTCTCCCTTGCGCGGCATCTCGCCGGTGTGGACCATTTCGTAGAGCTTGCTGCGCACGGGATCACCCGCTTTGACCACCGGCCCGGAATCGCCTCCGCGCAGCAGGGCCTCGGCATTGCTCAGGTCGAGATTGGCACGGCGGGTCTGCGGGTTGTGGCACTCCCGACAGTGCTGGTGCAGAAGAGGCGCAACCCGATCTTCGAAATAAACCTCTCCCGCGACAGCGGAAGGAGCCATCGCGGCAAGCACGGCAAACAGGCCGGAGCAGCGACCGGCGGCATGGAGAAGGAGGCGCACGCACCTGCCAGTACGAAAGCGGCGGGCCAGGCTTTGCATTTTGCCGGCGTGTCAGCGGTATCTGGACAGACCGCCGAGATAAAGCCGCGCCTCCGCACAGGCCGGCTCACGAAAAAATGCCGCCGCCTCCCGGCTCTCAACCACACACCCGCCGGCAAGAAAGACCACCCAATCGGCAACCCGCCGGGCAAAGCTGATTTCGTGGGTGGCGAGCACGATCTGCTGGCCGCTCTCGGCGAGTTCACGGACCACGTCGAGCACCTCACCGGTCATCACCGGATCGAGCGCCGAAGTCGGCTCGTCGAGCAGCAGCAGCCGCGGCCGCGGCGCCAGGGCACGGGCAATGGCGCCACGCTGCTGCTGGCCGCCGGACAGTTCAGCCGGACGCTTGTGGCGGTGCTCCGCGAGACCGAGCCGCTCCAGGAGTTCCAGCGCCCGCGCCGAGGCGGTTACGGCCTCATGGCCATGAACCTCACGCAGCGGCAGCGCGATGTTTTCCTCCAGGCTCAGGTGCGGAAACAGGTTGTAGCCCTGAAAGACAAAACCATTTCGGCGCAGGACCTGCAGCGCTGCGGCAGGCTCATGCGGCAGAGCCTCACCGTCGAGGCGCACCTCGCCGTTGTCAGGCAGCAGCAGGCCACCAAGCACGCGCAGCAGGGTCGACTTGCCGCCGCCGCTCGGCCCGAGGAGGGCCACCACGCGGGCGTCGCCGCCAGTGGCAAACGAGGCGCCAGCCAGGGCCTGGAAATCGCCATAGCGCTTGGTCAGGTCGATCGCCTCAAGTTTCATAGGCGAACCTCCTTTCCAGGCGCCGGGCAAACCAGGACAGCGGCAGGGTGACCGCCAAATAGGCCACCGCCAGCGGCAGATACCCCTCAAGCGAAGTGTAGCTGCCAGAGTTGAGGATGCGCACCTTCTGCACAAGCTCCTCTACGCCGATCACCGACAGCAGGGAGGAATCCTTGATCAGCGACACCAGTTGCCCGGTGGTGCCCGGCAGGGCGCGGCGCAGGGCCTGGGGCAGAATGACGAAGCGCCAGGTCTGCCAGCCATTGAAACCGACTGCACGCGCCGCCTCGCGCTGGGAGGCACCAATGCTCTCCACCGCCCCGCGAAAAATCTCGGCGAGGTAGGCGCCCTCAAAGCAGGCCAGGACCAGGATGCCGACCAGCAGGGGTGAATCGAGCTGCACGGCGGTGGCAAGGATGTAGTAGCCGACCAGCAGTTGGACGAGCAAGGGGGAACCGCGCAGGAATTCGACAACGCCCGTGCACAACAGGCGCACGGGCTCGAACGGTGCGCGTCGCCCAAGCAGGAGGGCGAGTCCGACAACGATGCTCAGCGCCATGGCCGCGAGCGATAGCCCGAGCGTCAGCAGCCAGCCACGCAGGAACTGCCCGCGGTAGTCCCAGGCGCGCTGCCAGTTCCAGGCATAGCCCACGGCCGCGAACACCGCATAGAGTCCCGCGGACACCGCCGCCAGCAGCAGCAGGATCCAGAGCAGGCGGCGGAGGCGGAACGTGGGACCGGTCATGTCCGAGGGCATGTGGCCACAGCGCCGCCCGGGCGTCAAGACGGAGTGACGCACACCCAAAAAAACGGCGGCCCCGGGCAGGGCCGCCGTGATGGGCAGGCGACGGTTTCAGTTTTTCGGCGCCGGGGCATTTGCCGCCGGATCGGCGGCCGGCTTGATCTCGGTCTTCGGCGCGGATGGGAGCGGCACCGGCGGCGAGGTCAGACTCGGCGGGGCGGCGGGCAGCTGCGGCTTGAGCGCAGGCACCCCAGGCTGGGGAGAGGCCGGGACGCCGGGTGCCGCTGGAACGGACTCGGCCGGTTTCTGCTCCAGCTTGACGATCTCTGCGCGCTTCTTGAACAGGTTGTTGACGGTGTATTCGGAGACCTCAAAGACCCAGCCGGCAAACTGCTTTTCCTTGGCGAGCTTTTCCTCGCGCGCCTTCTTGTCGGCGGCAAAAGCCTCGTCGGCCTTTTTCTTGTCTTCCTCCTTCTCGTCCTTGGCAGCGGCCCACGCCTGCGGAATGTCGGCCTTGACCTCAAAGCTCAGGTAGTATTTGTCGGCACCGTCCTTGGACTGCTTGGCGACCTGAAGGTCGTAAGTGAAACCGTCGAAGGTGCTGATGCGGGCGCGGATGGCATCCTTGAGCAACTCGGCCGCCTTGTCCTTGGCGTGCACATCATTGAAGGTCGGCGCAGAAAGCAGGCTGCTGACCGACAACTTCGGCCTGTCGAGTTCCTCGCCCGGCTTGGCGTCGAGCAGGTCGTAGTCGGTCGCCGCCTCGTCCTTCCGGCCAACACGCCAGCCATCGCCAGCCGCGGCAGAACTGACGGCGATCTCGCGGATCTTCTGGACATCAAGGAAGGCCTTGTCGAGCCAAGCCTCGGGCTTGGCCTCAAGGTCGTAGAAGGTGTTGCTGACGACCCAGATCGTGTCGCCGTCCTCGGGGATGCGAACGAAGCGCTGGTTGCCGCCACTCATGCCGGTGCTGCTGACGCCGCCGGCGATGCTGAGCTGATCGCCGAGCACGAAGGTGGCGAGCACCTTGCCGCCGGAACCGAGCAGTTCGACCTGCGTGCCGACGCCCTCCTGGGCCTCACCCGGGGGCTGGACCTTGATCTCGGCCCAGGCGCCCTTGCCGACCTGCTGCTTGCTGGCGATTTTCTGCTCGCGCAGTTCGGAGAGCACCCGGCCGACGCGGTCGAGGCTGGCGCTGTAGCCGGCGCGTTCGGCGACCGTGGCGCCCTTCCGGTCTTCGGCGATGGCGATGCTCACCTCGCCCTTGTCATCCTTGACACGGATTTTCTGCACCTCGGTGATGTCGAGGTTTGGCAGCAGCCGGTCGCGGCTCTTCACACCGCTCGTGGCGGCGGTGTTGAGGGTGGCATGCTGCTGCTGCTGGTAGACGACGGCGGTGACGATCAGGGCGACCAGCACCGCCAGGAGGATCAGGATCTTCTTCATGGGTGGTTCCGGGAGTTGCG
>JBIJBO010000103.1:0-12778 GCA_044345215.1 Prosthecobacter sp. | reverse complement strand
GGTGCTGATCACCTCGGTCGCGCGTCGCACCTATGAGAACGGTCGCCTGGCCTCGACCCTCGTCCCCTATGCCGAGGCCGTGCTCGCGGTCGGCCGCGAAACGAACGTGCCGGTGGTCGACCTGCACCGCGCCAGTTCCCTGCTGTTCGACCAGCGCGGCGAAAAGTTTTGCCAGGCCGCCTACGGCCCCTCGCCAACCGACCGCACCCATTTCAACGCCGAGGGCGCGCGCCTGATGGCGCGACTGGTCGCCGAGGGTCTCGCCAAGGCCGTGCCCGAACTCGCCGGCACGCTGCGCCTAACGCCGCCCCCGCCGCCGGGCTCGCCCTTTCGTCTGCAGATCGACACGATCACACAAGGCTACGACGGTGAAACCTGCTGGGTGCACCCGCGCGCTGGCGCCATCCCCGGCCCCACGCCCTCGGTGGTGCTGACGATGCAGAAGCTGCTTCTCACCGGCAGCGATGTCTTTTACGGACTCAACGACCTGCGCAGCGACGACCTCGGCCGCACCTGGAGTGCAATCACGCCGCATGAGGCGACCCTGGGTCGGCGCAGCGAGCCGGACGAGGTCATCGTTGCGGCCAGCGACTTCACCCCGCAGTGGCATGCGCGCAGCGGCAAACTGCTCGGCATTGGCCACACGGTGCGCTACCGCGACGACAAGGTGATTGCCAATCGCCGGCGCGAAACCGCCTGGTCGGTCTACGACGCCAAGCAGAGCCGCTGGAGCGCCTGGCAGACACTGAAGCTGCCCGACGCGCCCAAGTTTTACAACTGCGGTGCCGGCAGCGTCCAGCGGGTTGATCTCAACAACGGCGAAATCCTGCTTCCGGTGTACCTGAAGGCCGAGGCCGACGAATTCTACCGCGTCACCGTCCTGCGCTGCGCCTTTGACGGTCGCGAGCTGCGCTACCTCGGCCAGGGCAGCGAGCTCGTCCTGGAATCCGGTCGCGGCGTCTACGAACCCTCGCTGGCGCGCTTCCAGGGCCGCTTCTACCTGACCCTGCGCAATGACACCGACGGCTACGTCGCGGTGAGCGACGACGGCCTGAACTTCGGTCCGCTGCAGCCCTGGCGCTACAGCGACGGCGCCCCGCTCGGCACCTACAACACCCAGCAGCACTGGATCAGCCGCCCCGACGCCCTCTACTTGGTCTACACTCGCCGCGGCGCCCACAACGACCACGTCTTCCGCCATCGTGCGCCCCTCTTCATGGCCCGCGTCGATCCGGCCGGTCCGGCGATCCTGCACGAGACCGAGACCGTGCTGGTGCCCGAGCGCGGCGCCCGCCTCGGCAACTTCGGCGTCACCGAGGTCTCGGACAACGAAACCTGGGTCACCGTCGCCGAGTGGATGCAGGCCGCCTCGCCCAATCACGTCATCCCGCCCAACAACGCCTTTGGCGCCGACAACCGTGTTTGGGCCGCCCGCCTGTTCTGGTCGCCGGCCCCGGAACATTGAACGGCTTTCGAGCAAGCCGGCCGCGAGTTTGTCTGTTGTAGTGCTCTGCCTGAAACGTATGCCTTCCGTTATGACACGCCTCCACCGGCTCCTATCCCTTGTCCTCCTGCTTGCCGCCCCCGCCGCCGCCCCGGCGCAGGACGAGCGCGTCGTTGAAGAACTGCGCGGCTGGGCCGACAAGGGCGATGCCGAAGCCCAGTTCGAACTCGGCCTGCGCCTGCTCACCGGCGAGGGTCTCAAGAAGGACGAAAAACTCGGCGCCGAATGGCTGGAAAAGGCGGCTCGGCAGAAGCACCTGCGCGCGCAGTTCCTCATGGGCTCACTCTACGAGGACGGCATCGGCGTGAAGCGCGATGACAGCCGCGCCTTCGAATGGTACCGCCGCGCTGCCGAAAACGGCTTTGCCGCCGCCCAGCATGCGGTCGCCATGGCCTACGACCTCGGCCGCGGCATCGCCCGGGACGCCACCGCTGCCGCCGCCTGGCTGGAAAAAGCCGCCGCCCAGGAGCATGCACCCTCGCAAACCGCCCTCGCCGCCAAGTTCGAGCGCGGGGTCGGCGTCGACAAAAACCCATCGAAGGCCGCCCTCTACTACCTGCGCGCCGCCCAGCAGGATTTTGTGCCGGCGATGAGCCGGCTGGCCAACCTCTACTACACCGGCACCGGCGTGCCGGTCGACTACCGCCGAGCCGGCGCCTGGTACCAGCGCGCCGCGCGCAGCGAGGATCCCTGGGCCTCCAACAACATCGCCTGGTTCCTCGCCACCTGCCCGGACGAGAGCCTTCACAACGGTGAACTCGCCGTGCAGTTCTCCACCCGCGCCCTGCGCGTCATGGACGAGTCCGGCGAGGAGCAGCGTTATGAGATGCTCGACACCAAGGCCGCCGCTCTGGCGCGCAACGGCGAGTTCCTCGAAGCCCTGCTCTGGCAGAAAAAATCCCTGGCCCTGCTCGCCGCGGACAAGGAGATCAGCGAGGAGGAGCGCCAGTCGCTGCGCGAGGAATTCGAAAAGCGCCTCGACCTGTATCAAAAACAGACCCCCTACCGCGAGTCAGAGGCCAAACCGGAGGGCGAAAACGCCCCTCTGCCCCAAGACACCATCCTGCAGGAGGAGGGCCTGCCCGGCAGCGACAGCAAACCAAAGGGCAAGAAGGGCCGCGGCAAGGGCACCGTCGTCTGAACACGCCCGGATGATGAAAGCCGGTCGCCGGGCGCGTTTTTTACGTTCATGAGACTGACGACCTGCCTGCTCGCCGCCCTCGCCCTGAACGCCGCGCGCGCGGACGACGGCTTCACCTCCCTGTTCAACGGCCGGGACCTGACCGGCTGGATCGTGCCCGAGGGCGACAACGGCCACTGGAAAGTGGTCGACGGCGTCATCGACTACGACGCCTGCAGTGAGGCGCCAGGCCGCGACAAAAACCTGTGGTCCGAGAAAGAATACAAGGACTTCACCCTGCGCCTCGACTGGCGGCTCAAGCGGACCACCGGACTCTACGAGATGCCGGTCGTGCTGCCCGACGGCAGCCACAAGCGCGACGCCGAAGACCGCGAAATCAAGATCCCCACGCCCAATGCCGACAGTGGCATCTACCTGCGCGGCACCTCAAAGGCCCAGCTCAACATTTGGTGCTGGCCGGTCGGCTCCGGCGAGGTCTACGGCTACCGCATGGACAAGTCGATGCCGCCCGAGGTGCGCGCCGGCGTCACCCCGAAGCTCCGCGCCGACAAACCGGTCGGCGAATGGAACCGATTCGAAATCACCGTCAAAGGCGAGCGCCTGACCGTCGTGCTCAACGGCCAGACCGTCATCGACAACGCCCGCCTGCCCGGCCTGCCGGAGCGCGGCCGGATCGCCCTGCAGCACCACGGCGGCAAGAACCCGAAAACCGGCGAACTCTCGGCCGCCTCCAGCCTGATCCAGTTCCGCCATCTCGCCATCCGCGAACTTTGAGGCTGCAGCGATTTTTCCACCCGGACATTGACACTGAACGCGCCAACCGACTATTATCCGCAGCTATGCTCAGGCAAATCATCGGACAATCCGCCCCGGAACCGACCCGGGAACCCTTGCGCACTCCGCCGCCGGCCCCCGCCCCGGTCGAGCGCGCTCCTCTGAACCCGCCCGCCCAGGCTTTTACCCCGCAACGCGCCGCCTCTCCTTCCATGACCTCCAGCAAGAACATCCTCTCCAACGACGTCGAAATCAAAGGTTCGATCCGTTTTTCCAACGACCTCATCATCGACGGCAAGATCGAGGGTGAAGTCCATTCGGACGGCTCCCTGACCGTGGGTGAAAACGCTCTCATCAAGGGCGAGATCAAGACCCGCTCGGTGGTGCTTTTCGGCAAAGTCGAAGGCAACATCACCGTCGCCGAACGTTGCGAACTCAAGAGCAACGCCATTCTCGTCGGTGACATCGAAGCCGGCACCCTTTCCATCGAGGAAGGTGCCACTTTCATGGGCGCGTCCAAGGTCGGCCGCCGGCCTGAACCGAAGGCTGCTGCCGCCCGCCCGGCGCAACCCTGACTGAACATCACCCCGAGTGTTCAAGGGACTCTTTGGCTCGAAGAGCGACCGCTCCCCCCCGCCGAAAAACCAGATTGAGGTGGAATGCCCGGCCTGTGGCGCGTTCCAGCATGAACCGAAGCTCGTCGTTTCGACCTTTTGTCGCGGCTGCGGCACCCACCTCGCCATCGACCGCGGTCGTGTCACCGCCACCGGCCAGCCTCCGCCCGCTCCGCCGGTGCGTCGGTCTTCGACGCCCGCGCCGCGCTCGTCCCCCGAGGTCACCGAACTGTCTTCGCCCCCCCCGCCACCCGCGGCGGAACTTCCAGCCGCCCCCACCCCGCTGCCCGCCAACGAAACACCGACGCAGGAAATCGGCTTTGGTGCCTTCCTAAAAAATCTCGTCGCCCAGCCCGCGCCTCCCCAGAGCCTTGAGTCTTCCGCGGACGAAGCCCCGGCGCCGGCCAAGAAGTCTGGCAAGCGTCGCGCCGCGACCAAGATGGAAACGGAACTCGGGTTGATTCTTGAACCACCCGCGGCCCAAACCGCTCCCCAGCCGGAACATCAAGCTCCCGAGCCAGAATTGACTCCCACTCAAGTCGAAACTCCGGCAACCCCCTCCGAACCGGCCGGGGCAGCGCCGCAAGCGGGTATCTTCCCGGCGCAACCGCTGACCACTTGGAATGCCGGCCGCGGCCTGACGCCGGATCAGGGTCTCTACCGCCAGCAGTACTTCCGCGAAGCCGACTGCTTCCATTGCGGCCAGCGCACCCAGGCCAGCCGCGCCGTGCGCAGCGCGACCTGCAGCCGCTGCGGCTCCACCATTCCGCTCGACGACATCGAGGTCCGGCATCGCGTCCAGCGCGCCATCCGCACGCGCGGCGACGTCATGATCCGCCGGGCGGGCGTCGTCACGGCCGAGCAGCTGGAATGCAAGGACCTGCGCTGCTATGGCCTGCTCGAAACCAACGTCAAGACCACGGGCGACGTCATCCTGCGCACCACCGGCACCCTGATCGGGGCGATTCAGTGCCAGCGTTTGCTCATCGAAAAGGGCTCCGACATCACCTTCCTCAACGAGGTGCAGGCCGCCCAGATCGAGGTGCACGCACGGGTCACCGGCTCGCTCGTCGCCAGTGGTTCCCTGCTCATCGGCGCCACCGGCGCGGTCAATGGCGACGTCACCGCCAGCTCCGTCTCGATCCAGCCCGGCGGTGAACTCAACGGCGCGATGAACATCGTTCGTGGCAAAACCGCCCCTTAACCTGCACATCGGCTCGCCACGCCTTCCGGGCGACCCCAAGTTTGGGTTGCACGACCCGCGAAACCGGCTTTGGACTTCCCCAACCCCCATCCTCTTCCACCATGTCCGACATCGCCCTCGCCCGAGGTGAAAAGTTTCTCCAGGACAACGCCTCCAAGGAAGGCGTCGTCACGACTGCCAGCGGCCTTCAATACAAGATCGTCCGCGAGGGCGAGGGCCGCCGCCCGACGGCCGGCGACACCGTCGTCGTCCATTACCGCGGTACCCTGATCGACGGCACCGAGTTCGACAGCTCCTACAAACGTGGCGAGCCGATCGAGTTCCCCCTCAACCGAGTCATCGCCGGCTGGACGGAAGGCGTCCAGCTCATGCAGGAAGGGGCCGAGTTCCGCTTCTTCATTCCCTCCAAGCTGGCCTACGGGCCGCGCGGCGCCGGCCGCGTCATTGGTCCGAACGAGGCACTGATCTTCGACGTCGAGCTGCTCGAGGTGGTCTGACCCACCCTTGCGAACCGCGCCCGTCGCCACATTCGTATCCCGTCCATGGCCATCAAGATCGACCCCTCGCTGCACAAGGAGAAGAAACCGGACTGGATCCGCGTGAAACTGCCGCGCGACCCGGTCTTCTGGAGCACCAAGGCCTTGGTCGCCGATCTCAAGCTGCACACCGTCTGCGAGGAGGCCCAGTGCCCGAACCGCTGGGAGTGCTGGAGCCAGGGCACGGCCACCTTCATGATCGCCGGCGACCGCTGCACGCGCGCCTGCGGCTTCTGCGCGGTGAAGACCGCCAAGCCCTTCGCGCTCGAGGCCGATGAACCGCAGCGTGTCGCCGAGGCCACCAAGCGCCTCGGTCTGAATCATGTCGTTATCACCGCCGTCGCGCGCGACGACGTCGCCGACGGCGGTGCCGAACACTTTGCCCGCACCATCGAGGCCGTGCGCGAGGCGGTCCCGGGCATCACGATTGAAATCCTGGTGCCGGACTTCAACGGCAAGGACGACGCCCTCGAGGTGGTCATGAAGGCCCGCCCGCACATCTTCAACCACAACCTGGAAACCATCGAACGCCTGACGCCGCTCGTGCGCAGCCGCGCCCAGTATCACCGCAGCCTGCACGTGCTCAAGCGCGCCAAGGAAATGGCCGCCGAGGCGGGCACCAAGTGCGCCACCAAAAGCGGTCTCATGCTCGGCCTCGGCGAAACCGAACCGGAACTCTTCCAGGCCATGGATGACCTTCTCGAACACGGCGTCACCGTGCTCACCCTCGGCCAGTACCTGCGCCCCTCGGAGCAGCACCTGCCGGTCGTCGAATACGTCCACCCCGATACTTTCGAGAACTACAAGCAGATCGCTCGCAACAAGGGCTTCCGCCACGTCGCCAGCGCCCCGCTCGTGCGCAGCTCCTATCACGCCGCGGATTTCAAACCGGAACTCGATCTTTGATCGAAGTTCTCGGTTCGAGGTTCGCCCCTTGGGCGTGGGTCATTCCTTGTTGGACTCTCGAGATTCCCTTCACCGTAGCAGGGCTACCCAGCCGAGTTCGTCATTCGTCCTTCGTCATCGCCCACCACACTCGCGGCAGACGCTTCTCGATCAGGTTCCTGCCCACTGCCGGCAGGTTGTCCACCCTCAGCGGCCCGTTGACGGTGTCCTCGCGCTCGAGTTCCCCGGACCTCCGTCCATACTTGAAACCGCGCTCCAGCCCGCCGTCGGATGACCTGCGGATCGTGCTGGATTCGGGGTTGGGGACCGACAAATAAAAGGCGTGCGGTTTCTGCCGGCCGATTTCGCCAGTCGTGAGACGCAGGCCGGAGCGGGCCAGTTCGCGAAACAGTTCGCGCGCCGTCCACTCGGCTGGATCCACGTAGGCCAGAGCATCGGCCAGTAACGGCGCGAAGGCAGGGTCGGCCCGAAGGGAGGCAAAGGCGGTCTGCAATTCTGCGCGCGCCAACGGGTAGTGCGTGCAGCCCAGCACCAGGGTGCCGAGTTTCTGCCCGGGGTGCTCGCGCTGCAGATTCTCCAGCAGGGCCCGCGCCTCCCGCGCGGCGCAGTCGGCCACGCTCTGGGAAAAGGCGGGATCGCCCTCGATCACCCCCGCCAGTGCCGTACTGCCGTGCTGGGTGATTGCCGGCAAGGCACGACCCGCGCGGCCCAGGGTGCCTTCGATCAGGCGCGGGTAGGCACCACTGGCGCAGGTGCCAAGCGTGGCCAGCACCCCCACGGCCCCCTTCCTCTGACCCGTTGCCAAAACGCCGCGCGCACCTGCCTCCACCACTCCCACGACGATCACCGGCAGCCCCCAGGCACGGCAGGCCGCGCGCAGATCCTCCAGCCCGTAGGCCGTGGCCGTGTTGCAGGCCATCACGATCGCCTTCACCGGCGGTTTGTCGTAGCGGAAGGCACGACCGTCATGCCAGCGCCGACCCAGCAGGAAGACCGCGTCCTTGAGGATGAGTTCGCGCAGGTAGTCGGTCCGGTCCGCCGCCGGATAGTTGCCATAGGGCATGTTGGCTTGGTCGCCGAAATACAGGAAGCGCTCCTGGGCGAAGTCCGGCACGCCATCAGCTCCCGGCTGCAGATTCGTGTTGTTGAAAACGTCGAGTGCCAGAATCGCTTCGAGCACGGTCAATCCGCCGATGCCGGAATCGAAGACCCCGATGGGCAGGTCGCGCAGATCGCCGGCATACGCGGCGCGCTCGAACGACACCGCCGACCGTCCGTCGGGATGGGCCGCGGCATGATCGATCACCCGCTGCACCACCGCCTCGTCGGCAGTGGCGGAGCCGAGCAGGGCCGCAAGACTCAGGCATCGAAAGGCGCGCATGGCGCCAGTGCATCACGGCGGGTCGATGTCGTCAACCCCGGAAGGGCGGCATGCCAGCCCGGTAGGGCCGGCTGTCCCAGCCGGCCGCGCAGGGTCCAACATGTGGACACCACCCCAGTTCCGATGCTCCGGGACAGAGCGCCCTACCCGCGACGGAACAACCCTTTCAAACGGCCAAACAGGCCGCGCTTGGCCTCGCCCTCGGGCACGAGTTGTGCGGCGGGGTCGGGCTCGACGGTCGGCAACGGAGTGGTCGCCTCCCAGCCGCCACCGAGGGCCTTGACGAGCGCGACACTGGCCGCCAGGCGCTGCCCGGCGGTCTGGGCCGTGGCGCGCTGCATGGCCAAGGCGGTGCGGTTCGCCTCAATGACGTCCAGGTAGGGGCTCGTACCGGCCTCATAGCGGGTCTTCGCCAGGGCGGCGGCGCGTTCAGCGCTGCTGCGCGCGCGCTGCTGGGCCTCGGCGGCCGCCGCGAGATGACGGATCGACGACAGGCTTGTCTCAACATCGGCGACCGCCGTCAGAAAAGCGCGGCGCCATCCGGCCAGGGCTTCATCATGGACGGCTCGTGCCTTCTCGAGGTTGAAGCGGTTCCTGCCACCGGCAAAGAGCGGCACGGTCAGGTTGGGACCATAGCTCCACATGACCGAGTTCGGCTGCAGCAGGGCGTCGAGTTCCATGCTTTGGTAACCGCCTCGCCCCAGCAGGCGCAGGCTGGGGAAAAACTGCGCCTTGGCCACGCCGATGCGCGCGGTGGCGGCAGCGAGGGCGCGCTCGGCCTGGGCGATGTCGGGCCGACGCTCGATCAAGTCACTGGGCAGACCCGCCGGCAGTGAGGGCGGCGATGCCGGGACCGCTCCGGCCGGCAAACGAAACACCGCTGCGTTGCTGCCGGTGAGAATGGCGACGACATTCTCCAACTGGTCGCGCCTGGCCTGCAGGGTCGAGATCTCCGCCTCCGCACTGGCCACCTCCGCCTCCGCCTGGGCTTGTTCCAGTTCGCTGCCGGCACCGGCGCGCACCCTCGCCTGGGCAATCTTGAGGGCCTCGCCGCGCAGGGACACCGCCTCGCGGACGAGACGGGTCTCCTGGTCAAGGGCGCGCAACTGGAAGTAGTTCGAAGCCAGATCGGCCTGGATGCCGAGCAGGACGTTGTGCACCGCATCGGCCGCCGCCGTGGCATCGGCGCGCGCGCCCTCGTTGGCGCGGCGAATCTTGCCCCAGAGGTCCAGTTCCCAGCCGAAGTCGACCAGGCTGTTGTAAGCCGGCCCATCGTAGCGCAGGCCATTGAGCGGAATCGGCGAAGGCTGGTTCTCCGAGGTGCGCATGCGGTCGGCGCTGAGCGGCACGCTGAGTGTCGGCAGGTAGTCGCCGCGCGCCATCCGGGCGGCCGCGCGCGCCTGTTCAAAGCGGGCAAGCGCGGCCTTCAAATCCTGGTTGGCAACCGCCGCACGCGCCATCAACTCGTTGAGCTTGGGGTCGCGAAACACCTTCCACCACTCCCCCTTGGGCAGGTGGGCGGCCGGATTCGCCGGGCGCCAGGTGACTCCCTTGAACCGGGGAGGCACCACGGTCTCAGGCCGCTGGTAGCCAGGGCCAACCTGCGCGGAGGCGAACGTGGCGGCAAGGAGGAGAATCGGGAAACGCATGGGGTGCACGGGAGCAGGGTTAGTGTGACGAAGGCTTTTTGCCGAGTTTCATCATCAGGACGTAGAAGACCGGGGTGAGGAAGAGACCAAGCAGGGTCACGCCGATCATGCCGGCGAACACCGCGGTGCCCATGGCGCGGCGCATCTCGGCGCCGGCGCCGGTGCTGACAACGAGCGGGTAGACGCCGGCAATGAAGGCGATCGAGGTCATCAGGATGGGTCGCAGGCGCAGACGGCAGGCCTCGAGCGCGGCGTCGAAGGCCGAGGCACCGTGATCGTGACGCTCCTTGGCGAACTCGACGATGAGGATGGCGTTTTTGCAGGCCAGGCCGATGAGCACGATAAAGCCGATCTGGGTGAAGATGTTGTTGTCGCCCCCGGCCAGGTGCACACCGGCCAGCGCGAACAGCAGGCACAGCGGCACAATCAGGATGATGGCCAGTGGCAGGCGCAGGCTTTCATACTGGGCGGCCAGCACCATGAAGACGAGCAGGATGCACAGCGGGTAGATGAACACCGCGGTGTTGCCGGCGATGATCTTCTGGTAGGTCAGGTCGGTCCACTGGAACTCAAAGCCCGGCGGCAGGTTCTTCGCCAGGTCGGTGATGACCGCCTCGCCCTGCCCCGAACTCAGCGGTGGCAGCGGCGCGCCGTTGAGGTCGGCCGCCAGGTAACCGTTGTAATGGGTGACGCGGTCCGGACCGAAGCTTTCGTTCACCGTCACCAGCGAGCCCACCGGCACCATGTCGCCGGCGGCATTGCGCGTCTTCAACCGGGTGATGTCCTTGACGTCGTCGCGGAACTTCGGCTCGGCCTGGGCGATGACCTGGTAGGTGCGACCAAAGCGGTTGAAGTCGTTCACGTAGAGGCTGCCCAGGTTGATCTGCAGGGTCTCGAACAAGTTCGCCAGCGGCACGCCCTGCACCTTCGCCTTCTCGCGGTCCACATTGGCCTCCAGCTGCGGCACATTCACCGTGTACCCCGAATACACCTGGTGCAGCTTGCCGCTGCCATAGGCGGCGCCCACCAGCGACTGGGTCGCCTGATACAAGGCGGCATAACCCTGGTCGCCACGGTCCTGAACCATCATCTTGAAGCCGTTCGAGGTGCCGATGCCGTTGACCGGCGGCGGCGACAGTACCAGCACCATGGCATCCTGGATCGCCGCGAACTTGCCGTTGAGCGCGCCGGCAATGGCGTCACCGGCCAGTTCGGGCGTTGTGCGCTCCTCGAAGTCGTCGAGGCCGACAAAGACAATGCCGCTGTTCGGGCTGATGCTGAAGCCGTGGATCGACAGCCCCGGGAAGGCGATGGCATCCTTCACGCCGGGATGGGCGAGGGCGATTTCGGACATGCGCCGCATGACATCCTCGGTGCGATCAAGCGAGGCGCCATCGGGCAACTGCGCAAAGCCGACCAGGTACTGCTTGTCCTGACCCGGCACGAAACCGGTGGGCACGATTTCAAAGCCCTTCCACGTCGCCCAGATCAGGCCGCCATAAAGCAGCAGGGCGATGATGCTGAAGCGGATGAGGCGCTTGACCAGGCCGACGTAAACATTCGACGACCACTCGAAGAAGCGGTTGAAGGGCCGGAAAAACCAGCCAAACAGGGCGTCGATCGCGCGCGACACCAGGTCCTTCTTGTCGTCGTGGGCGTGCAGCAGCAGGGTCGACAGGGCCGGACTGAGGGTCAGCGACACAATCGAGGAGATGACCGTGGAAATGGCGATGGTCACCGCGAACTGTTTGTAGAACTGGCCGCTCAAACCACTGATGAAGGCGGTTGGGATGAACACGGCGCACAGCACCAGCGTGGTTGCGACGACGGGTCCGGTGACCTCCTGCATCGCCCGCCGTGTCGCCTCCAGCGGCCTCAAACCGTTGCGAATGTTGCGCTCGACGTTCTCGACGACGACGATGGCGTCGTCGACGACGATGCCGATCGCCAACACCAGGCCGAAGAGCGACAGGTTGTTGATCGAGAAACCGAGCAGGTGCATCACCGCAAAGGTGCCGACCAGCGACACCGGCACCGCCGCCAGCGGGATGATCGAGGCGCGCCAGGTTTGCAGGAAGAGGATGACAACGAGCACGACCAGCAGCACCGCCTCCAGCAGGGTGTGAATGACGGCGTCGATCGACTTGTTGACGAAGACCGTCGGGTCGTAGGCGATCGTGTAGTCGACGCCCTCGGGGAATTTCCGCTTGAGCTCCTCCATCTTCGCGCGCACCGCCTGCGACAGCGAAAGCGCGTTGGCACCGGGCAACTGGAAGACCGGGATGCCGACCGCGCGCTTGTTGTTGATCAGGCTGCGCAGGGCATACTCGCTGGAGCCGAGCTCAATGCGCGCCAGGTCCTTGAGGCGGAGCTTGTCGCCCAGTGGCCCCACCTTGACGATGATGTTCTCAAACTCCTCCTCGCTGACGAGGCGTCCCTTGGCGTTGATGGTCAGCTCGAAGGGCACGTCCTTGCGCACCGGCTGCTGGCCGATCACCCCCGAGGCGACCTGAACGTTCTGCTCGCGGATGGCGTTGACGATGTCCGACGAAGTCAGGCCGCGCGCGGCCGCCTTGTCGGGATCGATCCACACGCGCATGGCGTACTCGCCGCCGCCAAAAAGCTGCACCTGACCGACGCCGGGCAGGCGCGCCAGCTCGTCCTTGACGTTGAGGGTGGCGTAGTTGCGCAGGTAGAGCTCGTCGTAGCGGTCGTTCGGCGACAGCAGGTGCACGACCAGAGTGAGGTCGGGCGAGGATTTCACCGTGGTCACCCCGAAGCGGCGCACCTCCTCCGGCAGCTTGGGCAGGACCTGCGAGACACGGTTCTGCACCTGCACCTGGGCGAGGTCGAGGTCGGTGCCGAGCTTGAAGGTGACGGTCAGGGTCATCACCCCGTTGGCCGTGCTCTGCGAGGACATGTACAGCATGTTCTCGGTGCCGTTGATCGCCTGCTCGATCGGCGAGGCGACGGTCTCGGCGATCGTCTTCGGGTTGGCGCCCGGGTAGGTGGCGGTGACAATCACCGTCGGCGGCGCCACTTCCGGATACTCGGAGATTGGCAACTGAA
>JBIJBO010000241.1:0-3907 GCA_044345215.1 Prosthecobacter sp. | reverse complement strand
CGGCCCGCTCACCGAGGCGGTTCTGGTGGGCGCCTTCACGGATCGCTTCCCCGGCCAGTGGCTGGAGTGGGATCGCGCCGCCTGCGCCTTCGCGGGGCATGCCGGTGCCAACGCTCTGGTCAAGCGTAGCTATCGCGATGGCTGGCGGGTGCCGGGACTGGGCTGATGCCGTTCATGCCGGCTCCAGAATGCGGTGGCGCGCTTCGGTGACCAGTTCCTGGACGCGGATGTCGTGGGCCTCGCATGGCACGCGGTCGCTCACCTGCCACTCGCAGGCGACGCCAATGCGGCGGGCTCGCACACCCGGCGTGGCCAGGAAGCGGTCGTAAAAGCCGCCCCCGCGGCCCAGCCGGGAGCCGTCGCTGGCACCGAAGGCGAGGCCTGGGACAAGGATGAGGTCGAGTCCGGAGGCAGGCACCCGCCGACCGGCCGGTGGCGGGACCCAGATCCCGTGGGCGCCACGCCGGCAGTCCTCCGGACCGCCTACCTCGACCGGGCACAGTTGTTCCCCCTCCACGGCGAACAGGACGCAGCGCCAGTCGCGGGCCCGGAGCCAGGGCAGGAGGCCCCCGACCAGGTCCGGTTCGCCGCGCAGGCCGCCAAACAACGCCACGGTGCCGGGGTGTTGCCAGAGGTGGTCCGCCGCCTGCAACCGGTGCAGCACGCCCGTTGTCGCGGCCGCCAGTGCCGCCTCGGGCAGGGCCCGCAGGCGTTCGCGGATTGAACGTCGCCGGCGGGATTTGGTCCATTCCAAGGTGCCTTCCTGCATGGACGATCTGTCGCTCCGGAGCGCGCTTTTGAAAAGCGGGACTTCCCGCTTGTCAGTGCCCCCCGGAAGCCTTTAACTTCCGCCAACGACCGAGCGTCAACCCGCATGATCTCCGACCCCACGCCGGCCCCCGGCGGAGCCTCCGGTTCCGGCAAGCGCTGGTTTGGCACCGGAGACGTCAATCGCATTGGCCTGTTGCCCACCGAGGGCTGGCGCAAGCGCAACCTGCAGTTCCTCGGTGAGGTGCTCATTCCGTCGCTGCTGGCCCCGCGCCAGCCCGGCCGCGTCATCGACGGCGTGCCGCTTGCCGGTGCGGATGAAATCGGCGTCACCTGGCTGGGCCACGCCGGCTTCTTCGCCCGCATTGCCGGCGTCAACCTGCTCATCGATCCAAACTGGGCGCTCTGGCACGGCCCGATCAAGCGCCTGCGCCACCCCAGCCTGTGGGCCGGCGACCTGCCGCCGATCGACCTCGTGCTGGTCACCCACGCCCACTACGATCACCTGCACCTGCCCAGCCTGCGAAGGGTCGCGCGCGGCCAGCCGGTGATCGTGCCGCACGGCGTCGGTGACGTCGTCAAGCGCTGCGGCTTCGGTCGCATCGTCGAGCTCGACACCTGGCAGAACTTCAAGTTCCGCGATCTGCAGATCACCCTGACGCCGGCCCGGCACTGGGGCGCGCGCATGATCCACGACACCCACCGCGGTTTCGGCGGCTACCTGATCCGGTCGAAGGAACGCAGCCTGTTTCACTGTGGCGACAGCAGCCTGTTCGACGGCTTTGCCGAGATCGGCCAGCGTGCCGACATTGATCTCGCGCTCATGCCCATCGGCGCCTACCTCGCGCCCAGCGGCCGGCCCGTGCACATGAATCCGGCCGAGGCGCTCGATGCCTTTGAGATGCTCGGTGCCCGCCACATGGTGCCGATGCATCATGAGACCTTTCCGCTCGGCGGCGAACCCATCCACGAGCCGGGCCAATGGCTGGATCATGCCCGCCGCCAGCGCGGCCTGCTCGACCGCGTGCGCCTGCTCCACGAGGGCGAGTCCGCACTCTACTGAGGCCATGCCGCCCGTCGTCAGTCTCATCGCTGCCCTCTCCATCGACGGTTTTGTCTCGCGTGGCCGAGGCGTGCCCTGGGATCTGCCGGTCGATCGCGACCACTTCCGCGCCTGTGCCGCCGGCAAGTGGCTGCTGCTTGGGCGCACGACCTATGAAGAAATGATCGGCTGGTTCCGCGATCATCATCCGCTGGTGCTCTCGCGTGATCCGGGCTTCAGGCCGGTTGTGGGGCGGCGCGTGGCGAGTGTGGCGGAGGCACGGGAGCTGGCGGCGGCGGCCGGCCAGGAGGAACTGGTCGTCTGCGGCGGGGCCCAGGTCTATGCGGCGGCCCTGCCTGTCGCGGATCGACTCATCCTGACCCGCGTCGATCAGCGCCTCGGCGGCGGCCTGGCGTTCCCGGCCTTCGACGAAGCGGAGTGGCCGGTGCGGGCACGGCGTCGCCATGCCACCGATGCGCTGCACCTGCAAGCCTTCGAAATCCGCATCCACGAGCGGGTGCGCGCGGGGTCGTGAAGCCCTGGCAGGTGGCTGAGGGCCGGTCCTGGCAAGTAGGCCAGAGGCGGGTCGCCTGCATCCTGCGTGCTCCGGGACCTGTGCGGCTGCGTCCCTGGGTCAGCGATCGAAGAAGCTCTGCTCCTCGCGGTCGCCGACCTTGAGGTAGCGGTAGTAGACCTCCAGTTGGAGGGTGCACAGGGTCTGCCGGTAGATGGGGTCGGCGGCATCGCCGCTGGGCCAGTTGGGGCGGCCGCGCTTGAAGCTGCCGTCGGGCTGCTGGGCGGCGAGGATCTGCGGCAGGAACTGCTCGTTGTAGAACTTCCAGTCGTCACCGCCGGTCTGGAAGAAGGTCTGGGTGTAGTAGTACCAGCAGTAGAGGTTGCAGTTCTTTTCCCAGTCGAGCGGCTCGGCGGTGAGGAAGTCGCGCAGGAACTTCGTGCCCTTCTTGATCGTCGCGGTCTTGCCCTTGCTGAGGGTCTGCAGGCCGAGCGTGCCGACGCCGGTGAGGCTCCACTGGTTGTAGTGGTCGTCGCGGTTGGCGCCGCCAAAGCCGCCATCCTTGGTCTGCATGCGCTCGATGTAGTCGACGCATTTGGCGATGGCGCTCTCCAGGCCCTGGATTTTCAGGCCGGTATACTTGGCGGCCTTGAGCGCCTGGAACTGCCAGCCGGCGACCGACAGGTCGGGGCGCTTGGAGGTGAAGTTGCCCTCGGCGGCGTTTTTGGTGTAGTAATCCCAGGAGCCCTCGCCCTTGCCGGCATCGGCCCCGTTCTGGCACTTGATGATGAGCTGCACGCCCTTCTCGAAGGCCTCGCGCATGCCCGGCAGTTCCTTGCTGCCCAGCCGCGCGAGGGTGTACATCTCGCCCAGCGCGTAGGTGGCGATGCCGTGCTCGTAGGCGCCGGAGTTGCCCTTGAAATCGTCGGTGATGAAGCCGTATTCGTTCTTTTTCGACAGCTCGATCAGATACATGATGCCGCGCATGACGTTGTCGCCATAGAACGGCGAGTCCGGTGTCTCGCAGCGGCCGAGGTAGCAGAGCAGGGCCAGGCCGGTCATCGCCGCCTTGTTGGACTTGCCGTCGTTGCGGCCCCAGGAGCCGTCGGCGTTCTGCTTGGACTTCAGCCACTCGAGCGAGGCCGAGACCGCGCGCTCGCACTCCGCCGAGCCGCCGTTCTGGCGCAGCTTCTCGAGGCGCTCGGTGGTCGCGCAGCGCTGGCGCATTGAGGGCGGCAGGCTGACGAAGCCGGCCGCGCCGCCCATGCCCATGCCGGTGCCGAAACCGCCGCCCGAGCCGGCCTTGCCGAAGCCGCCGCTGCCCAGCGAACCGCCTCCGATCGTCGAGCTGACGTCGGGCACGTCGAGCAGGTCCGGCGGCGCCTCGGGCAGGCTGATCGCGGCGTTCTGGCTCGTGCTGACGATCTTCTTCATCGGCATCGTCTTGTTGAGCGAAGTGCGGCGCTTTTGCTGCACCTTGTGGCGCATTTCCGCGCTGGCCTCGGCTCCCTGCTGGGTGCCGCCGCCGGGCAGGAAGTCGACCTGCTTCTGGATCATCTGGGTGCTGACGACGATCGCGCCGG
>JBIJBO010000240.1:0-3921 GCA_044345215.1 Prosthecobacter sp. | reverse complement strand
ACTTGGAACTATCCCGCCCCCGATCACATCCCCATGATCTGGTAGCCGCCGTCGACGTAGATCACCTGGCCGGTGATCGAGGCGGCGCCATCGCTGGCGAGGAAGACGCCGGTGGCGCCGAGTTCCTTGGGTTCGCAGGAGCGGCCGAGCGGGGCATGCTCGTCGTAGTGCTTGAGCATTGAGCCGAAACCGGCGATTCCGCGCGCGGCGAGCGTGTTGACCGGGCCGGCGCTGATGCAGTTGACGCGGATCTTCTTTTTGCCGAGGTCGTAGGCCAGGTAGCGGGTGCTGGCCTCGAGGCTGGCCTTGGCAACGCCCATGACGTTGTAGTGCGGCACCACCTTCTCGGCACCGTAGTAGCTCATGGCAATGATGCTGCCGCCATCCGTCATCAGCGGCTCGGCCTTGCGGGCGAGGTGGACGAGCGAGTAGGCGCTGATGTTGTGCGCGGTCAGGTAGGCCTCACGGGTCGTGTTGAGGAAATCCCCCTCCAGCGCCTCCTTGGGCGCGAAGGCGATGCTGTGCAGCAGCAGGTCAACCTTGGGGGCAATGCCCGCCACCTTGTCAAAAAAGGCGTCCACCTCCTCGTCCTTGGTGACGTCGCAGGGGAAAATCGGGGTGTCGGCCCCGAAGGTGCCGGCGAGTTCCTCGACGTTCTCCTTCAGACGCTCGCCCTGGTAGTTGAAAATGAGCTTGGCGCCGGCCTCGGCCCAGGCCTGGGCGATGGCCCAGGCAATGCTGCGCTTGTTGGCGACTCCGAAAACTAGGGCGGTCTTTCCTTCGAGAGGTTTGGCACTCATGGTCCGGATGCTCTAAAGCCGATGCCAGGTCCGGTCAAGCCTCCGCCGCGGGCGGCTCAGAGCCGGCGCAGGCCGTCCTCGGTCATCGGATTGGGAATGTCGTCCTCAATCGCATCGATCCGGCGGAGGGTTTCCGCGTCGAGGATCAGGTCGGCCGCCCGCAGGTTCTCCTCGAGCTGGGCGACCGTGGTGGCGCCAAAGATCGTCGAGGCCACAAAATCGTGCTGGCGGCTCCAGGCCAGCGCCAGGGCGGCGAGGCTGATGCCGAGCTCGTCGGCAATGACCTGCAGGCGCGCAGCCGTTTCAAGGCTGCGGGCGTTGACAAAGCGGCGCGCCATGCGCTGCTGGCGCTCGCCGCCACCGCGCAGGTAGTCGCTGAAACGCGCGCCCTCCGGCAACGCGCCGTTCTGGTACTTGCCGGTGAGCACACCGCCGCCGAGCGGCGAGTAGGGCAGCAAGCTGACCCCCTCCATCCGGCAGACCTGGGCCAGCTCGTTCTCGCAGCGACGGTTGATCAGGGAAAAATTGTTCTGCACGCTGTCGAAGCGCGCCAGGCCGTGCTTCTCGGAGGCCCAGAGGTTTTTCATCAGCCCCCAACTGGTCTCGTTGCTGCAGCCGATGGCCCGCACCTTGCCCTCCTGCACCAGCTCGGTCAGCGCCTCGAGGGTGTCCTCCTGGCGCATGCCATGATCCGGCCAGTGGGTCTGGTAGAGGTCGATGCAGTCGGTCTGCAGCCGGCGCAGGCTGTCCTCGCAGGCGCGCCGGATCTGGCGGCGGTCGAGGGCGGTGAAACCGCCGCGGATGGGCGGCCGGAACCAGCCGTGCCCCGGACCGGTCACCTTGGTGGCGACCATGACCTGATCGCGCGGTTTGGTCTTCAGCCAGCGGCCGACGATCGTCTCCGTGATGCCGAAGCGCTCGGCACTCGGCGGCACGGGATACATTTCCGCAGCGTCATAGAAATCGATGCCGGCGTCGTAGGCGCGGTCGAGGATGGCGAAGGACTCCGCCTCGTCGGCCTGCAGGCCAAAGGTCATCGTGCCCATGCAAAGATCCGTCACCACGAGGCCGCTGCGGCCGAGTCGTCTGCGTTCCATGCCACCAGCATGGAACGGAGGCCGCCGGGATCAAGCCGCGATTGTCTGTGAACCACGTGGCGATCACCCATCGTGCGAATGAGGATGCCGGAAGCTTGAAACCGGAGACGGCATCATTCCCGCCTACACCGACGGCTGCCAGCTCTCCATCGCGAGGCTGGCGGCACCGAGCGCACCGGCGGCATCGTCGAGTTCCGACAAACGAATGCACGGCACGCGGCCGCGCAGGCGCGGCATCAGCACGGCGGCCAGGGCTGCCACCTCGTCCCAGAAGGACGCGCCAAGCGCGTTCAGCGGCCCGTGCAGGAAAAACACGTGGGTGTCGAGCAGCAACTGCAGCCAGCCTACCACGCGGGCAAAGTCATTGCTGATCTCACTTCGCGCGGGTTGCCCGGTCAGCCCGGCCAAGGCGGCATGCAAATCCTCAGGCGCAGGCCCTTGTTGGCCTGCCAAACGACGCCAGACCGCCGGAGCCGACAGGACATCGTGCATTTCGCCACCGCCGGGCCAGGCCCAGTTGCCGATTTCACCGGCAGCCTGATGCGCACCTCCAAACAAATGCCCCCGGTGCATCACGGCAACACCAAAACCCTGCCGCGGCCCCAGGATGACATAATCTTCCAGGTCCCGGCCTCCGCCAAACCAGCGTTCCGCCAGGGCAATCACGCGAAGATTGTTCTCCAGGGTGACAGGCACGCGAAAATCCGCCATCAACAAGGCGGAAACGGGAACTTCCCGCCAATCATCGATGAACGCGTAGTGGAGGCTGATGCCGCGCTCAGGATCCACCACCCCGGGCGCACCCACGCCAATGCCGAGCAAGCGCCCCGGGCCCGCCGAGCCAAGCGCCCGCACGCCAGCTGCCAGTTGCTGCTGAACCTGGACACGCCCGGCACCAGCCGGCAGCGGCAACTGCAATTGATGCACAACACGCCCGGAAAAATCCACCCTCACCGCCTGAATCCGCCCGGCGTGAAACTCCACTCCAGCAAACCACCCTGCTCCAGGCACCGTCCTTAAACGTCGTTTCGGCCGCCCCACCGGCCCTTGCTCAAGACCGTCCTCCATGAGCATCTTGCCGGCGACCAACATGTCCACATACAACCCTGAGGTGGATGGCGACACCCCCATCACATCGGCCAAGCTGCGCCTGGAGTTGGCTCGCCCTCTGCGGACATGCAGGATGACATCGGCAATGAGGCGAGACTGGTCGTTGGGGTTTTTTCGCATACAAATTTGTGATAATAGTATCGCTTTTACCCCATGAACCAACCTCGTCCTTCAGGAAAGAGGTTTTTTTCGTGGTCTCGTCAGAAAAAACAAAGCGACCCCCAGCAAAGCAACAAGACAGGTCGCTCCGGTCACCGTCGTGAGCACGAGATCGCGCAGATTCTTGTCGGGGATGAAGCCGAGCTTGTGGAAGTTGGTGAAAATCCGCGCCTCAAACTGGCGGTTGTCATCGGTGTGGCGGGTGACGCTGCCGGTGGCGGTGGACACATAGACGCGGGTGTGCAGGGCATCGTCGCGGTCGAAACGATAGACCGGCAGAATCCGGAAGATGTTCAGGTATTCTGTGTCGAAGGCGGTCAGGAAGGCGGTCTTGCGCACCTTCGCGCCGCCAAGAAAGGCGGAGGCGATCTGGGCGGCGTAGGCCTCGTCCTGGGCGGGATCCACCCGGCCATCCTCGGCACTGACGTACTGCGCCGGGCCGCCGCCCTGCGGGTAGATCTGGTACCAGGGCCGGCCACCGATGCCACGGACGTTGACGGCACTGACCGCCTGGGCGGCGGCGGGCAACCGGGCGACCGCCTCGGCAACCCCGAGCCGAATCGGCGCGACCTCGAGCGCCCCGGTCGGCAGGGCCGGCGGCGGCGGTGCCTGGGTGCGTGTCATGACGTTGTGGATGACGCCGCTGCCGGCGGCCGTCAGGATGCTGAGGCTGAAGACGAGGCCGAGCCAGCGGTGGGCCTTGCGAAGGGTCTGTTTGTTCATGAGAAAAAATGCCGCCGCCGGCCTCAGGCCGG
>JBIJBO010000102.1:0-13009 GCA_044345215.1 Prosthecobacter sp. | reverse complement strand
CGGCGCGGCGGCACAGCGTTTCCACAGCGACCTCGCCAGCGCGGCCGCGGCCGACCCCGGCCTGCGCTACCACTACGTCACGGCGCGTGAAATGGTCAACCTGATCCACGCGGCCGAAGCCGGGAGGGGGGGCGATCCCGCCGACTGGTTGGACTGGCGCTTGCCACCGCCGCCCGGGGCACTCAGGCCGACTGCGGAAGGCCGAGTTCGATCGGCGCCGGCGGCTGGACCTGGGTGAGCTGCTCGATCTTGCGCAAGGCCTCGGCTCCATGCCGGCAGGCGCCGCCGCGCAGAATGATGCGCACCGTGTCCAGCAGGATGAAAAAGTCGAGCATCATTGACATGTGCTTCATGTAGTAGAGGTCGTACTCCAGCTTGCGCCGAGTATCCTCGACCGAGGCTCCATAGGGGTAGCTGACCTGCGCCCAGCCGGTCAGGCCGGGCTGAACCAGCAGGCGCTCCTCGTAAAAGGGAATTTCGCGCGCCAGTTGGGCGACAAATTCCGGCCGCTCCGGCCGCGGGCCGATGAAGCTCATGTCCCCCCGAAGCACGTTCCACAGTTGTGGAATTTCGTCGATTCGGAAGGTGCGCAGCAGACCGCCGACCGGTGTCAGGCGCGGGTCTTTGCGGCCTGAGGCCCACTGGGCGCCGTTCGCCTCGGCGTCGACCCGCATGGTGCGCAGCTTGTGGACGCGGATGGTGCGGCCATGGCGCCCGCTGCGGATCTGCGAGTAAAAGATTGGGCCCGGGGAAGTCAGGCGCACGAGGGCCATGCCGGCGAGCAGGGCAGGGGAAAGGAGAAGGCTGAAGGCGAGGGAAAAGGCGACATCGGTCAGGCGCTTCAGCTTGCGCATGTAACCGCGTCGAGGCATCGCACTGGCGTGCACCAGCCACTCGACGTTGACCAGGCTGAGTGGCACGGCCCCATAGGCCTCCTCGATGACGTCCGTGAGACTGGAAACCTGGTGGCCTGAAAAACAGACCCGGCGCAGAGTGGCCGACATCTCCGGGTGGCGCAGGTGCGTCTCGTCACAGATCAGGGCGTCGATCTGCAGTTCGTCCATGCGGGCCACGATTTCCTCGCAGGTGCCGAGGTGCAGGGCGGCGAGGTCACCGGTCAGCGGGTTCTGGCTGAAGTAACCGGCGATTTCGGTTTGGGGGGGCTTTACCCCGTGCACGATGTCAAGGGTGAGCTGGTCGCGGGGGTCACTGATGACCAGGGCCATGCGCCGCCGCACCTCGAGACCGCGGCGCACGAGCATGCTGTGGTGGACCATGAGCAGGCCGAGCCCGATCGGGATTTGCAGCGCCAGCACGCCGCGTCCGACACGCGAGGAGAAGTTCAGGGAGCCGACCGCCAGAAGCACGATGAGACAGGCGAAAAAGGCGACGCAGAGCAGCGAGATGCGCTCGCGCCTGCGCAGCGGGGTGCCCTGCAGGGAATACAGGCCAAAGATGTAAACCATGGCCGGCAGCGCCAGCGATGCCGCGCCGATCGCGGGCCAGTAGCGCATGATCGCATCCGGCCACCAGTCCTGGAAGCGAATCATCGCGGCCACCCAAACGGAACCGAAGACAATCAGGGAGTCGATCGCGAATTGCGTCCGGATGGCAAGCCAGCGCTGCGTGCTCGGGAGAGAGGTGCTCATGCGGCAGGTGGTCATTCATACTATCAGGAATTGCACCCGCATGCAAGGGGGATGGCTCCCGGATTCTGAAGCACCGCCCTGAGGGGAGCCCCCTGCGGACAGGCTTGGCGCGTTGACCGGTGCCGGTCACCATGGTAAGGGAAGGTCGCCGCCACTCTCCCTTCCGACATGAAAGACCTCGTTGAAAACCGTCGCCACATCACGCTGGCGGCCAAACTGCGGCTGTCCTGGCTGATCCTGCGCGAAAACGGTCCTTTCTGGTGCCTTGCTTTTGTCGTTTACTACGGCTGCAGTTCGGTGGCGCGAAGGGCCTTCGACCTGATGGACCGCCTGCGCCGTGAACAGGGGGTGCCGGGCATGAACAGCCGCTCGCTCAACAAGGCCATCTGGGAAGCCTGGGACTGGAGCGCCGGCGGCGAGGAATGGAGTCCGTCCGAGGAGTGGAAGCAGGCGGTGCTGAGTGATGTGCTTGACCGCCACATCCCCGCCGGCGGCGCGGTGCTGGAAATCGGACCCGGCGGCGGCCGCTGGACCGGGCGCCTGATGGAACGTGCCCAGTTCTTCCTCGGGGTCGACATCTCCGAGTCATGCGTCAAGGTCTGCCGCGAGAAGTTTGGCGGCCGGCCCGGTGTCGCCTTTCAGGTCGGTTCCGGCTGCGACCTCAAGGGCGTGCCGGATGCCTCGGTCGACGCACTCTGGAGTTTCGATGTGTTCGTTCACATCAACGAGGCGGAGGTGGCGGCCTATGCCGACGAGTTCCGCCGCGTGTTCAAGCCCGGCGCGGTGGGCGTGCTGCATCACGGCAGCGTCGGCGGTGCCCTCGGGGGCTGGCGCAGCAATCTCACGCACGAGCGCCTGCTGGAGTTGCTGCGCGCGCGTGGCTTTGAGATCCTGTCCTCCTTCAAGGAGTGGACCTCGGCGGACGGCCGCACCCACCAGGCAGGCCTTTATGAGGATGTCATCACGGTCTTTACCCTGGCTGCCCGATGAGCGATCCCGCCCCGCCGCGCAGCCGCGAGGCGCTGCGCCACCACTACGAGGTTGAGCGCGAGCTGGCCGCGCGCCTGCGCGCCTCGACGCGTGCGGAGCGCACCGACCTCTTCGGCCGCTTGTATGGAGAGTTGTTTGAGCGCGTGCCTGATCACCCGCGCCACACACGCAAGGGCTCGGAGGACGCGCGGCGGCGCGGTGTGAAGGCGCAGATGCGCCTTTTGAAAGGCACCCTTCGCCCCGGCCAGATCCTCATCGAATTTGCCCCCGGCGATGGATGGCTGTCGAACGCCGCCGCCGCCATCGCGGACAAGGTCTACGCCATCGACATCTCCGACCAGCGCGACCTCTCGACTCCGCCGCCCGCCAATGTCGAGCATCGGGTCTATGACGGCTATCACGTGGAGCTGCCCGGCGGCTTGGCCGATGTCGTGTTCAGCTACCAGTTCCTCGAGCATCTGCATCCCGATGACATCGGTCCGCATTTCGACCTGGTGCAACGCCTGCTCAAGCCGGGAGGTTGCTATGTCTTTGACACCCCGCACCGCTACAGCGGGCCACACGACATCTCGCGCCATTTCACCGACCGCCTCGATTGCTTTCACTTTCAGGAGTGGACCCATCGCGACATGCGCCGCCTGCTGCGCGCGCACGGCTTCAGCGAGGCGCGGGTCTTCCGCATGGGGCGACCGCAGGCGGGCCTGTTCAACGTCCTCGTCGAAGGCCTGGAATGGCTGCTGCAGCCGTTGCCCCACCGACTGCGCCGCCGCCTCTGCGGCCGGCTCTTTCCCTCGGTCGCCATGGTCGCCATCAAGAATTCCCCTCCGGCATGAAGGCAACTGCCAACCGGCCGCTGCGGGTGCTGCACGTGCTCGACTCGCTCGCCCCCGGCGGGCTGGAAAACGGTGTCGTCAACACGGCCCGCCGCCTGCACGGCCGTGGCTTTGACATCCACGCGGCCTGCCTGCGCTTTCGCGGCGATTTCGCCGAGCGCATGCCGGACCCCGGAAAGGTCGTCGTGCTCGGCAAAAACGCCGGCTTCTCGCCCGGCGCCGTGCGGCGCCTCCGCACTCATCTGAGGGCCACCGGGGCCGACCTGCTGCACAGTCACAATCTCGGCACGCTCATCTACGCGGCGGCCGCCACCTTCGGCGGACGGACGATTCCCATCGTCCACGGCGAACACGGCCAGTTGCAGCCTCAGGATCTCACACCCAAGCGACTGCTGCAGCGCCGCCTGCTGTTCCGGCTCTGCCGCCGCCTGCATGCCGTTTCCGCCGGCCTGCGCGACCATCTGCGCGACCACGGTCTGGATTCGGGCGGTCGCATCCTTGCCACGCCCAACGGCGTCGACAGCCTGCGTTTCCGCATGGCCGCCGATGCTGCCGCAGCCAAGGCCGCCCTCGGGTTTCAACCTGACGACCTTGTCGTCGGCATCGTCGGCCGCCTGGTCGCCCTGAAGCGGCATCGCCTGCTCTTCGAGGCCCTGGAAAAACTGGCCGGCGAGCTGCCAACCCTGCGCCTGCTCGTCGTCGGCGACGGCGGCGCCGAGCGCGACGAACTGGTGGCTGCGATGCGCGCCCATCCCCAGGCCGGCCGCATCGTCTGGGCCGGCCACCGCAACGACCTGGAGAACTGCTACCCGGCCATGGACCTGCTGGCCGCGCCCTCGGAGATTGAGGGGCTGTCGAACGCCGTGCTTGAGGCCATGGCCTGTGCCGTGCCTGTGCTTGCCCACCAGGCCTGCGGCAATGCCGAGGTGATCGACCGGCACCGAAGCGGGTATCTTGCCGATTTGCGGGATGCTGCCGGTCTGGCCAACGAGCTCCGCGCGGCTCTGGGTGACCCCGGGGAGCTCCGGCGCCGCGGCGCAGAGGCGCGACGAATCGTCCTGGAGCGCTACTCGATGGAGGCGATGGAAGCCTGCTACCGGGAGTTGTACCGCGGGGCGGTTCGGGCTTAGAAAGCCGGCTTCAGGTAGCCGAGCCAGGCCAGCACAGCGCCGGTGATGATCGCCAGCAGCAGAACCACCGGTGCTGGCAACACCTTGCGGCGAGCCAGCACGGGCAGGAAGCCAAGCACCAGCCAGAGCGCCATCTTGACGATGAGCCAGGGCGCGCTGTAGGACAGGCCGAGCTTGGCGACCAGGCCGAAGCCGGAGACCAGGCTGATGAGCAGGCCGATGCCGTGCCACTTCATCGCGCTGCGCGCCGTCTCGGTCGACAGCAGGGCGCCGAAGCCGGCAAAAACGAAGATCAGGCCGACAAGATGGGCGATGTGGTAAAAGGCGGGGCTCATGCCCGATGCTGGCACGGAAGGCGGTCTTCGACAAGCGGGCTTTGCGCCGTTTGGCGCGGCAAACGGCCGCCGGCTGGCGTTTCCTGCTCGTGGACACCGCCGCTGTCATCTGCCCATCCTGTTTTCAGGAGTTCGAAGTGCCTGCCCCCGCGCCGCATGAAACGCCTTGTGACGTCGATTACGACTGCGAGATCTGCTGCCGGCCGATGCGCATCGTTTTCGAGTTCGACGGTGACGAGGTGTATGGCAGCGCCCGCGGTCTGGACGATTGACAGGACGGCACGGCCACGCTTGTTGCAGGGGTGGATCCGACCTGCGAACCCCTGCGCCAGCTGTTGCGCCGCCGCCTTGACGTCATCGCCGACCGCGACCTGCGCGAGCGTGATCCGGCGGAACAACTGCGGCAGCTGCAGGAGGTGTCCGAGGCGATTGTCGCCGAACACGCGCGACTGCGCCCGCAGCTGCCGTCGCGGCTCAACCACTACCTGAGCCAGGCCAGCCTGCAGAAGGCGCTCGACTGGCTGGAAGGCGGCGAGGCCTGAGTCCCGCCTTTGCCCGCAACAGGCGGCTGCGCCGGTGCGTAGGGTTCTGTCGATCATGCTCCGTCCCTTCCGCCACGCCTGCCTTGCCCTGCTTTCGGGGACCGGCCTGGTTTGCGCCGCCGAGCCCCCCTCCTTTCGCAACGACGTCATGGCCGCCCTCTCGAAGGCCGGTTGCAACCTCGGCACCTGTCACGGCAACGCCACCGGCAAGGGCGGCTTCAAACTGTCGCTGCGCGGCGAGGACATGACTGCGGACCATGCCGCGCTTAGCCGCGACATCGCCGGCCGCCGGGTCAACCCCTTTCGTCCCGAACAGAGTCTGATCCTGCTCAAGGGCACGAACCAGCTCGCCCACGAGGGCGGCAAAAGGCTTGATCCCAAGGGTTGGGAGTATCAGGTGCTGCGCGACTGGATCGCGGCCGGCCTGCCGGCGGCCACGGACAAGGATGTGCGTCTCAGCCGCCTGGAAGTCTCGCCCGCCGAGGCCCTGATCGAAGAATCCCAGAAAGGGGTGCAACTGCGTGCCCGCGCCCACTTCGCCGATGGCAGCGTCCGCGATGTCACGGCCCGCGCCGTCTACGAGCCGCTGCAGAACGGCCTCGTCGAGGTCAGTCCGAGCGGTCACGTGCGGCGGCTGCAGTTCGGCGAGCCGACGGTGCTCGTGCGCTATCTGGATCAATCCGTGCCGGTGCGCCTGACCTTACTCCAGGACCGGCCTGGGTTTGCCTGGTCGCGGCCGGCACCGCACAACTTCATCGACCGGCATCTCTTCGACAAGCTGCAGGCGCTGCGCATCAACCCGAGCGGGCTCGCCCCGGACGAGGTCTTCCTGCGCCGCGCCTGGCTCGATCTCACCGGCCTGATCCCGCCCGCGCAGGAGGCCCGCGCCTTTGTCGCTGACCGCACGCCGGACAAGCGTGCGCGCCTTGTCGACCGCCTGCTTGCCTCGCCGCAGTTCGCCGATTTCTGGGCGCTCAAGTGGGCCGACGTGCTCAAGGTGGAAAGCCGCACGCTCGACGAGAAGGGCATGGCCGCCTTTCACGGCTGGATTCGCGACGCCATCTCCCGCAACCGGCCGATCGATGCCTTCGTGCGCGACCTAATCGCCGCCCGCGGCAGCACCTACGCCGAGCCACCCGCCAACTTTTACCGCGCCAACCGCACGGCCTCCGCGCGCGCCGTCGCCGCCGCCCAGGTCTTTCTCGGCACCCGTCTGCAGTGCGCGGAATGCCACAACCACCCCTTCGACCGCTGGACCCAGGATGACTACTACAACTGGTCGGCGGTGTTCGGCGAGGTCGACTACCAGATTCTCGACAACAAGCGCCGCGACCGCAGTGACAAGCATGAGTTTGTCGGCGAGCAGGTGGTCTTCCTGAATCCCAAACTCGGCGTCCAGAATCCGCGCACCGGCGAGGCCGCGAAGCCGCGTTTTCTCGGCGATGAACTGCCTGCACTCAAGGAGGGCGGTGACCGCCTGCAGGCCGCCGCCGCCTGGCTGACGAGCCCCGCCAATCCGCTCTTCGCCAAGGCCCAGGCCAATCGCATTTGGTTCCACCTCATGGGCCGCG
The DNA here is from genome assembly GCA_044345215.1 of Prosthecobacter sp. Taxonomy (GTDB): domain Bacteria; phylum Verrucomicrobiota; class Verrucomicrobiia; order Verrucomicrobiales; family Verrucomicrobiaceae; genus Prosthecobacter. The sequence goes on along the minus strand of JBIJBO010000102.1, from coordinate 5,959 downwards.
GCCTCGTCGATCCGGTTGATGACCTGCGCCTGACCAACCCGGCCAGCCACCCGCGCCTGCTCGACGAACTGACCGGCGAGCTGGTCGCCAGCGGCTTCGATCTGCGGCACCTGATCCGTCAGGTCATGCTCAGCCGTGCCTACCAGCTCGACAGCGCCACGAATGCCACGAACGCCGCCGACGAGACGAATTACTCCCACAACCTGCCACGCCGGCTTTCGGCCGAGCAGCTCTTCGATTCCATCCACCAAGCTCTCGGTGCTAGGCCGGCGCTGAAGGATGGCCAGGCCGGTTTGCGCGCCGCCCAGCTGGCCGGGCCGCGCAGCGGCCGGGGCAGCCCCGACCCGATGTCGGCCGAGGCCTTTCTGGTGCAGTTTGGCCGGCCCAAGCGCGAGCTGAGCTGCGAATGCGAGCGCGCCGGCGACACCAGCATCGGTCAGATCTTCCAGTTCATCAGCGGGCCGGTGGTGGCCGGCGCGCTCGGGGCCAAGACTGGTCTCGCGGCCCGGCTGGCGACCCGCGACGAGGGTGCTGCGGCGGCAGTGGAGGAGCTGTACTGGAGCCTGCTGACGCGCGCGCCGACGCCCGATGAGTCGCGCATCATGACCGCCGTGCTTGCCTCGGCCAAGGATCGCCGTGCCGCCCTCGAGGACATTGCCTGGTCGCTGCTCAATGCCAAGGAATTCGTGCTCAGGCGCTGAACGACGCCAGGGCTGCGTCGACGAACGAAGCCTGCGAACGCACCCGCGCGTCGAGGTCGAATTCCGAGGGGGTCTCAAAGGTCAGGGTCAGCGGGCAGCCGAGTTGGTGGAGAACCAACGCCTCCGGCAGGCCCTGCAGGTGGATGGGCAAGCGGCGGCGGCGGATGACGCCCGCGCACGCCTTGGAGTGATCGATGCGCCTGCGCGGGTCGATGCCGATTTCGCGGGTTGCCGCGGCAAGCATGGCTGTTGCATGGATGCCACGATGCGCGCCAAGTTCGTACACGTAGGCCCCCTGGCCGTCATAGTCCTCGTGCAGGCAGAGCGCGAGCCGCCAAGGCCGTGACGAGGCCACCTGCCGCCAAGGGCCGCAGACGGCGTCGTCCTCCAGGTGAAAGCGCCTGTTGAGGTCGAGCCCGCGACCGTCAGCGCGGGTGTTGAGCGCCAGGCCGTGCGGATTCAGGCAGGGGAGGAGCACGACCGGATGCACGCGCAACCACGACGTGTTGGACTGGGCCCAGGCGAGCAACCCCCAGGCTGCGGCCGGCTCGTCGCCATGAACTCCGGCGGAGATGTAGCAGGCCGGACCGGTACCGCGCCGGTTTTCATACCAGACCACGTCCAAGCCGTCGATCCGCGCCAGCACCTGCCGGCGCAGACCGGCCACGCGCGCAACGGCGGCCCAGCCGGCAGCAAGGGCGCGAACATCATGGGCGCGATGGTGCGGCAGCAGGCTCATGGCTGGGCGGCCTTCCAGGCGGGCCAGCCGCCCTTGAGGATGAAGCAGCGCTCCAGGGGGACAACCTGCAGCAGCCGTTCGCGCACGCGCCGCGCCGCCTCGCAGCGCTCACCACTGCAGTAGATGACGACCGGACGATCCGCGGTTTGCAGCCGTTCGAAGAGTTCGACGAGCTGGCTGTCAAACTGCTGCTCATTGAGCGGCCTCGCTCCCGGGATGTGGCTCTCGCGAAACTGTTCCTCCGGACGGGCATCGAGCCAAATCACCTGATTGTGCCACTCAGCGGCGACACGGGCGACGGTGACTTCGTCCTCCCGGACAACCGTTTCCTGCAGATGCAGCGCCGGCGCGCGCGGGTGCAGCAGGTGCGTTGCGGCGGCGGCGAGCAGGGTGGCGCCGGCGAGGACCCAGGCTTGGAAGAGAGCGCGCAGCATGGCTCAGGGTTGTCCCTCGGATTTGCGGTAGACGGAGAAGAAGGCCATTTGCCGGCGGTATTTCGGGATGCGGCTGTCGGTCTCGATGCGCAGGGCGCCGAGCATAACCTCGGCGGTCGACTTCGGTCGCACGCTCACCTCGTATTCGCGGCCGGGCTGGATTTCGCGCCAGTTGAACTCGACGTTTTCGCGCGTCGAGGTGATGCCGGTGATGCGAATGGGATCGTCTCCGGTGACCGTCACCCGCGTGACTTGGGCCTTGGCCTCGCCGCCGACCCACCATTGCAGGGTCTTTGGCTCGATGCGCAGGATTTCCGGCACGGTGAGGCGGAAGGGGACGACCCACTCCGCCTGATCCGGATCATCCGTCTGCACGTGGAGCGTCTTTTCGTGCACGCCGATGAAGCTGGACACCTTGAATTCGGCGTGGCCGGCACCCTTTTCACCGGGTTGATAAACCGCCTTGTCGAGGTCGGCGCTCAGGCAGGAGCAGGCGCTTTCGAGGCCGAGCACGCGCACGGGCTTGGCGCCCTTGTTCGTGAAATGGAAGGTGACCCGGATCGTTTCGTCCTCAGGACGTGGATTGACCTCGATGACGGGTGTATTGAGGAGCAGTTCGGCGGCGCCCGGGGTGGCGGCGGCCAGGGCCAGCAGCAGGGTCAGGGCACGCGGGCGGTTCATGAAGGCAAGGAAGCCGCGGGGCGCGCCGCCGTCAACGCCGCTTCTTCTTGCGGCCGTGAAGGATGGCGCGGGCCTTGTCCTCCTCGTCGAGAACCGTGGTGTACTTGTAGTTGAAGCCCTCGAGTTTCCGGCGCTCGATTTTCTGGCTGATGAGCCGCTCGATCGAGGCGACGTAGGGCAGTTCCTCGGCGCTGAACAGGGTGAAGGCATCGCCTTCCTTCTGGGCGCGGCCGGTGCGGCCGATGCGGTGCACGTAGTCCTCGGAATTTTCCGGCACCATGTAGTTGATGACGTGGGTGACACCGCTGATGTCGAGGCCGCGCGCCGCCAGGTCGGTGGCGACGATCACTTCAAACTCACCGTCGCGAAACCCCTTGAGGGCCTTCTCTCGCTCGGTCTGGCGAATGTCGGAGTGCATGACGGCTACCTTGTACTCGCCCGACTGCTTGAGCGCGCCATAGAGCTGGTCGGCCTGCATCTTCGTGCGGGTGAAGATCATGACACTGTCGAAATGGGTCTTTTGGAGGATGGCCAGCAGCAGTTCCTCGCGCTGGTCGCTCGCCACCGGATACATGAAGTGGCTGACCGTCTCGGCGGGCGAGAAGCGGATGCCAATCTCGATGCTGACCGGATCCTGGAGCGCGAAGTCCGCCAGGGTCTTGATCTGCGGTGGCATGGTGGCCGAAAAGAACAGGGTCTGGCGCGTCTTTGGCGTGCGCTCGACGATGCGGCGCACGTCCGGCAGGAAACCCATGTCGAGCATGCGGTCAACCTCGTCGAGAATCAGCACCTCGATGCCATCGAGCTTGGCAGTGCCGTCCTGCATGAAGTCGAGCAGGCGGCCGGGCGTTGCCACCACGACATCGACGCCTTCCTGCAGGCCACGGCGCTGCTTGTCATAGCCCACACCGCCATGCACAAGCAGGGTGCGCAGGCCGGTGTGTTTGCCGTACTTTTCAAACTGCTCGACCACCTGGGCGGCGAGTTCGCGGGTCGGTTCTAGCACCAGGCAGCGGAAGCCGCCGGGTGCGCCGAGACGGCTGAGTGTCGGCAGGGCGAAGGCGGCGGTCTTGCCGGTGCCGGTCTGCGAGGCACCGACGACGTCGCGGCCCTCGAGCACCACCGGGATGGCGCGCTCCTGAATGTTGGTCGGCTTGGTGTAGCCAGTATCGCGGATGCCAGCGAGCACGCCAGGTGCCAGGCCCAGGACTTCAAAGGCCTCCGGGTAGGGGCCTTCCGGCACCGGCGGAGCCGGAGGCGGCGGCAGCGCCTCGTAATTCTTGATCGGCGACTTGGGTTCTTCGCTGGCACTGCGTTCACGGCCGCGTCCGCGTCCACCGCGTTCGGACCTGTCGCCCTCACGGCGAGGTGGCCGGGCCGGGCGTTCGCCGCGAGCTTCGTCGCCGGCGGGTTTGGGGCCACGCGGACGGGCGGGGCGGTCGCCGGCGGGCTGGGGAGCACGCGGATGCGGGTGCATCTTGGCGGCGTGAGGGACCTCTTGCGAGGGCTTCTCCCTGGCCGCCGCCTTCTCCTTCTTTCCGCTGTCGCCAAGGCCGATGACTTTTTTCAGGCCTGCTTTCAGGCGGCCCAGCAGGGACTTCTTCTGGGGCTCAGGGGAATGCGGGGAACTCACGGGCTTGCGTTGCGGTTTGGGGTGGCGGTCAAGTCATCGCCGCGGGGGTGGGCAAATGCAAAGCCATAGTTGGTTTCCTTGTCAACGAGCCTGTTCACAGGCGCGCGGTTTGGTGGAGCATAGCGGATTCGAACCGCTGACCTTCTCAATGCCATTGAGACGCTCTACCAACTGAGCTAATGCCCCGGAAAAGAAAACCGGCTCCCCTTTTTGGGGGAGCCGGAGAATACCTACTTCGCCTGTTTTGACAAGCGATTTATGACAAAGTTTTTTCAGCGACCCTTGGCCGGGGTTGCTGCGCCGTCGGTGGCGGACTTCTTCATCGTGTCATAGATTTTCTTCGCTTCGGCGATTTGATCGGCCTTCATCTTTCCCTTCAGCTCGTCGCGGTAGTTGACGGCGAGTTCGGCCTTGTTGGAGGCGTCGACCGCCATGTCGGCCCAGGCTAGGGCGCGGGAGAGGTCGGGCTGGTTCTTGGCGGTGTTGAGGCCGCGCTCGGCGAGGCTGGCGAGGCGCAGCATGGCGAGCGGCACGCCTTGGGCGGCGGCGTTGCTGTACTGTTGGGCGGCGGCTTCCGGCTGCGGGCCACCGCCGCCGATGCCGGCTTCATACATCTGCCCAAGCGCCAGCTGAGCGGCGGCGTTGCCGCGGTCGGCGGACATCTGGTACCAGGCCTTGGCGGCAACCACGTCCTGGGCGACACCGTTGCCGCTTTGGTAGAGACCGGCGAGGCGGAACTGGGCGGGAGCGAGGCCGCTGTTGGCGGCGCGCAGGAAGAAGGTGTAGGCCTTGGCCGGGTCCTTGTCGACGACGGTACCTGTCTCGTAGTAGACGCCGACGTTGTAGAAGGCTTCGGGCAGGTTGTTCTGAGCGGCCAGGCGGTAGAGGTCGAGCGCGCTCTTGTCATTCTTTTGGATGATCGTCTCGGCCTTGTCGCCTTCGCCCTGGGCCAGGCCGGCCTCGAAGTAGTTGCCGAGGCGGAACAGCGCCTGGGCGTCGTTGCCGTTGGCGGCCTTGGTGTAGTATTCCACGGCCTTCTTGGGGTCGCGCGCGGTGCCTCCCATGCCGTTTTCGTAGATGGCGCCGAGAAGTCGGTTGGCGGCGGCGAAGCCCTTGGCGGCGGCGTCCTCGAACATCTTTTTGGCCTTTTCCGGATCCTTCTTCACCAGCTGGGCGCTGCCGGCGGGGTCGCCGTCGAACAGGCGCGCGGCGTACGTCGACATCGCGACGGCGTTTTCCTGCTCACTGGCCTTGATGAGGTATTCGAGCGACTTCTTGTCGTCCTTGGGCAGGCCGGGAGCACCGACGGAGTAGAGCTGGCTGAGGTTGAGGGTCGCCTCGCCGTCGCCGGCGCTGCTGCCTTTTTCAAGCAGTGCGCGGGCCTTGTCGAGGCTCTGCTCGACGCCGCCGACACCGCCGAGGTGGAGCTGCGCAAGCAGGCGGCGGGCCACCTTGTTGTCGGCGGCCTCGGCTTCAGTGATCAGCTTGACGGCTTCCTTGACGGCTTCCTCGTTCTGCTGGCCGGCCTGAAGCAGGACCTGAGCGAGTTCGGCCTTGGCGAGCACCTGGCCCTGGGCGGCGGCCTTGCGGTAGAGGTCGACGACCTCATTGAGGTTGCTGTTGCTCAGCACTCCCCAGTGGGCAAGGGCATACTGGGCGTCCTTGTCACCCTTTTGGGCAAGTTCATTGACCTTGGCGAGGGCCTCGTTGAAGGAGGCGTTGACGTCAGGTCCCTTGCCCGGGGCTTCGGCGGCCGATTTCTGGGCGGCGG